>DASYGA010000358.1:0-3167 GCA_036000265.1 Steroidobacteraceae bacterium | reverse complement strand
CCCCGACGCCGGGCCGCAGCGCGATCACATCGGCATGATGCTGCAGGTGCGGTTTGTAGACGGGCGCATTGGTGTCCCGGGTCCAGAAATACTCGATCTCCTGCTCCGGCAGCACCTCCCGGTCGTCGGACTTGAAGAGGTTGATCTCCTTGGGGCCCTGCAACTGCAGGAGAAAATTGCACTCGCTGTCGATGTGATAGGTCGTCAGACGATGGGGAGAGGTGATAAAAATGATGATTTCTCGGAGGCGCATGAAGCGCTCGAGCTCGCGCCCGCTGACCTCGAGGATGTCCTGCATGCACCGCTCGAGCACCATCGCGTACGCGGGATCGTTGTCGGCGTATTTGAGGGTGATCCAGGCGTTGCAGGTCTCGATGCGGTGGATCGTGTCGTCGACCGCCAGGTCGGTGGGCGAAGTGCCCCAGCGCTCGTTGAGATCGGTCACGCCGACATCGTAGTAAAGATGCGCCGGGCGCTTGCGCTGCGTGTCGCGCGCGAGCTCGATGAGCCGCGGCAGCTTGAAGAGCGGATGGTCGGAGAGCGCGTGCTCGAAGAGGAAATGGCGCCGGTTGAAGCGCTCGCGAAAGGCCTCGGGCTGCAGCCGAATGAGCCGATCAGGTCGTGAAAGCCGCTCGCCGGAGCCTGAGCCGGGCGCCGTGTCGAGTTGCAAAGGCGTTGACATGGGGTGCTCTCTACCGGGCTTGCCGTAATTATGTCATTGATCCGGCCCGGCGCCCGCGCTTGAATTGACCCAGAGTGGGGAGGGCCGACTCGGGCGGCCGCTTGGGTGCCTCCCTGCTCTCCTCATCGAGGCGTCGCGCCACTTCCGCGATCGTGCGCTGCTGCAAGAGCTGCTTCGCGGAAAGGTGTAGGCCAATGCGATTGACCCGCGCGACGATCTGGAACATCTGGATCGAGTCTGCTCCGAGGCGCAGCAGGTCGGTGTCGACGCCCACCCGCTCGAGGTGCAGCACTTCGGCGCAGATCCTGGCGATCTCGATCTCGGTCGCGGTCGTCGGCGCCCGATAATCCTGCTCCGCGACCCGCTGACCGGCGGCCGGCGCGGGCAGGGCCGCGCGGTCGAGCTTGCCGTTGGGGGAGACCGGCAGTGCCTCGAGTTGCACCCATGCCGACGGGATCATGTACTCGGGCAGCTCCTCGGCGAGCCGCTCCGCCAGCGCGTCGGAAGAGCCCCGCGTGCCGGGACCCGGCACGTAGTAGGCGACCAGGCGCTGCCTGCCGGGGACGTCCTCCCGCAGGATGACGGCAGCGGCGCGTGCGCCGGCCTTGCGCGTCAGGGCCGCCTCGATCTCGCCGAGCTCGATGCGGAATCCGCGCACCTTCACCTGATGGTCGATGCGGCCGAGGACCTGCATCGTTCCATCCGGCAACCAACGGGCGAGGTCGCCCGTGCGGTAGATCCTGCCGGGCGCAAACGGATTGGCGAGGAACTTCTCGGCGTTCAGCTCGGGCCGCTCGTGATAGCCCCGCGCCAGTCCGACGCCGCCGATGTGCAGTTGCCCCGGCACGCCTGGGGCGGTCGGCTGATCATTGCGGTCGAGCACGTAAAACTGAGTGTTGCCGATGGGGCGGCCCACCGTGATCGGCCGGCCGTCCGGATGGATCTGGCCGCAGGATGACCAGATGGTGGTCTCCGTCGGCCCATACATGTTCCACAGCTCACCTTCATGGGCGAGCAGCTGGTCGGCGAGGTCCCGGGGCAGCGCTTCCCCGCCGCAGAGCATCCTGAAGCCGGCCGGTGCACGGAAGCCGGCCTCCAGCAGCAGCCGCCAGGTGGCCGGAGTCGCCTGCATGGCGGTGGCGCCGGTCTCCTGTATGCGCTGCAGCAGCTCGAATCCGTCCGCGAGGTCCTCGCGGCCGGCAATGACCACCCGCGCGCCCACGATCAGGGGGAGGAAGAGCTCGAGACCCGCGATGTCGAACGAGACCGTGGTCACGGCAAAGAGGACATCCTTCGCCGCGAGCCCCGGCGCGCGGCTCATTGCCGCCAAAAGGTTGACCACCGCGCGGTGGCTGACCTCGACTCCCTTGGGTCGCCCCGTGGAGCCTGACGTGTAGATCACGTAAGCCAGGCTGTCACCGCTCGCCGCGGCTGCCGGGGCAGCAGCGGGCGACGCGGCAATGGCCGCGGCATCACGTGACAGATGAACGACTGGCGTCGCGTCGGATATGGCGATGTCGGCCGCTGTTTGATCGGTGATCAGGGCTGATACGCGCGCATCCTCCAGGATGTAGCGCAAGCGTGCCGGCGGGTGCGTCGGGTCCAGAGGCACGTAGGCGCAGCCTGCCTTGAGCACGGCGATCATCGCCACCAGCATGTCGAGCGAGCGCTCGACCGCGATGCCGACGAGGCGCTCTGCGCCCGTGCCGCCGATCCGCCGGAGCAAATAGCTCGCCAGGCGGTTGGCTCTGCAATCGAGCTCTTCGTAGCTCAGAGTCTCACTGCCGAATTGCGCCGCGATCGCGCGTGGGCTGTGGGCGGCCCGGGCCTCGAACAGGCGATGCACGCAACCCTCCGCCGGCAGCTCCGCGTCCGTGCGGTTTCGGTCCAGCAGCAGCTGCTGACGGACTGCTGCCGGAAGATACGGCATGAGAACGACGGGGCGCGAGGCATCGGCGACGGTGGCTTCGAGCAGCGCCTCATAGCAGTCGAGCCAGCCGCCGATGGTCGCGGCATCGAACAGATCCGTGTTGTAGTCGCAGTCGAGCCGCAGACCGTCGTCGGATTCGATGACGTTCAGGAACAAGTCGAAATTGACGTGAGCCTTCGGATTGGGTGTCACCTGCACCTCGAGGTCCCCCAGCTGGACCCGATCCGCCAGCCGCTCCAGGTTGAACTGGATCTCCGCGAGCGGCACCCGGTTCTGCTCCCGGGGCAGGTCGAGCTTGCGCACCAGTGTGCCGAGCGTATAGCTCTGGTGCTCGTAGGCATCCAGGACCCGCTTGGCGACGTTGGCGAGGTGTTGCTTCATCGATGTCTCGCGCGACCAACGGGCGCGGATCGGCAGGAAGTTGACGCAGTGCCCGACTAGGATCTGGTCCTCGAGCAAGGATTGTCCGGCCGTTGGCACGCCGACGACCACTTCTTCCTGGTCGCAAAGCCGTCCGATGAGGGCCTGGAACGCGCCGAGCAGAGTGACGAACAG
>DASYGA010000352.1:0-1571 GCA_036000265.1 Steroidobacteraceae bacterium | reverse complement strand
CGTACGGACCAAACCGGACCAGCGAGAAGCCCAGTTCATGAGGCTGCGGGACCGAATTGAGGAGAGCGCCATTCGCAAGTTTCTTGCGACCGAGTTCGAAGGCAATCCGCCTGGCATCATCTTACGCAGCATGGATTTTCGGAAGGTCAAGTAGGAGATGGTCGAGGTTCGTCCGGGATCATTGAGCAACGAGGAATTCCATTCGCTGCTGGCGTGCTTGGGCTGACGGAAGCAGGCAGGCGTCGGCTCGCAGCCGGTAGCTCTCACGAGAGCTTGCCGGGATGAGAAAATATCCGGCTCCTCAGCCAAGCTGGGTAAGCAGGAACGCGACCGGTCGATTGCAGAGAAACCCGTTACGTTGTCGTCTTCTCATTGGCGCTGTAAGCGTCCATCGCCCTCGTCGAAAACACCAGAGCCGCTCCGGCATTGATCGCCGTCGCTACACCCAGCGCCTCTGCGATCTCCTCGCGGGTGGCGCCGTGTCGGATCGCAGCGTTGACATGCACCGCTATACACCCGTCGCACCGGACGGTGACCGCCACCGCAAGAGCAATGAGCTCGCGCACCTTGGCACCCAACAGATCGGCCTTCTGGCCTGCCGCCCCGAGCGCGGCGTAGCCCCGCACCGTATCGGGGCTGAGATGGGCGATCTCGCCGACGCCGGCCAAAACCTCCTGACGATAGGCTTCCCAATCGAGCATCATTGGCGTCTCCCTTGTTCGGTTTCAGGGTCCTTGCTTCGGCATCTAACGCCGCGAAACGCCGGAATTCCAGCGCCATCTGCGATCGAAGCAGAAGCAGGAGACCCCAAGGCCCGCTGTCACCGCGCTGCCGAGCTTACGACTTCACCTCCCTCGCGTTGGCGAGGAGAAGGCGGCAATTCCGGCCCGCGCTCCGATCAGAACGTCAGCCTTCGAATTTGAATGAGACCTTGAGCTTGGTGCGGTAGGCTTCGACCTTGCCCTTCGCATCGAGTTGAAGATCGAGCTGGACGACTTCGGCGACGCGAAGATCGCGCAGGGATTTTCCGGCCCTGTTGAGTGCCGTCGCGGCTGCCTTTTCCCAGGATTCCTTGCTTGTGCCGACCAGCTCAATCACCTTGTAGACGCTCTCTGTCATCACGCCCTCCAGTTGATATCAGGTAGGAAGTCATTCTCCCGTCGCGGCGCGAGCCTAGCATCGCAAAGTGAGCGCCGATAGGATGCGGTGCAACATGTCTGCGCAGACAAGGGGGAGCAGCGCAAGCGGCTCCACTCATCAAGCTCGGCGTGTGACCTTCGCCTTGGGTCGCACTCGTCGACATCGGGCGTTACCTCTTGATTGACTGGCTTTCAGCTCCCGCTGGCGAATTCCGCCGCCTGATGCGCGCTTCGTCATGAACCTTCTTCATCAGCGTCTGCAGCGGACTCCAGCAGATCTCGCATAGGTCTCGATTGTCGTCCGGCATGAGTTGCTTGCCATCACTTTCGCCGTTGACCCTGATGTATGCCCACCCCAGATTGTTGTCGGCTTCGCGGAAGCAGCAATCGCAAATGAACGTCGTCCTCGTACCCATGGGCGCTCTCCAGCTT
>DASYGA010000350.1:0-3978 GCA_036000265.1 Steroidobacteraceae bacterium | reverse complement strand
GGTCCCGCTCGCCTGCCCGCCACACTCGCAGCTCTGTCATCTCCGCCTCTCGTAGAGCATCTCCTGTCGACCGGTCAGCGATTGCTCTTTTAACTCTCGCTAAGCAAAAGCCACCCAGTCTCACTCGCCGAACTAGGGCAGAAGAATGCTACAGCCCCACCTTCCAGCCGATGTAGCTGGCTATCTCATGGGCCAGCCGCCGTCCCCGGCGCCACCTTCCGATGCGTCGTCCCACCGCCCTCGGCGATGTATACACCGTCAGACCATAGCTCTCGCACAGTTGATGAATGCGAAACAGGTGGGTTCCATCCGACACCGCCAGGATGCTGTGGATATGATTCTCTTCCGCAATGGCCGCCAGCCGCCGTGCCGATTCGTCGGTCGTCCGGCTCTGCGTCTCTGCAATGATGCGACTTTCCGGTACCCCTTGCGCAACCAGAAAATCATGTCCCACCCCGCCCTCGGAGTGCTGCGGATCGCCGCTGCCCCCCAGCGTGATGATCAGCGGCGCCAGTCCTCGTTGATAGAGCAGCAGCCCCTGCGCCAGCCTTGCCCGTAGTACCGGTGATGGTCTTCCGTCATACTCCGCTGCGCCAAACACCGCGATCGCATCCGCCGGGCGCGCCTCATCCACATTGGCGTAATGCTCGATCTGCACATAGACCCAGAGCACCCAGCAGCCCACACCCGCCGCTGCGAGCAGCAACAGCCCGCCCACGACCCGCCGCAACCATCGCCGGCGCAGTTGCCTTGCATCCCGTGCCGTCGGGCGCTCGTCCGTCGTGTCCGCTCTCGCCGCCCCCATCCAAATCTCCAACCTCTCCCGTCCTGCAGCCGCTCCAGCCGGGAGCGCTTCTGATGCCCTCCGGATCTAAGCGTCCTGATTCGCTGACTCGCTGACTCCTTCAGGTCTGCAATGCGAGCGCAATCTCGTGCGTGGCAATCGAGCCTTCTCGCAGGATCTGCCACGAATCACCGCCGCCCGAGAGGTCCACAATCGTCGTGTGCGACTGCCGCGCCGTGGGGCCGCCGTCTACGATCAGCGGAATCCGCTCGCCGATCTGGTCCCGCACGCCGGCCGCATGCGTGCACTCCGGTGCGCCATGCAGGTTCGCGCTCGTTGCCGTAATCGGCAGCCCGAACGCCGCCACCACCGCGCGCGGGATCGCCGCATCGGGCACGCGCAATGCCACGTTGCCGGTATTCGCCGTCGAACGCAGCGGCAGCTTCGCTCCGGCGCGCACAATCAGCGTCAGCGGCCCCGGCCAGAAGCGCTCCGCCAGCACATCGAAGCTCCTGCCCAGGTCTCGCGCCAGGTCATACGCCTGCTCCACTTCCGCCATCAGCAGCGAAAGCGGCTTGTGCTTCAACCGGCTCTTGATCTCATAAATACTCTCTACCGCGCGCAGGTTCACCGGGTCCACGGCCAGGCCGTAGAACGTGTCCGTCGGCATCCCGACAACACTACCGGCTCGCAAGCACGAGACTATATATTTCACACGGTCCGCTTCCGGCTCATCCGGATGGACACGAAGCATCTCTGCTGACAAAGGCTCTCCTGGGACCACGCGCACCATACGGTGCGAAACACTTTCCAGTAGGTGTATACCACCTGACCAATCCATCCAACAGAATCGTGCTCGCGGCGAAGCCGTGGAGCACGCTCGCGGTGCCCTCCCGAGCTACTCTGGCTGCGAAGTAGCCCGGGAGTGTTCTGCCCTCGCCTCTCGCTTCTGTCAAAAACGACAGGGGAAACGCCCCCGTTGCCGCCAAAGTATCTGGCACAGCGTAGAATCGCCCCGATGCCCGCCGGCCCCGTTCGCACCCGCCTCCGCCTTGTTGAAAGCCGTCAGAACCCTCGCGTTAAGGAACTCCGCGCCGCCCTCGCCCGCACCGGCAGAACCCCCGCAGGCCTCATCGCCGTCGAAGGCCAGCACCTCGTTGCCGAAGCACTGCGCAGCAATCTCCGTTTTGAAACCGTCTTCCTGAGCGACGGTTGCAATCCACCCTTCCCCATTCCCGAAGGCGCCGAACAACTCCTGCTGCCCTCCGATGTCTTCTTGAGCGCCGTCGCTACCCAGGAGCCCCAGGGCATCGCCGCGCTCGTCCACCCTCCAGCCTTTTCACCGCTCGATCTCTTCGCTACACCTGCTCCCTTGATTCTTGTGCTCGCGGGCCTGCAGGATCCGGGCAACGTCGGCACACTCCTTCGCTCCGCCGAGGCCTTCGCCGCCACTGGGGTCATGCTTCTGCCCGGCGCCGCCAGTCCCTGGAACCCCAAGGCCCTCCGCGCTTCCGCCGGCTCCGCCTTCCGCATCCCCGCTATCCATGCAACGGAACCGGAAGCGCTCAATATCTTCGAGCAACATCGCATCCCCGCCATCGCCGCAGTCGCGCGCGATGGTACCCCCATCCGCGAAGCGCGCCTCACCGGGCCGTGCGCATTGCTCATCGGCAATGAGGGCTCGGGCCTCAGCCACATTCTCCTCTCAGCGGCGGCCCATCGCGTCACCATACCCACGCCAGGCGCCGTCGAAAGCCTCAACGCCGCGATCGCCGGCAGCCTCCTGCTATATGAGGCCTCCCGCCAGCGGGCCCGGAAAGCCCGGCCCCAGCAATGATGTGTCATCCTGAGCGCAGAGAGGGGCCTGCGTTGAGCTTGTCGAAGGGACCAGCAGTCTGCTGGCAGGGCCGCGAAATAGGGTGCCCCATCCTGAGCGCAGCGAAGGGTGGGATCCCACTACATTCCACGTACTACTGACGTCCAACCCGACCATGAGCCTCTTCGGCGGCACACCCGAGCTCGCGTCCGCATCCACCCGCCGCGCCGCGCCGCTCGCCGAACGCATGCGCCCGCGCACCCTCGACGAATACCTCGGCCAGCAGCATCTGGTCGGCCCCGGCAAGCCGCTGCGCATGCAGATCGAATCGGACGACCCCGCCTCGATGATCTTCTGGGGTCCGCCGGGCGTCGGCAAAACCACCCTCGCCAAGATCATCGCCGAGACCACCCACGCCACCTTCATCGAGTTCTCCGCCGTCCTCTCCGGCATCAAGGAGATCAAGCAGGTCATGGTCGACGCCGAAAAAGCCGCGCACTACGGCTCGCGCACCATCCTCTTCGTCGACGAGATCCATCGCTTCAACAAGGCCCAGCAGGACGCATTCCTTCCCTATGTCGAGCGCGGCACCATCCGGCTCATCGGCGCGACGACGGAAAACCCCTCCTTCGAAATCATCGGCGCGCTGCTCTCCCGCTGCCGCGTCTATACATTGCAGCCGCTCACGGAAGACGAGCTCATCACGCTGCTCCACCGCGCACTCACGGACGAACGTGGCCTCGCGAAGGACAATCTGACCGCCGATGACGACGCCCTCGCCCTCATGGCCTCCTATGCCTCAGGCGACGCGCGAGGCGCTTACAACGCGCTCGAAATTGCTGGCCGCCTCGCGGCCACCACGCCGGACCGCCGCATCACCCGCGAGATTGCCACCGAGGCCCTGCAGAAACGCGTCCTTCTCTACGACAAGAGTGGCGAGCAGCACTACGACCTCATCTCCGCGCTGCACAAATCCATTCGCAACAGTGACGTTGACGCATCGCTCTACTGGCTCGGCCGCATGCTCGCCGCCGGCGAAGATCCGCTCTACATCGCGCGCCGCTTGGTCCGCATGGCGTCTGAAGACATCGGGCTGGCCGCGCCAGAGGCGTTGAATCTAACGCTCTCCGCCCGCGATGCCATGGACTTCCTCGGCTCACCCGAAGGCGAGCTCGCCCTCGCGCAGGCCGCCGCCTATCTCGCGCTCGCACCCAAATCGAACGCGGTCTACGCCGCCTGGGGCGCCGTCACCGCAGACATCGAAAACACCCGCGCCGAGCCCGTCCCCCTGCACCTGCGCAACGCGCCGACCAAACTCATGAAGGATCTCGACTACGGCAAGGATTACCAGTACGCCCACGACATCGAAGGCAAAGTA
>DASYGA010000338.1:0-11416 GCA_036000265.1 Steroidobacteraceae bacterium | reverse complement strand
TTGAAATTCAGGACCGAGCTGCGCTGGATGGGCCTCGCGCTCGGCACGTTCCTTATCTGCTTCACCCTGAGCCATCTCTTCCTGGCAGTGGTGCCGCACAGTTGGCTGCACCTGCACCTCCACAGGAATAAGTAAAGTGCTAGCATGGCCGTCGATGACGATCGGCGGACTACGTCGAAGAAAAAGCGCCGCCAGTCTGGAAAATACCTGAGCTCGGTCCGTTCGGGAGCGCGGAGTCTCTATGCAGTCGGTCAAAGATCTCGGCATCGATTCCTTCCTGCCTCTTGCCCGCATGAAGTCGGAAGAGGAACGGGCACGCATCGCTTATTCGACCGCGAAGCCGTATCCCCACGTCGTCTTCGACAATTTCTTCGATCCCGCTCTGGTGGACCAGGTGCTCGCCGAATTCCCCAAGCCGAGCGACATTCCCTGGCAGAAGTTCGACAACGATCGCGAGATCAAGCTCGCGACGGCCAAGGAAGCATCCTTCGGTCCCGCCACCCGCCTGCTCTTCTACCATCTCAACTCCGCGAGTTTTCTCGATTTCCTGAGCCGCGTTACCGGCATTGCCAACCTGATCCCCGATCCGGGGTTCGAGGGCGGTGGCCTGCACCAGATCGTGCGCGGCGGCAAGCTGGGCGTGCACTCTGATTTCAACAAGCACGGCCAGTACAACCTGGACCGCAGACTCAACCTGCTGCTCTATCTCAACAAGGACTGGAAGGAGGAGTACGGCGGCAACCTCGAGTTGTGGGACCGGAACATGACGCGCTGCGAGGCCAGGGTTGCGCCCCTCTTCAACCGGGTCATGATCTTCGGCACCACGGACTTCACCTACCACGGTCACCCGGAGCCGCTGCAGTGCCCGCAGAACATGACCCGCAAATCGATGGCGCTCTATTACTTCAGCAACGGACGCCCGCCCGAGGAGATCAGCGGCGAGCATTCGACCATCTTTCGCGAGCGTCGCGAGGGTGAATTCAAACTGACCGCCCGGCAGCGCGTCGCAGCCGTCGCGCGCGACTTTCTGCCCCCGATCCTCGTCCGCGGCTTGAGCAAGATTCTGTAGGAGCTCGCATGGCTTTGAAAGGTCTCCTTCGTCAGCTCGTGCAGAGAAGCGGCATGGGCAGCTACCGCTTCAGATACGACCGCGGCCTCCTCGCGCGGCCCAACTACGCGTACCTGGTGTTTCAGGCGGCGCAACTGGCGGCGAGGCTGCGGCTTCCGCGGGTGAGCGTCGTGGAATTCGGCGTTGCCGGCGGCTCGGGCCTGGTGAGTCTCGAGCAGCATGCGGCGGAGGTGGAGCGCATATTCCCAGTGAAGATCGAGATCTACGGTTTCGACACGGGCGCGGGTCTGCCGCCGCCCGCCGACTACCGCGATCTGCCTTATCACTGGCAGGCGGGCTTTTTCAAAATGGACGTCCCGGCGCTGCAGAGCAGGCTGACGCGGTCCAAGTTGGTCTTCGGCGAAGTGAGCGAGACGATTCATTCGTTCTTCGACAAGCACGACCCCGCTCCCGTGGGAGCGGTGTCGCACGACATGGACTACTACTCATCGACCCTGTCGGCCCTCAAGCTCTTCGACGCGGATCCGAGCCGCCTGCTTCCCCGGGTGGTCTGCTACTTCGATGACATCATCGGCGGCGACATGGAGCTGTACAACGACTTCGTCGGCCAACGCCTGGCGATCCACCAGTTCAATTCGGAGCACGCCAAAGTCAAGCTGTCGCCGATCTACTATCTCACCTGCCGCCGGCCGGACATCTTCTGGCATCACCAGATGTTCTCGGCGCATTTCTTCGAGCATCCGCTGTATTCGCGCTTCATCAGTGCCGGCGACCAGCAGCTCCCCGTCTAGCCCCTCACCGCGAGCATTGCGGCCACCAGCAGGGCGTGCTGCGGATGAAGCCCTGGATGGCGGCCCACTTCGGCGGCGATCGCGCGCCGGAGGCCTTCCACTGCATGAGCGATTCCAGCCCGCCCCACTCGCCGTACTGTGAAAACGAGCCTATGTCATTGAACAGCACGAGCAGCTCGCCGCCGCTCCCTTTCCATTGCTGCAGGTATTGCGTATAGGCCGCCCCCATCCGCGGGTCACGGCTGGCGGCAACGAGCAGCCGGGCTGCCGGATCATTCGAGCCGCTGATGAAGCCTTGACCGCCCTCGTAGCCGATCAGGGGCAGATGGTAACGCGCAGCGATTGCCGCGTACGAGGTTTCCCATTGCGCGGTCTCATGGAACCAGCCTCCGTCTGGAACACCCGAATCGCCGCCCGCGGCGAGCGACCCGAATAGACTTGCAAGCCCGCCATCCGGCTGCGCGACCCACTGGGAGGACAAGTTCCGATCGCCGAAATAGGGTGCGATCGCGACGGCGCCGATTCCATGTCCTGAGCAGGGCGCGCCCGCCGTCCAATAGGGACAATCGAGCGCCTCCGTCGCGGAGTAGCCATAAGCCGCCTGAGCTGCCAGCACGCAGATCACCCGATTGCGGTCGGGGCCCCAGGCGGCCTTCCACCTGTCGCAGATCTGCGCGCTGCGCATTCCATACCAGTTGCGATTCCATTCGTAGCCGTTCTTGCCCGACGGTCGATTGGGCCAGGCTTGCTTGCCGCGCGTCACCGCATAGTCGTACTGGGGAAAGGAGTTGTTCCAGACCTCGTTGCTGTACTCCAGATAGACCTTCTGGGTGGGTCCCAGCTTGCCGTGCACCAGCGCGGCCATTTGCCGGACGTAATCGTCATCCGCCATTGCCGGCACGTTCAGCCAGGCATCGGCGGATACGGCATTGGCAAGAGCCACCGCCACTTCGAGCGGCACACCGGGGGTCCAGCTGTAATAGCTCGGAACAGGGCGCGAGGACCACGATGAGAGCGTGTTGCCATTCGTATTCAACCAGTCCATGAAGCGCAGGACCCGAAATCGGCTGAGCATCTGCACAAAGGCGGGATCGAAGAGCTGACCTGCCTTGAACGCGGCTAATTCCTGCTCCGGGACGATCCTGATGTTGCGGATGTAGCTGCCGTTGTGCCTGGGATCTGTCTCCGTAATCTGCACATGGATACCGTTGTTGTCGGACGGCCTTGCGACTTCGATGACATCGCGGCCGCGCGAGGAGCTGATCAGCCGTGCATCGAATTCGTAGGTCAGCGTTCCCTCTCCCTCGTACAGCACGACGTATCTGCCTGCAGGGTACAGAAACGGGGCTGGCACCCGGTCGACGACTATTCCTACGGCATCGAACAGTTGCGGCGAATGCGGATCGGACGGGGCTGCGACGAGCGTCTTCGGATACCCGTTGGCATCGAGCTGCAGGTACTGCTCCTCATGCGTATCCCACGTGTCCTGGCTATGCGTCACCCAGCCGCCGTTGGTCACGAATACGTTCAGGAACGGCTGCTCGGTGGAGTAATAGCTCACGCCGTTCAGGTTCATTCCCAACGGTGAGCTCGCATTCGCGGGTGAGGCGGCGCCTGCTGTGCGCGAGCCGCCGGCGAGCAGCAGGGCAAGAGCAAAGGTACTGCTCACCAGCCTGCGTTGCGCCCTCATTCGGGAAGTCATGGCGTCGACCTCGCGTTGGCCCGCGTGATGATGCGTGCCGGCACCCCCACCGCGGTAGCCCCATCGGGTACGTCCTGCAGCACCACGGCATTGGCACCGATGCGCGCATTGTCCCCGATTCGTACCGGGCCCAGGACCTTTGCCCCGCTGCCCACGAGGACGTTGCCGCCCAGACGCGGCGCCCGATCGCCGTCGGCGACACCGATGGTGACCTGCTGCAGGATCATGCAGTTCGGGCCGATCTCACTGCCAGGATGGATGACGATGCCATTGGGATGGGGAATCATGAGACCGCCGCTGATGCAGGAATTCACAGGAATGTCCGCTCCGGTGATCATGCTCCAGAAGCGGTGCCGCAGCACGGCGACTTTCTGCAGCAACAGGTGCCAGGGCCAGCGCGAATTTCCGTGGCGCTGGTAGGAGCGAATGCTCGCCAGCAGCGAGCGCGCGGGGATCCAGGCAAAGGGCCGCTTATTTTCCCGTGACCAGTCCGGAACGCTCGCTGAAGGAGCGGCGTCTTCTACCGGAGCCACCTTGCAGCGTCCCCCGCATTCTTCTACTTGTGAGGGCATCTTCACAGCGCGGGCTCAGCCGAGCGCGGCGGCGATGCGGGGCGCGACACGCAGCGCATTGGCTGCGATCGTCAGGCTGGGATTGATTGCGCCGCTGCGCGGCATGAACGAGGCGTCGACCACGAAGAGATTGCTCAATCCGTGCGCCTTGCAGTCCCGGTCGAGGACACTGCTGCGCGGGTCCGCGCCGAACCTGCACGTTCCGCATGGATGCCCGTGGTTCATCGTCAACGCCGTGGAGAGGCGCGCGAGGCGCCAGGGCCTGATCGCCGCCGCAAATTTGTCGCGCAATGCGTCGGCACGTCGGCGCACGTCATCGGTTATCGTATAGCTGAAGCGGGCACCGTCCGGCTGCCCCGGATCGACCGTCACTCTGTTGTCGGGATCGGGATCATCTTCCGTCATCGCCGCGAACAATCCGGCATTCCCCAGGAACAACGCACCCAGATGGGACGGCACCTTCGCCAGTACCGAGAGCAGCAGCTCGCTGGCGATTCCGCGGCCGCGCATGATGTTCTTCAGATGCAGCGCTATCGCACCTCGTCCGATCTCGATGCCCATGCTCTGCACATAGCCCAGGCGCTCCCCCGCGACGAGATAGAAGTCCCTGACCGAGATGGCCTTCTTCTGCTTTCCGCGCCGGTCGTAGCGATGCGGCGCCCAGAGTGCGAAGAGATCCGTAGTATGAAACGTGAGGTTCCTGCCCACTTGGTCCGACTCGTTTGCCAGCCCCGCGGGCCAGGCGGCACTCGCGGATCTCAGCAGGATGAGCGGCGAGCGGAAGGCACCCGCGGACAGCACGACGATGCGGCCTCGTATGAGAATCTCCTTCCCTTCGCAGACCGCTCGCACTCCCTGCACGCTCGCCCCGTCGGCCGCGACGGACTGAACGTCACAGTTCTGCAGCATTCGGCAGTTCTTACGCCGCAGAGCCTCGTCGAGGCACGCTGATGCCGCATCGGCCTTGCACTTTCTGGGACAAATCCGGCCGATGCACTCCTCGCACTGATCGTCATACCGCATTGCCACGCGCAGCGGCTCGGGCTGCAGTCCATTGCGGCGCATCCGCTCCATGAGGGCCCGGTCCCATTCACTCATCCTGCCGATCGCTGCCTCAGGACTCGCCTGCACGCGATAGAGCGTTTCGGCGGCTTCGTAGTGCGGCAGGAACTCCTCGTACGTGACCGGCCACTGCGGCAGATTCCGGGTCGCCGACCCGACCTGCTGAAAGTCCGTCGCCGCCATGCGCTCCAGCGCGGCCGCGTAGTGGACGGTCGATCCCCCCACGGCGCAGCCGAGAGGCGCGAAGACGGTGGCATGCGTCCCGTCGCTTCTCATCTCGCTGATGGGCATTGGCCACCAGCCGCGCTCGATCCGCACCTCGGGCGTCACGCCCTGGTCCTGGTCGGTGGTTGCCGCTATTCGCCTCCCCTTCTCCAGAACCAGGACTTCCAGCCCCGTGAGCGCCAGCGCGTGGGCGACAGTCGCACCGCCCATGCCACTGCCCACCACGATGACGTCCCATCTCTTGGACGAGTCGATCAGGTCAGCGGACATGCCGTATCACTCTGCTCATGGAGAACTGCGTACACGAAAACCTCAGGGTTTTCATTGCAATTCTCTCGATACCTGAGGAGGGCCGCAAGTGCAGCCCGCGGCGCAGCGGCGAGGTCCGGTTTTACTTAAGTCGGCGCAAGGGCGCAGGCGTGAACGGATCGCGAATCGCATCGCGTCGCGGGCCGCCTCGGATCCCATCGCGAGTCTTATGGCGGACCCCCTCACGAATCCCATCGCGGACGCCGCCGTCGCGAATCGTGTCCCGGATCGCGTCGCGGATTGCATCGCAGCCTGAGCGCGACCGCACTTTCCAACAGGCCGATGCGATGCGCGCTCACGCTGGATTTGTCGGGGTCCGGCGACGAGCAGATTGGGCGGGTGTCGCTCGTGACCGACGTCTTGCGCACTGCGAAATAACACGATACTTTCCGCGCGGTCTTGCTGTTATAAACATCTGCGTTGCATGAGGTAAACCCGCCGCGAGGCGGGGACGCAAAGCCTCCGGTCTCGAGCCACGGTGCGAGATAGCGGGGTTGCCGGCGAGCTTCGCGAAGCTCATCGTCTCCCGATATCTGATCTCCTGCTGCGACTCCGGAAGAATTTGGCTCTGGGCGCGCAGTCGAGTGGAGGTCACAGATACATGTCATGCAACGCCCTGAGGGTATTCCTGAGAACGAGCACGTTCGTGCTCTGCACACTCCTTCTCGGCGTATTCGCCGCCAGTAACGCATCTGCGGCCACTCGCCCGACCATCAGCGGCACGCCACCTACCACGGTTCAGGCAGGCCATACGTATTCCTTCACGCCGAAAAGCACGTGGCCAAGCGGTCACAGGGGCAGCTTCGCCATCTGGAACAAGCCGCGTTGGGCCGCTTTCAGCACGGCTAGCGGCCGGCTCTCCGGCACCCCGTCCGCCTCGAATGTCGGTACGTCCAAGACCATCACAATATCGACGTACGACCGCACGAGCGGTGTCTCCGTTGCGCTGCCAGCGTTCCGAATCAAGGTGACCCGGGGGTCGTCCGGATCTGGCCCGACCATCAGCGGCACACCTCCTACGCAGGTCAGGGCGGGACAGGCGTATTCATTCACGCCGACAGTCAAGGACCCCAGCGGCCAGGCGATGAGCTTCGCCGTCAGCAACAAGCCTTCCTGGGCCGCTTTCAGCATTGCGAACGGCCGGCTCTCGGGAACGCCATCCACCTCCAATGTCGGTACGTTTGGCAGCATCGGAATCCAGGCGCGCACCGCCACGGCCTCCGCTTCGCTTCCGGCGTTCGCCATCACTGTCACCAAAACAGCACCGCCGCCGCCGCCTCCCCCGCCGCCGAGTGGGAGTGCCACTTCGGTATTCAGCTTCCCCAATTTCTCGTCCAACCCCAGCAGCATCAATCTGGGGGACGCGGAAGGGGTCGTCAACGGTGCGATCGAGCTCGCTGGCATTAAAGTGCACGACGCCGGGCAGGCCTGGTACGTAACGAAGCAGGACGTCACGTCGTTCACGACGGACTTTACGTTCAAGATCACCTCGAACGGCTACGGCATATGCTTCGTCATTCAGAATGACCCTCGAGGCGTCGGCGCCGGCGGAGACTCCAATGGTCTGGGGTATTTCGCCTACAGTGAAAATCCGGCGGGCACGGCGATCGGCAACAGCATTGCCATCGCTTTTAACGCGACCCCCAATGGCTCGAGTGGCTCCGAGTCCTACACGGGCCCGGCGCCCAGCATGACGGGGCTCTACCTCAATGGCGGGTTGCTCATGGACAACGGCATCATGCCCGTCCAGGACCTGATCCCGCAGGGCATCAACCTCCAGAGCGGCGATGTGATGTCGGCGCACGTGGTCTACGACGGGACCATCCTTTCCATAAATCTGACCGATACGGTGACGAAGGCACAGGCGTATTTCCAGTGGCCTGTGAACATACCCGCCGCGATCGGAAGTAGCAGCGCGTTCGTTGGCTTCTCCGGGGGCACCATCAATCCGGTCCCTCTGCTGATCGACTCATGGAGCTGGTGGCAGGGGTATAACACGCGCCTCGCCTCGCCTACCTTCAGCCCGGCTGCAGGTTCCTATACATCATCGCAGTCGGTCACGATCAACGGTCCTGCCGGCGCCACGATCTACTACACGACCAACGGCAAGCCGCCGACGACCGCGTCCTCCGTCTACAGCGGCCCGATCACGGTCGGCTCGAATGAGGTGGTCCAGGCTATCGCAGTCGAGAATGGCTATACCGATAGCAGGCCGGCGCAGGGGAACTATCAGATCCAGGCCGCCAGTAGCCCGATCATCAACTTTCCGAGCGGGTTCGCGGCCGCGAAGGGGCTCATGATGACCGCCGGAACGGCGGCGATCAGCGGCTCCAACCTGCAGCTCACGGACAGCTCGAACAGCATCGAGATTGGCTCGGCATTCTATGCCGTGCCGGTGAACATCCAGTCGTTCACCACGCAGTTCACCTTGAAGTTCTCGGGTAACGCCAACCAGAACACGCTCCTCTTCGTCATCCAGAATCAGCTGTCGGCCTCCGCTGATGCGAGCCACCCTGCCGTCAGCGGCGGGCCGTACGCCTTCGGCTTTCAGGATTACTCGCCGAGCCAGCCTGATGGTGGCTACGCGGGCCTCGATGAGAGCGTCGGTGTGAAGTTCGACTTCTGGAACGGCGGCACTGTTGGCGCATATACGGGCGGCGTGGCGCCCTATACGCCCCAGACGACTGTCACGGGCGTCAATATGGGCAGTGGAAACCCGATAGCGTGCACCCTCTCGTACGACGGAGCGACTTTGTCCCTGTCGATGGAGGACACGGTGAGCCATGCGACCTTCTCCAAGCAATGGAGCCTCAATATTCCATCGGCAGTAGGGGCCAACACAGCCTATGTCGGATTCACGGGATCGCTCTATACCGGTCCGTCTGCGCAAGCCGTGACGGCATGGACATATGGTAATTGAGAGGTGTCGGCAACTGCCGACGAGTCGCAGACTGTGAGGCAACACTATATCCGCACCGCCCAAGCTGCTATAAAGGCCTGCGTTGCATGAGGCAAATCCGCCGCGAGGCGGTGACGCAAAGCCTCCGGTCTCGGCCCAGGTGCGAGATAGCGGGGTTGCCGACGAGCTGCCGGCGGCGTGGCCGGGCTCATCGTCTCCCGCTTTCATCCCTTGGCTCGGGCCCCGGAGGATTTCGGCTCTGGGGCTCGCGGTCAAGTTGGAGGTGAAGCGCATGTCGGGCAACGCCATGAGAGTGACTCTGAGAACAAGCACGTTCGTGCTTTGTGCTCTCCTTCTCGCCGCCGTGGCCGGTTGCAATGGAACCTCCGCGGCCTCGCCGGGGTCACCCGCAACGAGCTCATCCGGCTCATCCGGCTCCTCGGGCTCCGGCTCTTCCGGATCCGGCGGTTCTGGCAGCTCCGGGGGTTCCGGTGGGTCCAGTGCGCCAACGATCGGTGGCACACCCTCTACCAAGGTCCAGGTGGGCCAGGCGTATTCATTCACGCCGACGGCCAGTGCCCCGAGTGGTCAGACGGTGAGCTTCAGCATCAGGAACAAGCCGGCCTGGGCCGCTTTCAGCAGCAAGACCGGCTCACTCTCCGGGACCCCAGCCGCCTCGAATGTGGGGGCGGACAACAACATCGAGATCAATGCGGCCACGTCCGCCAGCTCCGCCACACTGCCGGCGTTCACGATCACGGTCAGCGCGGCACCGCCGCCGCCGCCAACCATCGCCACCTCGATCTTCAGCTTCGCCAATTTCGCGTCCAACCCCAGCACCATCAATCTGGGGGATGCCGAGGGGGTCGTCAGCGGTGCGATCCAGCTAGCCGGTAACCAGGTGCACGACGCCGGGCAGGCTTGGTACGTCACGAAGCAGAACATCACGTCGTTCACGACGGACTTCACGTTCAAGATCACCTCAAACGGCTACGGCATATGCTTCGTCATTCAGAATGACCCTCGAGGCTTTGGCGCCGGCGGAGACTCCAATGGCCTGGGATATTTCGCCTACAGCGTGAATCCGGCCGGCACGGCGATCGGCAACAGCATCGCCATCGCTTTCAACGCGACCCCCAATGGCTCGAGCGGCTCCGAATCCTACACAGGGGCAGCGCCCAGCATGACCGGGCTCTACCTCGATGGCGGGCTGCTCATGGACAACGGCATCATGCCCGTCCAGGACCTCATCCCTCAGGGCATCAACCTCCAGAGCGGCGACGTAGTGTCAGCGCACGTCGTCTATGACGGCGCCCTCCTTTCCATGGCCCTCACTGACACCGTGACGGGAAAGCAGGCGTACTTCCAGTGGCCGGTGAACATACCCGCTGTCGTGGGAGGCGATACGGCCTACATCGGCTTCTCGGGAGGCACCATCAATCCGGTCCCTCTGCTGGTCGACTCATGGAGCTGGTGGCAGGGATATAACACGCGCGTTGCCTCACCCACCTTCAGTCCGGCTCCCGGCGCCTATACATCCTCGCAGTCGGTCACGCTCAGTGCTCCTGCCGCCGCCACGATCTACTACACGACCAACGGCAAGCCGCCGACGACCGCATCCTCCGTTTACAGCGGCCCCATCACGGTCAGCTCGAACGAGATCGTGCAGGCCATCGCGGTCGAGAGCGGCTATACGAGCAGCGAGCCGGCACAGGGCAACTATCAGATCCAGGCCGCCGGCAGTCCGGTCATCAACTTCGCGAGCGGGTTCGCCGGCGCGGGCGGTCTCATGCTGAACGCCGGAACAGCCACCCTCGCCGGCTCCGACCTGCAGCTCACGGACAAGACGAACAGCATCGAGATCGGCTCGGGATTCTATGCCGCCCCCGTGAACGTCCGATCATTCACGACGCAATTCACTCTCCAGTTCTCGGG
Organism: Steroidobacteraceae bacterium; assembly: GCA_036000265.1. GTDB lineage: Bacteria > Pseudomonadota > Gammaproteobacteria > Steroidobacterales > Steroidobacteraceae > 13-2-20CM-66-19. The sequence continues at coordinate 852 of DASYGA010000338.1, read as the reverse complement.
GGGTGGCGACCAGAACACGCTCCTCTTCGTCATCCAGAACCAGACGCCTGCGTCCGCTGACAATACGGGTCTTCCCGCCGTCAGCGGCGGCCCGTACGCCTTCGGCTTCGAGAATTACGGCATCAATACCCCAGACGGCGGCTACGCTGGCATCTCGACCAGCGTCGGCGTGAAGTTCGACACCTGGAACGGCGGCACCACCGGGCTGTTCACCAACGGCGAGACTCCATACGAGCCGCAAACGACCATCACGGGCATCGATCTGACCAGTGGCCACCCGATAGCCTGCACGCTTTCATACGATGGCGCGACACTGACCCTCTCGATGAAGGATACGGTGACGACTGCAAAGTTCTCCAAAACCTGGAGCGTCGACATTCCGTCCGAGGTGGGCGCCGACACCGCTTACGTCGGGTTCACGGCGTCGCTCTACACCGGCCCTTCCCAGCAAGACGTGACGGCGTGGACGTTTGCTAACGACTGAGGAGGTCCGGCGGGCCAGCTCTTTCAGGAACGACTCGATTGCGGGACCGCAGTACGCTGTGCCGCAGAAAGTCGCGAAAGAAATGCGGAACTGCGCTGGCTGCGCGACCGAGTGCGAGGCGTTTGAGCAACCCGATGGGATAGGCCAGAGCGACGATCAGATCGATGAGAATCGCACGCCGCATTCCGAAGGCGACGGCAAGATAGCGGCGCCTGGATTCGAACCACCACGCCGGTAGTCGCGTCGGGGCGCCCGTACGCTCCATTACCTTGGTGGTTTGCCCCGCGGCATGCATCACCCGACTCTCCGGCACATACCAGGTCGGAAAGCCAGCCGCGCGCGCCCTGCGGCAGAAATCCGTCTCCTCG
>DASYGA010000311.1:0-2414 GCA_036000265.1 Steroidobacteraceae bacterium | reverse complement strand
GGATCAGGATGGCGGCGGCCTCATGGCGGCGCGCCAGCTCTGCTGCGTTCACAAAATCGGCGGCGGTAAGGGTCCAGGCCATGCGCGTGGCCGGCGCTTCGATGATTCGGAGCGGGGGGTAGGCATCGGCGGGAACACCATTTTGCGTGGCCACCAGAAGCTCTTCCGGTGCGACCACCTTGGTGAGCCGGGACAGTACCGCCTCGAGCTGATCCTGCGCGATGGGTGGGAGCAGCGCCAGCAGCGCGTACCCAGACCGGGCTGGTGAGTGCGACAGGTCGGAGATGGGATCGGCTGTGGCCATTGGGACCTAAAGATGCGGGGCCGGAGCTTTCCGGATGCCGCGGCAATGCTCAAATCTGAGTCAGGTATAGCATGCCGTCGAGCGGGATACGGACCCACGCCGGGCGATTGTTGAGTTCATACAGCAGTTCGTAAAGCGCCTTTTCCAGTACATAGGCGCTGAACAGCGAGTCGGCTTGATCGCCTGCCGGCAGAAGCCCGGGGGCCGATGCCATGTGCCTGCGGTAGGCCGACAGAAATTCGGCGGCCGCCGCGTTTTCCCATGCGTGCGCCCAGTTGGCCAGGTTCTCCGCCGCCTGCGCGCGGTCCGGGTGGGCCGTTCGGAACCGATCGAGCGCGGCAAAGGCCGCGTAAGAAAACGAGCGGATCATTCCGGCGACGTCTTTCAGTGGGCACTGTTTCCGGCGCCGTTCGGCAAGCGAACGGGCGGGCTCGCCTTCAAAGTCGAGCAGCATAAAATCGCCGCTGCCTGCACCGGTGCGGAGAGTCTGCCCCAGGTGATAGTCGCCGTGAATGCGGATCTTGTTTCCGCTCGGGTCGGACGCCGCAACCGCCCGAGCCCGGGCCAACAGCGCGCGGCGTCGGGCGAGAAGACCCGCCGCCTCATCCGCCAGTTCCTCGGGCAGGCTGGCGAGCTTCCCTCTCAGAGCCTCAAATGACGTGTGAAGCTGATCCTGAATGCGCAGGGCGTCCCGGCTCAGGTCTTCGGCGGTCAACGGCTCGGGGCTGAACGCGGGATCGTCGCTCGGCGTGGCCAGAGCCAGGTGCATCTCGGCAGTTCTCCGTCCCAGCAGCGCGGCGGCTTCAAGGGTCGCGCGCGCCTGGGAGCGCACGGCCTCGGAAGCGCCGGACGCCGAAGCTGCAAAGCCGACACTTTGGGCATCCGGCGGTGCCGCAAGCGGCAGCACAGAGGCAAAGAACTCCTGCAAGCCGTCGAGAAACCACTCCCAGCCGTCACCTTCGTTTTCAACCAACCCTTGCAGCATTGCCACGGTGGTGGTTTCGCCGCCGGTTGGGGTGATGGTGATCTTGCCCAGGAACGGCGGGATGTTGCCGAAATGCGCCACCTCAGTGAGGAAACGGCCGATCTCCACGTCAGGGTTTTCGCCGGACTGCAGGCGCCGGAACAGCTTCAGGATGACCTGCTTTCCATACAAAACAGACGTGTTCGACTGTTCCGCCGAGCCAACCCGCGCCGGCAGATGCCGGTCGCCGCGCACGCCGGAGAAGACTGCGGACGCGCGCGCCTCGAGCCGGCCCTTTTCGGTGTGCGGAATGCCGGCGGAGGGAGACTCCCGGGGCTGAAACCGCTGGCTCCCAGATCCCGATGCCGACCCGGATGCGGGCGTGTCGCTGCGCGGCTGCGCGGCTGCTTCGCCGGGCTGGGCGGTAAGCGGCAGGGGTTCCACCGCCAACCCGGCCAGAGGATGCGGTGCAAAGGCATCGCGGTCCTCCGATGTCGCGGGAGGTGCGGGTGTAGCTTCCGCCCCCGGCTCCCCGGGAAAGACCTCGTGAGGCCGCAGGTGTACCATTCCCGGCGCGATGTGGCCGTGAGTGGCCCGTTCCGGGTGTTCAAGCAGCTCCTCGGCTTGGCCCGTTTCTGCCGCTTCGCGAGCCGGCTGGCCAGTGGCTGCCGAGGCGAGCGAGGCTGCCACTTCAATCGCGGCGGTCCACGTCGTCGCGAGGTCGAGGGTGGCGTCCCGCTCCACGAGGCTCAGCAGCGCCTGGCGGAAGTCCTCACGGCCGGTGGCGTCGTGCACCACTCCTGGGCCGACCGGGCTGTGTAGCGTGGCGATTACGCTCCCCGGGCGCTCCGCTTGCACCTGCTGCGCCGTGGCTCCGGTGCTGAACGCGAGCGGCACCTGATAGACGTCGTACTGGTTGTCGCCGTAGTTCACTTCGACGTAGAGCAAGACCGAGGGTATCGTGGTGTCGTCGGGCAGGTCGCGGGTAGACAACAATTCAGTGTTTGCAGCGATGGCGACCGGCAGCTCGACCCAATCCAGCACCTTGATGTGGAGGATCTTGCGCGACTTTGCGCCAAACCATCTCTGGCGCGGCAGCCACGCCGGCAGAGCCGACTCGAGCAGCGGCAGGCCGTGGCCGGCGAC
>DASYGA010000290.1:0-5706 GCA_036000265.1 Steroidobacteraceae bacterium | reverse complement strand
GCTCCGCAGACGACGACGCAATGAAGCTAGAAGCTAGAAGCTGATTGCAGATACTTCTCCACCAGCGCTGACGCTCGCTCGATGACTTCGTCGAGGATAAGGTCGGTGGAGTCGATGATGGCGGCGTCGGGCGCGGGCCGGAGCGGTGAGTCGGCGCGGGTGCGGTCGCGGCGGTCGCGCTCGCGAATCTCTTCGAGAACCTTCACGGGGAGTTGGGTTGCAACTGCGTTGACGCGCGTTTGCTCATAACGGCGCTCACCGCGCTTCTCCGGTGAGGCGTCGAGGAAGATTTTTACCGGCGCGTGCGGGAAGACGACGGTGCCGATGTCGCGCCCTTCCATGACTACATTGCCCTTTGCCCCGAGCGCCTGCTGCAGGCCGACGAGCCAGCGGCGGATGGGCGGGTGCACGCTGACCTCCGATGCGGCGGCGGTGATCTGAGGCGTGCGCAACTGGCTGGTGACGTCTGTGCCATCGAGCAGGACGCGGTTGCCATCCGGGCCCGGTTCGAGCGCGACTTGCGTGGCATGGGCAAGTGTCTCAAGAGCTGCGACATCTCCGGTGGCGATGCCGGCCTGGATCGCTTTCAGGGCGAAGGCGCGGTACATGGCGCCACTTTCGAGGTTGAGCAATCCGAAGCGGTGCGCGAGGGCGCGGGCGACGGTGCTCTTCCCTGCACCGGCGGGACCATCGATTGCCACGATGAGCGGCTTGCGATCGCTCACTAACCTTCATCCCCCTCGCCACGCGGCTTGCGCTTGGGTGGTCCGAAGCCGCCGGGGCGTTTCGCAGCAGGCTTGAAACCACTTTTGGCCGGGGGACGGCCGGAGGATGCGCCCGAGCGTGGTTTGCCGCCGCCGGGACGGGGCTTGTCGAATCCGCCGGGACGGCGTGGCTTGCCCGAACTTGTCGTGGTCGAGGTGCGGCCTTTGCCTGCGCCTGCCGGACGCGGCCCACGGGAGCCTGCACCCGCTGGGCGCGGTTTGCCGAAGGGCTTGCCAGGACCGGATGACTTGCGGAAGCCGCCTGGTTTGCGAGCGTCGGGAGGCGCGCCAGCGCCGAATGCGGGCCTCGGCGAGCGGGGCCGGTCCGCGCCTGAAGCATCCGCCGGACGGTCCCCGGAAGGCTTGCGGTAGGGCTTGGCAAAGCCGGGTTTGCCGAACGAGCCGGAACGACCGCCCGGCTTGCTGAAGCCGGGGCGGCTGGGACGCTGGCCGCCTGCGCGGAAGGGGCGTGCTCCGCGTTCGCCACCGCCTGCCTGTGGGCGAGGGGTGAACTTGCGCTCCGGTCTTTCTGTACCGCTCGATGCAGTACCGCCTGAGGGGGGGCCGCCGGGCGCGGAGGTGCGTCTTGGAGGACGATCGCCTGCGGGAGAATACGGCCGCTTGAAGGGGCGGTCGCCCTGGGGGCGCGGTGGTCCATCACGACGCGGTGGCCGGCCCTCGAAAGCTCGTGAGCCGCCAGCCGTCCGATCGCCTTGCGGTTTGCGGAAGGGACGGTCGGGACGGGAGGAACTATCGGGACGGGATGAACGATCGGGGCGGAAGGAACTGCGTCCCTCGCCACCTCGGGCGCCCCCGCCAGAACTGCCAAAGCTTCGAGACGGGCGCTCGCCTCCGCGCGCTGGCGGACGACCTGGGCGATTCTGTCCGAAGCGTGATGAGCCGCCGCCAGCAGCAGGACGGAAGCGGGGACGGTCTGCGCCTTCACCAGCCTGCCGCGGACGTTCGCCAGCAGGCCTGTCGCGCCGGAAGCTGCCGGCTGCGCTGGGGCGGGCTGGTCTGTCTTTGTCAAAACCACCTCGGGGACCGGAACTGTCCCGGGGTCTGCTGAAACCGCCGGGCTTGCTGAAGCCTCCTCTGGAGGGGCCGCCGCGCTCGAAGCGGCCGGAGGTGCCGAAGCGCTTTGGACGGTCGGAGCTGCCGGGACGCGCAAAGCTGCCCGGACGCGTGGGGCGGCCTGGACGATCTGCGCCTGGACGATCGGAGCGCGGACCACCAGTGCGCGGAGGACCCCCCGCGCTGCCGGAACGGTCAAAGCTTGGGCGAGCACGGCGCTCGAAATTTGGACGTGATGGCCGGGTTGTTCTCTCGGTTCCTTCTGTTGTCTCGGTTGTTTTGGTTGTCTCGGGGCGACGGAAGGCGCTGCGCTGCGGGCTGCGGAAGCCGCCTTCACGCGGTGGACGCCCTTGCGCGGGCCCACGGCGATCCCGTGCGGCAAAGCTGCCGCGGGCACGGTCTGCAAAGCCCGGACGGGGTGAACGCCGGGGAGCGGCCGGTCTTTCGCGATCCCGTCGGGGCGACTCAGAGCTGGTTGCGGCGGCTTCGAGGAGGCTGGGCTCGTTCTGCTCCAGACCCGCGTCGAGGTTGCCCGCATCCGCGGTGGACGTCGCGAGTGCGACGGCTGGTTCTTCTTCCGCCACTTCCGGCAGTGTGCCCTCGACATAAAACTGCTCATCGCCGGCGAGCGAGAAGGATGCGAGCTGGCGCGTAGTGGAGAGGCCGTGGACGACCTCGCGGATGCGCGAGCGCGAGGCGAGGGGCGAGAGGAAGATCTCGACCTCCTCCGCGGTAGCTGAGACGGCGGACTGCAGATAGAAGGAGACCAGGATGGAGAGCGCGGTGGTCTGCGACTGCGTGCTGCCGACGTTCAGCTCGCGGCGATGGCGGGCGGTGAGCAGCTCCCAGTGGGCTCCCTCCTGCGGGTCTTCCGCGGGCACGGGCACGACGCGCATGGTGTGCCAGAGCTCGGCGAGCGAGCGCAGGACGGCGGCTTCGGTGACCTCGCGACCGAGGCGCGAGCGCAGCTCGATGGTGGTGAGAGCGCCTTCGCGTTCGAGCAACGTGTACGCTTCGGCGGCAAGCGGAGAGACGCGGGCGCCGCCGACGGTGGTCGGGGGGCGCCTGGGGTTGCGCTCCGGCTGCATCGCATAGAGATAGGGCAGAGCCTCCGGCGTGGCGAGGAAGTCCGGGTGCTCACCGATGAAGCTAGAGACGCCGATGCCGGGTGCGGCGCCGAAGAGATTGAGCGCGATGACGGCACCGGAGGCGACGAGGCGCGCGAGCATTTGCGCGGCGGCGGCGATGTGCTCCGGGCCGGGGGTCGCGTCGGCGCGGCCGGCGATGGCTTCCACGAAGCTGGGCGCAGGCACGGGCAGATGCTGGCGGCGCGGCAGATAGAGGCAGAGCGGCGTTTCGGCGAGCCAGCGCTCCGCGTCGTCGAGTGTGACGAGCGCGTTGCGGTCCTGCCGCCAGCGTGCCAGCCGCGCCTGTTCCAGTTGGTCTTGTCTCATGATTACGGCCTTGGACTTCCGATCTTGATTGGCGCCGAAATGCGTCGCAGCCCGCGTCTCTCGTCCTGCTTCTGAAATCCGCGCGAAAGAGCAGATCCCTCCACTTCGCTTCGCTCCGGTCGGGATGACGAATTGGTGTGGCTTCGCTCCGGTCGGGATGACGAGTTTAGTGTGGCTTCGCCGCTCCGGTCGGGGTGACAGTTTTCTTTACGACGCTAGATGCGGTGAAAGGCGCGCTCGATGTCTTTCCAAGAATACCGTAGTGCGATGGGGCGGCCATGGGGGCAACTGGTGGGCAGCTCGGTTTTGCCCAGTTCACGGAGCAGCCACGCCATGCGCTCGGGATCGAGCGGCATGTTGATCTTTATTGCGGAGTGGCAGGCGATGGAGGCGGCGATGCGTGCGCGCGCGGTGGAGAGATTCTCGCGCTGGTCGAGGCGATCGCTCTGTTCCAAAACCTCCATGAGCATGCGCTCGAGCTCGCGGCCGTCAAGGCCGACGGGCGCGGCTTTGACGGCGAGAGTGCGCGGGCCGAAGGGCTCGACTTCGAAGCCGTTGCGTTCAAGCTCGGCGGCGATCTGAGAGAAGGCGACCATCTGGGCGGGCGTGAGATCGACGAGCAGCGGCATGAGCAGGCGCTGTCGCTGGACGCGCTCCACTTCGCGCTCGCGGAGAATCTTTTCGAAGAGGACGCGCTCGTGCGCGACGTGCTGATCGATGATCCAGAGGCCTTCTTCGTTGGTGGCGAGGATGAACGATTCGCGGAGCTGGCCGATGGGCTTGAGCGAGGCGAGGGCGTGGAGGGTGGTGGCTGTGTCCGCGATGGCTGCCGGGGAATGCGCGATGGACTGTTCCGGATTGGCCGGTGGAAGCTCCGCCTGGAGAACTGCGAGCGCGGCTGCTTCTTCTGCCGCGATGGCGGATCCATTCGCGGCTGCGGTGAAGTCGAGGCGCTGGGTTGCTGGGCGAATGGGTGGTGGCGCGAGGGTGAAGGAGTCTGCGCTGCCGGTGAAGGGCGCGGACTCGGGCGCGCCGGGGATGGCGGAGACGCCGGGCAGCAGCGAGGGCGAGGCTACGGCGTGGCTGTCAAGCGCGGCCAGGAAGCCCATGGCCGGGCGCGACTGGACGATCTTGTTGCGGAGTGTGTCGCGTACGAAATCGTGGACGAAGCTGGGTTGGCGGAAGCGGACCTCGGTCTTGGCGGGGTGCACGTTCACGTCAACTTCCTCGGGGGGCAGCTCGAGGAAGAGCAGGACGACCGGGAAGGATGTGGGCGGGAGGATGTTGCGATAGGCCTCCGAGACCGCGTGCAGGAGCAGGCGGTCGCGCACGAGGCGACGATTGACGAAGGAGTAGATGGAGTTGCGATTGAGCTTTTCGAGCTCGGGCTTGGAGGTGAATCCGCTGAGGCGCAGGTGGCCGGGGACGGGCGGCTCGTAGTCTTCATCCTGCTTCCAGGGCGGCGGCGCGGGCAGTCCAACGCGCTCGAGGTCAACTTCTGCGGCGACGGGGAGCAGGTGGTCGAGGGTCTCCTTGCCGAAGATCTGAAAGATACGGTCCGCGGGCTCGGGGACAGGCGGCGCCTGGAGCAGCGCGTGGGTGGCGGAGTGGAGCTCGAAGTGCTTGTCCGGATGGGCGAGCGCGTAATGGGTCACCAGCGCTGTTACGTGCGAGAGCTCTGTGGTCTCAGACTTGAGGAATTTGCGGCGCGCGGGAGTGTTGAAGAAGAGGTCGCGGACGGCGATGGTGGTGCCGGGAGGCAGGCCGGCGTCTTCGACGCGATGCATGCGGCCTCCAACGATTTCGACGCGGGTGCCGGCGGCCTCTTCTGCCGCGCGGGTCTCGAGATCGAGGCGCGCGATGGATGCGATGGAGGGCAGCGCTTCGCCGCGAAAGCCGAGGGTCGCGATGGCCAGGAGGTCGTCCGAAGTGCGGAGCTTTGAAGTAGCGTGTCGCTCGAAGGCGAGCAGCGCGTCGTCGCGCACCATGCCGCAGCCGTTGTCCGCGATGCGGATGAGCTTGCGGCCGCCGCCTTCGACCTCGATGCGGATGCGGGTGGCGCCGGCATCGAGCGCGTTTTCGAGCAGCTCCTTGACCACCGACGCGGGGCGGTCCACCACTTCGCCGGCGGCGATCTGGTTGGCGACCTGGTCGGTGAGTACGCGGATGCGGCCCATGGGTAGATGGTACGGCAGGTCGCTGATTCTTTATAAACGCCGTGGACAAGTTGCGAAGTGGCATTTGATAGATTTCAACAGTCAAGGCGAAGGGACCGGAATGGCATCTTTTTACCGTGCAACAGTCGGAAGCTTTTTAGCGAGCACTGATGAGGAACTGTTAGCGCAACTATCGATTGAATACGCCCAACGCGGATATACAAGACAGTATTCCGACCAAACACTAACGTGGAAACG
>DASYGA010000277.1:0-24184 GCA_036000265.1 Steroidobacteraceae bacterium | reverse complement strand
CGACGCCGGCCTGCTTGGCGATCTCGTCCAGGCTCGCATCGGCGCCGTGGCGGGTAAACGCGGCCTTCGCGATCTCGAGAATGCGCTCGCGGTTCAACTGGGCGTCGCGGCGCGGCCTGCGCGGAACGGCTTGTGCCGATTTCTGGGCCATGGACAAATCTTTTGCAAACGGAGACTGTCTCCGGTATCATCATTTTCCGGAGACGCTCTCCACTTTAGTCGGGCCCGTGGCGGCTCGTCAATGCCATTCTTGACGATTCCAGGAGACAGCCATGCGAATTTTCGTGACCGGCGCGACCGGATTCATCGGCTCCGCCGTCGTGCGAGAGCTCCTCGGTGCGGGCCATCAGGTCATCGGATTGACCCGCTCGGATGCGGGTGCACGGGCACTGGAGACTGCGGGCGCGCAGCCGTGTCGAGGCGATCTGCAAGACCTGGAGCGCCTGCGCAGCGCCGCTGCCGCGTCCGATGCGGTCATTCACACCGCCTTCCGCCACGACTGGTCGAAGTTCGCGGAGAGTTGCGAGTGGGACAGGCGTGCAATTGAATCGATCGGAGCCGCGCTCGAGGGCTCCCGCCGTCCGTTCCTCGTCAGCTCGGGGGTGGGGGTGGCCGAGGGCCGTGCGGCTACCGAGGACGATCCGCCGTTTCCTGCGTCTGCCGCGTTCCCTCGCGTCTCGGAGACGACGGCGATTGCGCTCGTCAAACGAGGTGTTCACGCCTCCGTAATGCGTCTGCCACAGGTGCATGACACGGTGAAGCAGGGCCTGGTCACCTACCTGGTTCAGATCGCTCGGAACAAGGGTGTATCGGCCTACGTGGGCGAAGGCCACAACCGCTGGCCCGCTGCCCATGTCTCGGACGTCGCCCGCCTGTACCGGTTGGCGGTGGAGCAAGGCTCAGCGGGAGCCAGGTATCACGCCGTTGCGGAAGAAGGCGTGCCCCTCAAAGACATCGCGACCGCGCTCGGCGAAGGCCTGGGGGTACCCGTCATTTCCATCACGCCAGAAAAGGCGCAAGAGCACTTCGGCTTCCTCGGATTCTTCGCGGGAAGAGATGGTCACGTTTCCAGCGCGCAGACCCGGGCAAAGCTTGCTTGGAACCCAACCGGTCCTTCGCTGCTCACCGATCTGGCCAACATGCACTACACACGGGATTGACCGTTCCCGCGCACACGCTCAACACTCGAGAGGGATTGCGATGAAGAAGACATGGCTCATCACGGGCGCTTCCCGCGGCTTCGGCCGCATCTGGGCGGACGCAGCATTGAAGCGCGGCGATCAGGTCGCCGTCACCGCCCGTCAACTTGCTGACGTAGCCGATTTCGGAGCGCGCTTCGGCGATGCCGCCCTGCCGCTCGCGCTCGACGTCACCAATGCAGAGCAGGTAGAGCAGGCGGTTCAGGAAGCCTACGGGCGCTTCGGCAGGATGGACGTTCTGGTTAACAATGCCGGTACCAGTCTGGTCGCCGCTACGGAAGAGGCCAGCGACGAGCAGATCCGTGGCCTCTTCGACGCCAATTATCTCGGCATGGTCCGCGTGATCCGTGCAGCCCTGCCCTTGCTGCGCAAGCAGGGCGGCGGTCACATCCTTGGCGTCTCGAGCGGGCTCGGAATCACCGCTTCGCCGCTCATCGGCTTCTACTGTGCGAGGTCTCGGAGCCCAGAGGGCGCGGGCGACCGAAGCTCGGCGTCATCGCGCGCGAAGTGACGCTGCTGCCCAGGCAATGGGAATGGCTGGCGACCCAGCCCGGCGGTGCATCCGCAGTGCTCAGGCGGCTGGTGGACGAGGCCAGAAGACGCGGCAATCCGCAACAGGAACGACTCGCCGCCCAGGAGGCCGCCTATCAGTTCATGCATGCGATCGCCGGTGATCTGCCCGGCTATGAAGAGGCGACTCGCGCCCTCTTCGCCGACGATCGACCAAGGCTGGAGCAACGGATCGCGGATTGGCCGGAAGACATCCGAGCACACGTCCTGCGCCTGGCGTTCGGCGCGCAGAATCAACCCTCCCGGTGAGTCGCTGATTGGAGGCTACATGACTGCGTCCGAAAACATCCGCTACCTCGCTCCATCTCAAAGCGCCGGCAAGCTCTTTGTGCAACGTGGCATCGAAAGTCGCGTCGTCATGCTGAATTTATTGCGATTTCGTCGTTGCAGATTACTCGGCCAATCCCGAACTGGCGCCCTCCGCACCGATCAGTGGCGGAGAAGCGTTCGACCGCTACATCCGACACACGCTTCCCTTCCTGCGCGAGAGCGGCGGTGACATCAAGTTTCTCGGTGCCGGCGGCCCGTTCCTGATCGGACCGGAAGACGAGAGGTGGGATATGGCGATGCTGGTTTGTCAGAGCAGCGCTGCGTCGTTTCTCGCATTCGCAAGCCACGATGCCTATCTCGCCGGTCTCGGTCACCGCACGGCCGCGCTCGAGGACTCCCGTCTCCTTCCCCTGACGGAACTCCCTTTGCCGGCCGGTCAGGACGGTATCCGGGGATGACTACTGAAAGTGCGCCGGTCACGGGCGGGCCAGCTATGCAAGCCGTTTGACCTGGGCGAGCAATCCGTCGAAGATCGGGCCGCTCACTGCTGTCGGAAAGCCTGTCGGCAGTCTGCCCGACACTGTTTCGATCACGCGTGGCGCTTTGGCGATCAGCGTTTGTATGACGGGCTCGAAGTCCTCCCCCAGACCGTTATCTTTGGCCACAGCGTTCCAATGCCGGCGCTGAATCTCTGCAAGCTTGGAATGCGCATTCCTGGAGTGCACGGCCATGGCCAGATTGACCTTTTTCCATTGGAACATGTTGGGGCCGTTGCCAATGACGGGCCACGCTGACAGGATATCGTACAGAGGTGTCAGCCGGTATCGCCCTTGGGGCTCGAGGAAGATGCTGAAGTTCTTGGCGTGCCCATCGGGGGCCGCGAGCAGCCAGAAGAGCAGTTGCGTGGTGAGAAACCTCTCGCGATCCGCCTCGGGGTAATCACTTCCACGAAGTGCCCCGAGGATGGCGGCCATTCCCGGGCCTCCCTCCTTCTCGTACTTTTGCTCGCTGGGGAGCCCTGATGCCTGACAGAAATCTTCCTGCGGCAGGCGCACCCACCATGCGTTATCTTGAAGCCGCCGATCGAAGCGCTCGACGATGAGAACTTTACGGCGCCCAAAGACGGCGATTTGGCAGTTGGCGACCGGCTGTCCGAACTCACGGACAATCTCGGCGCATAGCCACTCGTTCTCGACCGAACTCGAGAAGTCCGCGCGCATGCCGCCGACTTTTCCTAGCGGCAGCTTGAAGATATGAGTTGTGGGCGTGGGCCCCAACGGCCTACACCATTGGTTTTGATGCCAAAGCAGCGCGGTTTTTTCCTGCGCGCCTGCGATGGAGATGCGCAAATCCTCCTCACCCGATAGTCCGGGGGCCGGATCGGTTACGGCCGTATCGATAAGTCGCTCAACGTCAGCATCCCGCAGAGGCTCGGCTTCTATCCGATGGATATCGGGCGGCTGAGCATCAGGGGGAAACAGCTGGACGGCTCCCACACAGTCCCTGCCGATTTCCGCCAGCAGTTCGATCGCACGTGTCCCTGTGCCGAACTTATGGGCAAGGCGCCTTCGGATCTCCCCGCGGCCATCGGGCAAGAGGTTATCGAAAAATGCTTCGACGCGCGGTCCGGTCAGACGGTCCGTGCCTTGCTCGAGCGGTAGAGATAAAGAGAGCGGACGCCCGAGTGGATTACCGAGCCAACTGTCCTCGTATCGAAAGGTATGGCCACCGTACCTCGAGAATGCCCATTCGCCCACAAGCTCTCCGTTCATCCATACCACGAGGGCTCTGCGGTTCGAAGGGCGGCCAGCCATTACCAACTCCCAGAGGTGCTCGTCTCAAGCGAGCGGGGCTTGATCACCAGTTCCATGCCCGCCGCCATGAGGAGCGTCAGCAGTTGATTGACCGTCATACGCTCGGGATGATTTTCAATGGCCGAGATCCGTTCCTGAGATAGACCGACTTTGCGGCCGAGCTCGGACTGGTTGAGCCCCTGAGCGCGACGTAGAGCGCGAAGTGCGGCCGTGAGCTGGGCTGGCGTTTTGATATGGAAATCACTCATGGAATATTCTCTATCCAGAATATCGCAATTATATTCTTATTCGAAAATAATTCAACAATATTCGTATATGAAAATATTGTCGATTTATTCTTCAGGAAGAATACTCAAAAGTATGGCTCGGCTAAGCACTCCTCCAAGCTCCGGAACGCTTCTACTCGGGACAAACACGCTCGCCGTCGTTTCGCGCTTCAGTGGCAATCGAGACCGTGACCGTACCGCCCTCGGGCGACTGGCCCTTCGCATGCCAACCCGATGGCGCGGCTCGCGCCTCGGAACGCCGCCGCCTCGCGTCGCGTTTAGCTCGGGTATATGGCTCGAGGCAAACCGGTCTCACGCACAGTCAAGGTCGTCGGCATCAGCGTCGGGGCGCTGATCGTCGTCGTGCTGCTGGTCATCGCGTTCTTCCCGTGGAACTGGCTGCGCGGGCCAGCCTCGCGCGCGCTCTCTTCTGACCTGCACCGTCGCGTTTCGATCGCGGCGCTGCATGGCTCGCTGTTCGGGCATCCTCGTGTCCAAGTGACCGGATTGACGATCAGTAACCCCCCCTGGGCCGGGGGCGGGCAGATGGTGTCGATTCAACGCATCGAGCTGGAGCTGCGCTTCTGGCCATTGCTGCGCGGCGAGATCGTGCTGCCGAGGGTTGCGCTGATCCGGCCGGACGTGCACCTCGTCCGGCTGGCTGACGGGCGCGCCAACTGGGAATTCACCTCTCATCCCGAGAGCGCACAAGCCAAGAAGAAAGCCAACCAGCCGATGAGCCTGCCGCTGGTCCACAGACTCATCATCCAGGGCGGCAGGCTCACCGCACGCGACGACATGCACAAGGTCACCTTCGACGGCACCGTCGAGGCGGGCGGGGAAAACAGCCCTGCCAGCGGAGCGCCGTCCGCCACGGCGAAGGCGGTGAAGGCGAAGGCGCAGAGCCAGGGCGCCACTCCCAGCAGCGCCAAACAGCAGGCCAGCAGGGTCGCTGCCAACACCGGCACCGGTTTCAAGCTCCTCGGCAAAGGCGAGCTCAACGACAAGCCCTTCACGTTGCGCGTGAGCGGCGGGCCTCTGGTCTGGGCGGAAACCCACAAGCCATACCCGTTCGACGTGCAGATGATCGCGTCCGATATCCACGCCAGCGCTCGTGGTGTGCTGCCGCAGCCCTTCGATCTCACACATCTCGATGTGACACTTTCGCTCGCCGGCAAGGACCTAGCGGACGGCTACTACCTCACGGGAGTAGCACTGCCCGACACTCCTCCCTACTCCCTCTCAGGACACCTGCACGTCGTGGGCACGAAGTACGAGTTCACCGACGTCAAGGGCAGGCTTGGAGGCAGCGACATCGGTGGCCTGATAACGATGCGGTTCGTCGGGGGAGGATATCCGGCCCTCACGGCCGACCTGACCTCGCGCTCGCTCAATCTGGCCGACCTGGGTCCGATATTCGGCGGCTCGGCGCCGACGCCCAAGGAGGAGGCGCAGGCGCAGCACGCCAAGGGACATCCCTCGAAGGCGAAAGTACAACACGCGCTCACCCAGGGCGTTGCGACCGGGCTCACCGCCAAGAGCGCCGAGAAAAAAGTACCGCCGAGCCGGTTTCTCTTGCCGACGGCGAAGCTGCAAGTCGACCGTCTTCGCGGCATGAATGCGACGTTGCGCTATCGGGCCGACGAGATCAAATCGCAGACTCTTCCCCTGAAGAAAGTGGATCTGAAGCTGCGAGTGCGCGACAGCGTGCTGCACATCGATCCCTTCGCGTTCACGCTTCCGGAGGGCGAGATCGCCGGATCCGCGGTGATCGACGCTCGTGAGCGCATTCCCGCCGAGCGGCTCGACGTGCGCCTCACCCACGTGCAGCTTGCGCAGTTCCACACCAAGGGAACCACCCACCCACCCTTCGAAGGCACTCTGGTTGGACGCCTGAAGGTGCACGGCACAGGCTATTCGATGCATGCCTTTGCCTCCACCGCCGATGGCACTCTCTCGATCGTCGTTCCGCACGGCGACATCGAGCAGGCGTTCGCCGAGTTCGCGGGGATCGACGTGGCGCGCGGCCTGGGGCTCCTGCTGAAGAAGAGCCAGCAGCAAACGCACGTGCGATGTGGCGTCGCGGACTTCGAGGCCGTCGATGGCATCGCGAAAGTCAAGCAAGTTGTATTCGATACGCAGGTGGTGATCCTCACCGGATTGGGCGATATCAACCTGCGCAATGAGAGGATCAAATTGCAGCTCACTGGACAGCCCAAGAAATTCCGCTTCGCGGTGCTGCGCACGCCGGTCGAGATCAGAGGCACACTGAGCCACCCCGCCGTGGGACTCAAGGGAAGCAAGCTGGCCGCGCAGGGAGCCGCAGCCACAGTGCTGGGAGCCATCGCTACGCCGCTCGCCGCCGTGGCAGCTTTCGTCGATCCGGGGCTCAACAAGAGCGCCGACTGTCAGCAGCTGCTGGCCGACGCCAAGGCGATGGGCGCGCCCGTGCGCAGCGCCAAGGCGCCGACCCGCACAGGCGTGCCGCTGCAGAAGAAGCGCTGACTGTGGCGGGGGATGGGCGGCTGCGCGCCGGAGCGGATCAAGGCTCCGCGCCGCGGGTGGACCGAGTTCACCCTCGATAATATTGAGACCGGCCGATAGGACCCGCGTCAACCAGAGCCGGCTTGACCTCAAGGGGATCGGAGCAGACCTGCTGACCGTTTGACGATAGGTGGCGCCTTTCTGAAACCGCAGCCTGACCAGTGCTTGCCTCGGCGACGATGGGACACGCCAATGGTCGCGTCACGCCGAACGGAGGAGCGACGCGATACCCGGTCGTGGTCCGCCAGTTGCTACCAGCGAAGCAAATTATTGTGCGCAGACACGCACGGGGCGGCTCATGAGCCACATGAGCGTTGCTGGCAATCGATCGGCTGATCCACTCTCGGGCCCTAATGCCCCACCAGAGCTCCGCCTTGGTCTGATCGACCCCCGCACGCTGATGCGCGACGCGGTCAGGAGCCTCCTGCAAAATTGGAGGCCACTGAAGGAACCCACCGGCACCCTCGTGGTACTTCCCTTCGGGGATGTGTCGGAATTCACGACGTACTATCCGGATCCCGGAGCTCACTTCGACGTAGTGGCCTTGAACATAGGCGCGGCGCCGCTATCCGAGGACTCGATTCGGAACGAGGTAGAATCGCTTCGCGATCACCTATCCGGCCTTCCGCTCGTAGTGATGTCGGATGCGTGCCAGCCGCAAGCTCTCGGGCTGCTGCGGCAGAAAGGCATCAAAGGCTACATCCCGGCAATGCTCACCCCGGCAGTAGTGATCGAGGCCGTGCGCCTCGTTTGGGCTGGGGGAGTCTTCATTCCATCCGATCTCCTGAACTATACCGGGGATGGGGCACCGAGGAGCCAGGAGCACGACTGCATGACCGTGCCGAAAGAGCTCACGCGGCGCGAAACGGCCGTGCTCAATCTATTGCGGCGCGGTACGTCCAACAAGCGCATCGCGAGCGAGCTCGGGATCAGTGAGAACACTGTCAAGGCATACGTTCGTAGGATCATGAGAAAGTTCGGAGCCGTTAACCGCACTCACGCCTGCTACCTGGTTCAGAGGGCATCCGATGCCGCGGCCAGAGTCAGCCGGGAACTTGCCGCCCTCGCGACGCCATCCTAGAGATGAAAGCGCATCGAGAAGGAAACACCGGCGCCGAGCGCCGGAGCATCGTGTGTAAGCCCTGCCTGAATGGCGAAGTCGAGGAACACGCCCACGTGCAAGGTCGTCGATGCGCCGAGGGTGAGAACACCGATATTCTGTTCTGTCCCTCCGAGAACCGTTCGGTGGCTTTCCGTGTCTCGCACGAATGTCTCGTCGAGCACGACGCGCAAAGAGGTTTCCGGACTCGCGGCGAGTGCGACACCGAACGAACCGCCAATCTGATCACCCTGCCGCAGTCCGTGCTCTTCGAACGATCTCTGGTAGAAAGGGCCGCCGAGGAACACGAGCGGGTCCTGACGCTTCGTCGCCAGCAGTGACAGCCTCGCAGCATCGTAGCCGGAACCCGTGTACAGGCCTTGCCTCGGATCCGTGCGGCCGGTGTCCGTATACCAGCTCAACCGCGCGACGAGATTCGGTCGCCCAGGGGCTTCGGTCATGAGTGTTTTCGCGATGCCCGGAACGATGTCCCCGAGCCCAGAGAGAGCCGCAGTTCCATTTGCCTGTGGCGCGAGGGCAACGTCCGTCACTTGCTGCTGCCGCACGCGCTCATACGGAACGTCCACCTCCAACTGCATGTCACCGGGCAAACCCAGCCGCAGCTGAGCAAATAGCTCCACCGTGTCCTCGTTGATTCGCTGCTCGGCGACAAAGACTGCGCCGGTACCGTAAGTGACGACAGCGGGCGAGCTTTCCTCGTTGCGCACGTACAGAAAGCCCGGCTCAACTTCGAAGTAGCCCTTTGGGAGCAGCACGACTCCGGTCGTGACGAGCAGCCGGTCGAGGGCGCGTTCGGCAAGAGCCTCGTTCGCCTTCGTTTCCGAGGCGCTGGAAGCCCCGTCCGGGCTCGATGACTCCTGCGCATGTGCAGGCCCAGAAAGCATGCCGATCACAAGCCCGCTGGCGATCGGGATCGCGAGAAGCGTGCGTGACACACATGCCGCTGAGTGCATTTTTCGACGCCAAAGGGAATCAGTGCCCGGGCCCCCGGAGAGCGGTCGTTGCGGGAGGCGGCGCACTGCCGCTCGATACAGTTGGCTTCGACACCGTGGACAAGGAAGTCGTGATCGCGGGCACCGGCTTGCTGCTCGACGGCTTGCTGCTCGACGGCTTGCTGCTCGATGGCTTGCTGCGGTTGACCTCCGACGACTCGATCGCCGCCTTCGACGAGTCGCTCGGCCCCTTCGTCGACCCGCTCCCCGCCTTCGACGAGTCGCTCGGCCCCCTCGTCGATCCGCTCACTACCTTTGACAAGTCGTTTGCTCCATTCGATGAATCGCTTCCCGCCTTCGATGAGTCGCTGGCTTGCTTCGACTGGTCGCTTGTTTCCTCCAATGAGCTGCGTGTCGCCTGCTGTGCCTTGCCCGTAGAACTCGTCACGGTCGAGGGCATAGCCTCGGCGGTGTCCGGAGCGGAAGGCTTTCTATCCACAGAATTCTCTACGGTATTCGCTGAATTGGTGTTCGTATGAGGAGAGCTCGCGACGATTGTACTCGCGGTCGGAATATCCGGAGAAGCCGTCTTTGTCTTTGTGACTATCGTGACCGTGCTCTCGACGGTGCTACTGATTGCCCGTGTTCCCGACTGGACGCTCGTCGCGGCCTGCCGCGCCGGCTTGCTCCCGCCCGTAGCTGCGGAAACCGCAAGCTGTGGACTTGAACCTCCGTGCGCGTAAGTGAGCGATGAAACCGAAGAGGTCGTCGCCGACTTGATTACCGCGCCAGCGGTATTCGATACATCCTTGCTCGTCGTCTCAGCCGCTTGAACAGCGGTCGCGTTTACCTTCTGTACCGTCCCGGTCGCCGCTTTGACCGCAGCAGTTGCAGGCGCGGCATGTGTCGGTACCTTCACAGCCGCTCCTTGCAATGTTGACGACGCCGCCGGGCGTGTGGATGACGCGGCCACGCCCGCAGCAGTATTCGAGACCTTCGCACTGCCCGTACCGCCCCTCTGGGCAGCCGTCGCGACCACCTTCTGGACCTTCCCGGTCGCCGCTTGCGCGGCACCATCCGCAGGCTGAGCGCTCGAGACCTGCTCAGCGGGATTCTGCGGTGTCGTGGACGTTGCGGCAGCGGTGCCGCCCCGCGCCTGTGTTATGGCCGCGCTTGGGTGCGAAGCCCCCGCCACGGTCTGTCCGCCTGATTGTCCGGCCGCTATCACCCGCGGCGCCGATGTCGCCGATGTCGTTGGGTCCGTACTGATTGCATTGGTTGACCGAGCGGCCGCGGAAGGCGAGGTCCGCACCGCGTAAGCGGATCCCGCCAGCCCCGCACCCGAGGAGTCGGCCGCTCCGGGTGCTGTCGCTCTCGATGCTGCTATCAAGCGGGCGCTGCTCGGCGAAGCCACGGACTGTACCAACGGAATGGCTTCGGCACCGGCAGCGCCGCTGTCAGTATTGCGCGCGAGCATTGCCGTCTCCGAGGAAGAGACGTCCTCCGCGGCTGCGGCCTGGCCCTCACCCGGTGGCCGACGCACGACCTCGGGCGGTTGAGTCAGCGCAGCCACGGAAGTCGGCTCATCTCCACTCCCGAGTCCACTCCCGAGCGCCGGCACACCCGGCACCGGCGTGATATCCAGCGCCGGGCCTGCGAGCAACGTTGGAGCGTCATCGCCGCCCCCCCGGGGAGTGTCGTAGCCGTCCTGATCGACAGCGGCGTACGCGAGCACCAGATCGCTCGCGGTCGGGGCCAGCCGGTTACGCGGCTTGCTTCCGCCTCGCGGCAGAAGGCTGAAGCCGGTATGGCCGATGCGGGGGTAGTTGATCCATGCGCGAACGAAGTCCCCGATCAACATCGTGCGGTTTCCCCATGCGGGATCGGCGAGCACGACCTGCCCCAGGTAGACGCCCCGAAAGACGACGAAGTGATGATAGCCGAGGAACCTGACAGGCACGATGATCGGCGCACGTTCCATCAGATCCCTCAAAGTCAGATTTCCCAGGCCCAGGCCCTGCAGGTGCCGCTGTTCCGCCACGCGCTGCAGATCGAGTAGCGAATACCCCTGTCGCACGCGAACGAGTGACGGGTTGACCAGGTACTCCTTTCGTTGCAGGAGTTCCACCGCGATTTGCCGCTCGGTGACGGGCTGGCCGTACTCGTATTTCAGAATCGTCGCAAGCGCAGCAGCGCCGCAGCTCAGATCCCAGTGCTGCAACACCACCCGATCATGTCGAGTTTCAAGGAGCGAAACCACCTCGGCGCCGATCGCAAGGGGCGAAAGGCTCGCCGCGCAGATCACGAGGAGGGCGCCGAAAACCGCCGCCCGCAAAGCAGCTGCCGGTCGGTTCGCGCAAGACCAACAGGAACCCGAAGCCATGCTGAAGCTGTGTGCCATGCTCATCGCGGTGGGCCCTCGAAACCTCTCGAATGGCGCGGGACCGATACGACCCGCATCAGTCCCGGCCATATCCCAGGGAGCGCTGCTGGCGTCAACCCGGGTCAGGATGGCGTCGCGACTCAGCGGGAGATGTTCCCGTTAAAGTTGCTCTGCGATGCCGACTGCTCATTGGAAGTGTTCTGATGGTTATAACCGATGTTCACGACACTCACGTTGGGCGAAACGTTCGTCTGCGGAGCCACGTTCACCTGCGGCGAGAGGAAGCTGCTGTTCTTCTGATAATTCCGGCTTGAGTCCCTGCGCGAATAGTTGCGATCACAGCTGCTCTGCTCGCCACCCGCCGTGATCCCATCCATCGCCGCGGCAGTCAGTGCTGTTGGACCTGCGGCGTGGGCGGCTCCGAATCCGGCCAGCAACGCAGTGCTTGCTAATGAGAGTACGAGCTTGTTCATGAGGCATCTCCAGGTCAATTTGAGTTACCAAATCCATTTACCCATCGATCGCTCGATCAGAAGCTGATCAAGCGGATTCCCTACGTCAGACAGATTGCCCGCGCAGATCGGCCTCTCGCAATTGTTCGATGGGGTACGTACCCGATGGTGTACCAGGCCGGGGGATATAAGCCTTTGGTAGGCGTGAGCGTTCACTGCACGATTGCCACGCCGCGAGCGAGCCTCCTGCATCAATCAAGAGGCCCGCTCGCACCCGATAAGGTCCTTACGCCGGCGCCGTTTCAGTTGGATCGCCGCAAGCAGGGCCGCGTCAGACAAGGGTAAGCCGCACCGGTGCATGGGGCCGCGCCCGCCTGCGCCTGCGCGGAACCCTCGACTCCCCCCGCGCATTCGTACGGCATCTTGTGGCTTCCGGGAGATGGATGATGCGAATCGGCTTTTACCGCTTCATGGCTCCGTGGTCGGCTGGCATCGCAGCCTTGGCACTGGCGAGCGCCGTCCCTGCCTTTGCGGGCTCGAGCTCGCAGGGCGACTCCGCCCGCGACGCCCAGGATCGTGTCAGCGATGCGGTGAGCCTGGTGCAGCAGATGAAGCAGGACCCCGCCCTCGCGTCCGTGCTCCAGCAGGCGAAGGGTGTATTCATCGTTCCACACTACGGCAAAGGCGGCCTCATCGTGGGCGGCCAGGGCGGCGGCGGCATCGTTCTGGTCAAGCACGAGGGGAGCTGGAGCTCACCGGCGTTCTACAGCATAGCCGGCGGCAGCATCGGCGCGCAGGCCGGCGGCGAAGGCGGAGCCATCGCCATGATCCTCATGACGCAGAAGGCCGTCGACCGCTTCGAAAACTCCACCCGCGGCTGGATTCTGAATGGAACCGCGGGCCTGACGGTCGTGAACTGGTCGGGTAAGACTCAGGCCAGCACTGCCTACAACGGCCGCGACGATGTGATCCTGTGGACGAACACCAGCGGCCTGTACGGCGGACTCACGGTGGGCGTCAAGAACCTCTCGCCGGACACCCAGATGGACCGGGCTTATTACCAGCGGCCGGTCTCATCCGCCGAGATCCTGGGCGGCAACGTCAACAACCCCGGTGCCGATACGCTGCGCAACGCGCTCGCATCGCGCGTGGCGTCCAGATAAGGCGGACTGAGCTCCGATACTGAGGAATCACAAATGCGCAATCCAATCCCGATGCGTTCTGCGCTTGCGGCGGCAACGTTGCTCGCCGCCATGCCCCTGGCGCTTGCATCCAATCACCCGATGTCAGCGCAGAGCTCGCAGGCCTCGCAGTCCGAAGAGGTCGGCACGCCGCCGCGGACCGACGTGAAACCGTTCGAGAGCGCCAAGCTCTCCCTCACCCAGGCCATCGCCGAATCGCAGAAGGAGATGCGCGGCAAGACGCTCGATGCCAGGTTCGAGGTCTGGCAGGGCAAGCCTGCTTACCTCATCCGCACCTCTTCGGCCAATCAGATCTGGCAGACCCGGATCGATGCGAACAGCGGCCAGCCGCTCGGGCAGCCGACGACAGTCGCGCAGAGTGAGTTGGGGCCGCAGATCCAGCGTGACATCAGCGCGCTCAACAACGCGCAGACTTCCCTGGATCAGGCGATCGGCGATGCGGAGCAGCAGAAGGGCGGCAAGGCCATCATGGCGAGTGTCAAAGCCGGCAGCAGCGGCAGTGCCACCTATGACATCGATCTGGTGAAGAACGGGCGCCTGCGCACCGCGATGGTGGATACCTCGACCGGACAGATGCGGTAGCGACGCGGCAGCGGCCTGAAGCGGCAGCGGCCGGGCGGCCGGCCGGGAGGCCGCCGATGCCCGTCATCGGTCGGCGGCCGTCAGGCGAGCCCGCGTAGCGCCCTGAAGGCAAGGTCCGCAGCCCGCCCGTACACGGCCGCCTGCCACGCGCGGCTGTCGGAATAGAATGCTTGTCGCATCTGCTGGCCGATCTGCGCGCCTGCGGCGGAATCGGTGCTCCCGTGCAGGTGCAGCCAGTGGTCGGCGCGCAGCGCGGTCAGCACCTCCATCACCGGTCGGGTGCCGAACTCCAGCCCGATAAAGGTCAATTCCAACTCCGGCCGCGCGCGCTCGATGCCGCGCGCCATGGTCCCCGTGAGCCGCGCCGAGACGGACTCGCCCGCCGAGAGGTCCCGGACGTCGGGTCCATACCAGCGCAGGGCGCGCTCGCGCGCCTGCGGATCGGCCGTATCGAGTATGGGCTCACCGTACGCCGGCGGCCCGAGCCCGGTGTGCAGGTCGAGTACCGCCAGCCTGCGCACTGTAGGCGGCAACACCTCGTGCAGGACCCGAAAGAGCATCCGCGCCGACCAGGTCGCACGCACTCCTCCATAGAAGAGCCCACCCGGCCGGGTGTACTGGCCGCCGGTGATCGCAGCCTGCAGCGCCGCCAT
This sequence comes from Steroidobacteraceae bacterium, assembly GCA_036000265.1. Taxonomy (GTDB): domain Bacteria; phylum Pseudomonadota; class Gammaproteobacteria; order Steroidobacterales; family Steroidobacteraceae; genus 13-2-20CM-66-19. The sequence continues at coordinate 10,197 of DASYGA010000277.1, read as the reverse complement.
GCCGTGCTGTTGGGCGTACGCGCCGAGCGCCGCATCGGCGCCGCGCCGGATATCGCCCTCCCATGCCTTCGGCACCAGCGCGTCGTGCAGCGGCTCATAGGCCTGCGATGAGGGCAGCGGCTTGGAGAAATCGACGAAATTGCGGTTGAGATCGACGCCCTCCTCGGTGACACGCCGCAACCAGGCAAATCCGAAAGGATTGATGGCGTGGAGCAGGATGAGGCAGCCGGAGGTTGGCAGCGCCTCGGGCAGCCGGTCCTCCAGCAGACCGACCAGGCAACCGGAGCCTGCAAGTCCTTCGACACCGTGGGTGCCCGCTATGACGATGAGCGCGCTCTGCGCTGCAGAGGCCCCCAGGTGCGCGATGTCCAGGCTCAGCGTCTCCCCACTCGGGCCGCGGTGGTCGGGCAGCACATAGCTCAACGTCGCCGCTGCGGCGCGGGCAGCGGCCGCGCGAAAGCGCTCGCGCGCCGAGGCGTAGTCGGGGCTGAAGTAGTCGGCAATGGGCATCGCTCGCTCTCTGGCAGCCAAGCCGGGGTGGCGGCCGCATCCTGCCATAGGTACCCTGCGCGCACCATGTTGCGCCCCGTTCCCACCGAAAAGCCCACCGGCGGCTCGGATCCCGCTGCGCCTGCCGCGGGAGCCGCCGCACCCGGCGCCGCCACGCCCCTGCCCCGCTCTGCGTGGTGGGTGCGCTTGCTGTCGCACGTGCCGTTTGCGGCGCTGTATCTGCTCGCCGACATTCTCGGGTGGCTCGCGTTTCGCGTCTTCCCCCACCGCGAGGAAGTGGTGCGCACGAATCTCTCGCTGTGCTTCCCGGAGCTGGATGAGGCCGGCATGCGCGCTATTCGCCGCCAATACTATGCGGGCTTTGCCGACGTCCTGGTCGAGGTCATCAAGTCGGCGACGATCTCCTCCGCAGAGATCCGCAGGCGCGTGCGCATCGTCGGGATGGAGGGGCCGCAGGCGCTGCTCGAGCAAGGCCGCTCGGTGCTGCTCGCCGCGGCCCACCAGTGCAACTGGGAGTGGATGCTCCTCGCCCTGTCGCTCGCGCTGGGTTTTCCCCTCGATGCCGCCTACAAGCCGCTGGTCGACAGTTGGGCGGAGCGTGAGATGAAGAAGGTGCGCAGCCGCTTCGGCAGCCGCCTGATCCCGGCCAAGGAGCTGCTCGCCGACATCATCAAGCGCGGCAAGGTGGTGCGCGCCGTGGCGATGGTCGCCGATCAGGAGCCGACCACCAGCGAGCACAAGCACTGGACGCGGTTTCTCAACCGCGACACCGCCTTCTACATGGGGCCGGAGGAGATCGCGCGCGTCACGCGCTTCCCCGTGTTCTTCATTGGCATGAGGCGCACGGCAAGGGGGCTCTACGAGCTGAGCTTCACCCCGCTCTCCTCGCCAGGAGAGTCATTGCAGACCGGCGAGCTCACCGAGCGCTACGTGCGCCTGGTCGAGCAGCAGATCCGCGCTGCGCCGGCCGACTGGCCCTGGTCGCACAAGCGCTGGAAGCTGAAGAAATCGCTGTATGCCCGTTAGCTGGGCGGACTGGCGGCCTCGGCAGAGTCAGGGGCGTCGGCGGCGAGCCGCAGCTCACGCGGCAAGCCGAAGGTAACCCTCTCCTCGCGCCCGGCAACCTCGCGCGGCATTTGCGCACCCCAGGCGCGCAGCTGCTCGAGCACCCGCTGCACCAGCACTTCCGGGGCCGATGCGCCGGCGGTGAGGCCAATGGAGCTCTTGCCCTCGAACCATTGGCGCTGCAGGTCCTCCGGGCCGTCGACCAGATAGCCGGGGATGCCGGCGCGGTCCGCAAGCTCCCGCAGGCGGTTGGAGTTGGAGCTCGACTTCGAGCCCACCACCACCAGCAGGTCGCATTCGACGAGCAGCTTCTTCACGGCATCCTGGCGGTTCTGCGTTGCGTAGCAGATGTCTTCCTTGCGCGGCGTGGCCAGCATTGGAAAGCGCCGCCGCAATCCCGCCACGATCTCCCCGGTATCATCGACCGAGAGCGTGGTTTGAGTGACGAACGCCAGGTTGTCTGGATCGCGGACCTCGAGCGTGCGCACATCCTCCTCGTTGCCGACGAGGTACATGCGGCCGCCGAAGGAGGTGTCGAATCGTCCCATGGTGCCTTCCACCTCGGGGTGGCCGGCGTGGCCGATGAGGATCACCTCGCGTCCCTCGCGCGCATACCGCTGTACCTCCATGTGCACCTTGGTCACGAGGGGGCAGGTGGCATCGAACACGGTCAGGCCGCGCTCCTTCGCCTCATCCTCCACCGCATGCGAGACGCCGTGCGCGGAGAAGATCACGGTGGCCCCGGACGGCACCTCCTTCAGCTCCTCGACGAAGACGGCGCCGAGGTCCCGCAGACGATCGACGACGTGGCGGTTGTGAACCACCTCGTGACGCACGTAGATCGGGGCACCAAAGAGCGAGATCGCCCGCTCCACGATGTCGATGGCACGGTCCACGCCGGCGCAGAAGCCGCGGGGATTGGCGAGAAGCACCTGCATCAAACGTTCTCCTTCTTCGGGCCGCGAGTCTCGCGCAGCGCATCGAGAGCCAACAGCACCGCGCCGACCGTGATAGCCGAGTCGGCGATGTTGAACGCCCAGGGGAAGTACACACCATGCCAGTGGGCGAGGATGAAATCGACCACGTGCCCGATGCGCAGCCGGTCGATCAGATTCCCGAGCGCGCCGCCGAGGATCAGCGTCAGGCTGAGGCACAGCAGGCGCTGTCGGCGCGCGCCCAAGCGCTTGAGCCAGAGCACGATCCCGAAAGCGACCACGGCCGCAAGGCCTGCGAACAGCCACTTCTGCCACCCCGACTCATCCGCGAGGAAGCTGAAGGCTGCGCCCCTATTGTACGTCAAGGTGACATCGAGCACCGGCAGGACGCGCACGGTGCGGTAGAGCGCCAGGTGCTGCACGATCCAGAGCTTGACGATCTGGTCGACCGCGATCACCGCCAGGGTGATCGGCAGCCAGCGCAATCCGCTGGGCTCGCGCGCCACGGGGGCTCCTTCAGCCCGATCAGCCATGCCGGTCTCCTGCTGGTTGGCTGCATTCATACGAAGCGGCGCTCCTCGCCCGGTCCGTCCACGTTGCTGACGCAGCGGCCGCAAATTTCCGGATGCCTGGGGTTCGACCCCACGTCCGGCCGGTGTTGCCAGCAGCGGATGCACTTCGGGTCGGAGGTCGGCTTCACCACGATCCAGACTCCGCTTCGTCCGATGTTGGCGGCGGGCACCGCAGCGGCGGGCGGCTCACCCTCGATCCGGTGAACGCGGGCGTGCGAGGTGATGAAAAAGAAGCGCAGCTCATCTCCCAGAGCACTGAAGCGCTCGTACTCCTGCGGCGCGCAGTAGACATCGACTTCGGCATCGAGCGGCGCGCCGATCGAGCCGGCATCGCGCAGCCGCTCCAGCTCGCGCGTGACATCGCCGCGAAGCTGCAGCAGGGCGGGCCATTCGATATCCGCCGCGGACACCTCCGGAAGCTGATGCCAGGTCTCGAGAAACACCGATTCGGAGCGCTCACCGGGCAGGAATTCCCAGATCTCCTCCGCGGTGAAGGACAGCACCGGCGCGAGCCAGCGCACGATGCATTCGGCGATGTGATGCATCACGGTCTGCGCGGAGCGGCGCGCACGGCTGGCCGCGGGGGTCGTGTACATGCGGTCCTTGAGGACGTCCAGATAAAAGCCGCCCAGGTCCACGCTGCAGAAGTTGTGCACCTTCTGGTAGATGAGGTGAAAGGCATAGCGCCGGTATGCCTCGGTGACTTCCGCCTGCAACGCGGCGGTGCGGGCGAGCGCCCAGCGATCGAGCGCCAGCAACTGCGCGGCAGGCAGCGCGTCGCGCTTCGGATCGAAGCCGTGCAGGTTGCCGAGGAGGTAGCGCACCGTGTTGCGGATGCGGCGGTAGGAGTCCGCCATGCGCTTGAGGATCTCATCCGAGACGCTCATCTCGTTGGCGTAATCGGTGGCGGAGACCCAGAGCCGCAGTACGTCCGCACCCAGGGTGCTCATGACTTTCTGCGGCGCAACCACGTTGCCGAGCGACTTCGACTGCTTGCGGCCTTTCTCATCGACGGTGAAGCCGTGCGTCAGGACGCCGCGATACGGTGCGCGCTCGTAGAGCGCCTCGGACATGAGGAGCGAGCTATGGAACCAGCCGCGGTGCTGGTCCGAGCCCTCGAGGTAAAGATCCACCGGTGCGGCGATCTCGGGGCGCTCCGCGCCGACACACTCGAAGGAGAGGCCGGAGTCGGCCCACACGTCCATGACGTCCTTGACCTTCTCATACTGGTCGGCATCGGGGCCGAGCAGCTCCGCCGGATCGAGTGAGAACCAGGCCTCGATGCCGTCACGCTCGACGCGCGCGGCCACCTGCTCGATCAGTTGCTGGGTGCGCGGATGCAGCTCTCCGGTCCGGGCATGAACGAAGAGCGGGATGGGTACGCCCCAGGTGCGCTGGCGCGAGATGCACCAGTCGGGCCGGTTCTCGATCATCCCGGTGATGCGCTGCTCACCCCACTCGGGCGTCCACTGCACCTTCTGGATGTCGCGCAAGGCGTGCTGCCTGAGCGCTTTGCGATCCATGCTGATGAACCACTGTGGCGTGGCGCGGAAAATGACGGGCGTCTTGTGCCGCCAGCAATGCGGGTAGCTGTGCAGGAACGGCTCGTGATGCACCAGCCGGCCCCGCTCGCGCAGCGCATCGAGGAGAACGCCGTTGGCGTCGTCGACCTTCAGACCGGCGACGAGCGGCGTATCCGGCAGGAAGCGGCCGTCGTTGCCGACCGGATTGACGATGGGCAGGTGGTATTGCTGACCGACGGCGAAGTCCTCGTGACCATGTCCCGGGGCGGTATGGACCGCGCCGGTGCCGGCATCGAGGGTCACGTGCTCCCCCAGGATGACCGGCACCTGCCGATCTTCGAACGGGTGCTGCAGCTTCAGCCCTTCGAGGGAGCGGCCCTCGCTCTGCGCCAGGAGGGCGAGCTGCGTCATCCCGAAGCGCTGCAGACACGCCTGAAGCAGCTCCGCGGCGAGAATGAGCCGCGAGCGCTCTGCTCCGTGCTCCGCCTCGACCAACACGTAGCGGAACTCGTCGCGCAACGCGACGGCCTGGTTCGCAGGCAGCGTCCACGGCGTCGTGGTCCAGATGACGACCTCGGCAGGAGTGTTGCCGAGATGTCCGGGAACGAGTCCCATGCGCCGCTCGAGATCCCGCAGGTCCACTACCCGGAAGGCGACATCGATCGCCGGCGAGGTCCTTTCCTCGTACTCGACCTCCGCCTCGGCAAGGGCCGAGCGGCAATCGAGACACCAGTGCACGGGCTTTACGCCCTTGTAGAGATGCCCGTTCTCGATGATGCGGCCGAAGGCGCGCAGCTGTTGCGCCTCGTACGGCGGCGCCATGGTGAGATACGGATGGTCCCAATCACCCAGCACGCCGAGGCGCTTGAAGTCCGTGCGCTGCAGATTTACCTGCTCCTGCGCGAAGGCCCGGCACGCGGCCCTGAAGGCCGCCGCATCGAGCTTCTGCCCCGGGCGGCCGTGCTTCTTCTCCACCTGCAGCTCGATCGGCAGCCCATGGCAGTCCCAGCCGGGGATATAGGGCGCATCGAAGCCGTCGAGGAAGCGGGATTTGACGATGATGTCCTTCAGGATCTTGTTGAGCGCGTGACCGATGTGGATGGCGCCATTGGCGTACGGCGGCCCATCGTGCAGCACGAACCGCGGGCGCCCGCTCGCGACCTCACGCTGCTTGCCGTAAATGCCGCGCTCCTCCCAGGCGGCACCCCGGGCCGGCTCCCGCCGGGCCAGATCGGCCTTCATGGGGAAACCGGTCTGCGGCAAATGGATCGTGCTTTTATAGTCGGTCATTCGCAATATCAGCCATTCAATATCTGTCTAGCTTGGGCAGCGTCCTTGTGCATCTGCGCGACCAGAGCGTCGAGGGACGGGAACCGCTCCTCCTCGCGCAGCTTCGCCACGAATTCCACCTCGATCTCGCGCCCGTAGAGATCGCCTGAAAAATCGAACACGTGCGCCTCGAGGAGCGTCTGGTCACCGCCGACCGTCGGACGCGTCCCAAGGCTCGCCACACCCGGCAACTCTGCGTCCGCGGCCCCGCGCACGCGGACCGCGAAGATGCCCTGCACGGGAGGACGCCGCCGCTCGATCTGCAGGTTCGCCGTGGGGAAACCCAGGCTGCGCCCGAGGCGGTTTCCCTGCACCACCCGGCCGGTCATCGAGTAGGGCCGTCCCAGCCATCGCCGCACCTGCTCAAAATCAGCCCTGGCGAGCGCATCGCGCACGCCGCTGCTGCTCACACGCTCGCCAGCGACCGTCACCGGCGGCACCACATCGACCTCGAATCCCAGCTGCCGTCCGGCGGCGGAGAGGGTCGCGGCGGTCGCCTCGCCGTTGCGTCCGAAGCGAAAATCGTGGCCCACGACCACCAGCGGCGTCCTCAGCTCACTTCCCAGCAGCCTGGCGAACGCGTCTCCGGAGAGATTGCGCAGCGGTGGCCCGAAACGCAGCAGCCACAGGAAATCGCAGCCCACGCGCTCCAGGATGCGCCATCTTTCCCGGCAGGAGGTCAGGCGCGCCGGCGCCTGGCCCTCGGCCAGCAGGAACTCCCGCGGCATCGGCTCGAAGGTCAGCACCATGGCCGGCCGCGACAGGCGCCTGCCGTGCTCCTCGAGCCTCATGAGCAGCGCCTGATGGCCCAGGTGCATCCCGTCGAAGGTCCCGATCGTGACGACGGAGCCCCGATGGCGGTCGTTCAGGCCTTGCAGTCCGCGAATGAGCTCCATGGGGCCGTAAGCCGCTGATGTCAAAAGGGGAAAGAATACAGGATTCGCGCCGGCCCTTGGCACCGCATTCGGTGCGCAAGACGGAACGCCCTTCCAGACGTCCGTCAGGACGCCTCCATCTTATGTGAAGAGACCGTCCTGATCCGGCTACGTTCTCGGCTAGCGTTGACAACGTCCGCCTACCTGAGCAGACTACCGCCCCCCCGACCAGGGGGAAAGATTTCTTTTCCTCAACGGAGACCACGTGGCCAACACCAAGTCCGCCGAGAAGGCGGCTCGTCAAGCCGAGAAACACCGTGCCCGCAACATCGCTTTGCGCTCGCGGATGCGTACGGCCGTACGCAATGTGACGGCGGCGATTGCCGGAGGCAACAAGCAGACAGCGCAGGCCACCTACAAGGAGGCTGTTCCGGTCATCGACACTTTGGTGAACAAGCAAATCATCCACCGAAACAAGGCGGCGCGACACAAGAGCCGGCTGGCGGCCCGTATTCGCGCACTGCCGTGAGGCCGACAGCGATGAATGGTCAAGAGAAGCTCCGCTGGACCGCCCCGCCGACTACGGCCCCGATTCCGCTCAAGCTGAAGCCGGCCGCTCGTCGACAGTTTCTCCTGCAAGTGATGCGGGGTCGCGTGCCGCGCGATCCTGCTGCTCCAAAAACTCCATAATCCGCTCGCAGAGCTCTCGCGTTCCGCGGCCAGTGGCCCCGGACACGAGGAAGTGCGGCCCACGATGACGTAGGCTGCGGACGATGGCGCGTGCGCGCTTCTCCGCATCTGCCTCGGGCAGCAGATCGCTCTTGTTGATGACCAGCCAGCGAGGCTTCACCGCAAGCTCAGCGCTGAACTTCTTCAGCTCCTTGACGATGGCCCGCGCGTCCTTCACCGGATCGGCCTCCGGATCGGGGGGAGCGATGTCTACCAGGTGAGGCAGCACCCTCGTGCGCTGCAGGTGCTTCAGGAAGCGGATCCCGAGCCCCGAGCCCTCTGCTGCTCCCTCGATGAGGCCGGGGATATCGGCCATCACGAAGCTGCGGTGCTGGCCGACATCGACCACCCCCAGGTTCGGATGCAGCGTGGTGAACGGGTAGTCGGCCACCTTGGGGCGCGCCGCGGAAACAGCGCGGATCAGCGTGGATTTGCCGGCGTTCGGCAGCCCGAGCAGGCCTACATCGGCAATCAGCTTGAGCTCGAGCTCGAGCGCTCTTTTCTCACCGGGCAGTCCCGGGCCGAACTGACGCGGCGCGCGGTTGGTGCTCGATTTGAAGCGCTGATTCCCCCAGCCCCCTTTGCCGCCGCGAGCCACCTCCAGCACATCCCCCTCGCGGGTGAGATCGCCCAGCTGCTCGCCGGTCTGCGCATCGCGTACGGTGGTCCCCACGGGCACGGGGATGTAGAGGTCTTCCCCGCCGCGGCCGCTGCAGTCGTTCGCGCCTCCCGGCTCTCCATGCGGAGCGCGCCAGGTGCGCTCGATCCGAAAGTCCGCCAGGGTGTTGATGCCGGGAGCCGCGCGCAGGAAGACACTGCCGCCCTTGCCCCCGTCGCCGCCGTCCGGCCCGCCCAAAGGCACAAATTTCTCGCGCCGAAAGCTCGTGCTGCCGCGGCCGCCGCTGCCGGCCTGCACCTTCATCCTGGCCTCGTCGACGAACTTCATCAGGGCTTCCCAGACGAAAACCCCGGCGCATGGCCGGGGGGTTTTCTGGAGAACCGACCGCTCGCGGCGGCGGGTCTCAGAGTGTGAGGCGGCCCCGCACGCGCGGGGCGCTGAAACTGACTACGCTTCGGCCGTTTCGGCCGCAGTCTCCGTCACACCGATCTCGGGGAGGATGTGGACGTACAGCCGCTGCTCGGCGCCCCGGCGTTGAAACTGCACCTTGCCCGCCACCTTGGCGAAAAGGGTGTGATCGGTGCCGGTGCCCACGTTGGCGCCGGCGCGCACGGGTGTACCGCGCTGACGGATGATGATGTTGCCGGCGAGCACGCTCTCGCCGCCGAAGCGCTTCACGCCGAGCCGCTTGGAATGGGAATCGCGGCCGTTCTTGGTACTGCCGCCAGCTTTTTTGTGTGCCATGTGTGCTGCCTCAGCCTGCGCTGATATCCGTCACCTTGATCTCGGTGAACGGCTGGCGGTGGTTCTTCTGCCGCAGGTAATGCTTGCGCCGCCTGAACTTCACGATCGATACCTTGGCGCCCTTGCCGTGGCGCACCACGGTGGCGACCACCTTGCCCCCGGCAACCATCGGATTGCCGAGCTTCACCTCGGAGCCCTCGCCGACCAGCAATACCTGGCCGAACTCGACCGTGGCGCCGGCCTCGGCGTCGAGTTTCTCGATGCGCAGCACGCCGTCCTTGGTGACGCGATACTGCTTTCCGCCGGTGGCGATCACTGCGTACATAGGCTTGAGGGAAACGGGGGGCTGGAGAAAGGCCGCGCATTCTACTGGCGCCCTCCCGGCGGGTCAATCGGCTGCATTGCGCGTCCGGGACCCGGCCATATCAGGGCCGTGCCAACGGCCCTCCATGGCGGCAGGCCCCCCGGCCCGCGCATCCGTGCGCGTGCGCTCGCCGGAGCGAGGACACATTAAGTGTCCTCGCTGAAAGGCACCGGCTCGCCCACGGCCCCCGCGTCGGATAGGATGCGTGGCCGTACTCGAGGTCCCGTCCGCTAATGACTTTGGAAGAAATCCGCGCGCTCGTCCAGTCGGACCTCGGTTCCGTCGACCAGGTGATCCGCGCGCGGCTGAAGAGCGCCGTGCCGCTCGTGGACCAGATTGCCGAGCACATCATCTCGGGGGGCGGCAAGCGGCTGCGTCCGCTGCTCGTGGTCCTGGCGGGCCGGGCCTGCGGGCACCGACCGCAGGCGCACATCGAGGCGGCGGCATTCATCGAGTTCATCCACACCGCGACACTCCTGCACGATGATGTGGTCGACGGCTCCTCGCTGCGCCGCGGCCGCGATACCGCCAATCAGGTCTTCGGCAACCAGGCGAGCGTACTGGTCGGGGATTTCGTGTACTCGCGTGCCTTTCAGATGATGGCCTCGCTGACCTCTCAGCCGGTCATGGAAATCATGGCCGATGCGACCAATGTCATCGCCGAGGGCGAGGTCATGCAGCTGATGAATGCGCACGACCCGGACACCACGGAGCAGCGCTATCTGCAGGTCATCTACCGCAAGACCGCCAAGCTGTTCGAGGCCGGCGCCGAGGTTGCGGCCGTTCTGGCGGGCAGCCCGGAGCAGGTGCGCAAGGCGCTCGCCGCCTATGGCCGCCATCTCGGCACGGCCTATCAGTTGGTGGACGATGTGCTCGACTACCGCTCGAATCCTGCCGAGCGCGGCAAGAATCTGGGCGACGACCTTGCCGAG
>DASYGA010000259.1:0-3787 GCA_036000265.1 Steroidobacteraceae bacterium | reverse complement strand
CAGACCGCAGAATTCACGGCGCCCGTACGCTTTGCGCCTTCCGGCGGGGGTGGCCATCGGCGGCTCGCATTCTGGCTGATACCGAGAGCGCCCATCACTGCTTGACCCGTTCATCCGCTGCACCTCCAGAACTTGGGTTGTTCGCCCCGGCAAAATCCGCCGTCCGACTCGCGCCCTTACCGAAGATGCGCAGTTCGTCTGTTGCGCCGTCGCGAGCGGGCGTATCAAGACGCCGTGCGTGCTGTCATGTCAACGGTGCGCGGCGCTGCTCATGTCTGATTTCCGGTGAGTTCCGCCGGATTCCTCAGGCCGTCTGTTTGAGAGACGCCCTCGCGCTTGACCCTTGAAATCACACGGGAATGTCGCGCCACCAACAGCACCAGCCGAAGCGCTGCTGTTTCATGTCGCAACAGTGCAGCTCAACGCGAGTCGTATCCGCGCTCCTTCGCGCCGGCGCTGAACCTCATAGGTCAACTCGCCTTTCTCGCTCATGTCAAGGCTCCGCGCACCCCAACTAAAGACGGGTAGCCAGCTCCCGCCCGCAGTGCAATGATCCGCGCGCGGAGCTGAATCGGCTCAGGGCGCACTGCGCGGCATACCCACTGTCACGGCCAGGCTCAGGGCGGCACGGAGGAGACGATGATTGCGATCGTCGGAGAGGTAGAAAACTTGACTGGCGGCGAGCCAGCGGAGGACGGCGGGACCACGGGCGCTGAAAACCATCCGGGAAGCACTGTCATTATCGAGTTGGATCCCTTTGAATGCCGGGTTTGGGCCTCGCACGACCGGCCGGAGGAGGAGCTGACGGTAGCCAGTTGCCGTGCCGAGATGGAGCACATCCGCAGACATGGCCAGGCGGTCCCGGTCATCGGGCGACCCATCGCAGACGATCCCAACTGGAAGGCCGAGATCATCTGCGGCGCCCGTCGGCTCTTCATCGCCCGACAGCTCGGCATCCCCCTGCGTGTGGAGCTGCGCCAGCTGACCGATCGCGAAGCCTTCGCGGTCATGGACGGCGAGAACCGCCTGCGCAAGGATTTGAGCCATTATGCGCGCGGACTGAGTTACGCCTCCGCCTTGCGCAACAACGTGTTCAAATCCCAGCGCGAATTGGCGCGATCTCTCGGCATATCGGTGGCTCAGGTGACCCGCTGCGTGATGGTCGCGCGATTGCCCGCAATCGTCGTCGACGCTTTTCCGAGCTCGGCCGACATTCGCGAAGGCTGGGGTGTCGCGCTGTGCCATGTCTGCCGCAGTGAAGAGCTCAGGACCGCCCTGGTGGCGCGTGCGCGCAGGCTGGCCGGCATGCACCCGCGCCTACCACCCGAGGTCGTCTACCGGAAACTCATCAGGGGGCTGGAATCTCACGGGGCAAGAGCTCCCGATGAGCTGATCAGGGATCCGCGCACGCAAAAGATCGTCTGTCGCATCCGCGAGCGTTCCGCCATGACCTGGCTCGGATTCCGCAAAGGTGCGGCCGACCGCCGCAAGGTCGCGAAAATTCTCGAGTTCGCGCAGCGTGTCATGCAATCGGATGAATAGCATCTCGAGGCATTCATCGCCGCGAGTTCACCCGAAAACCGGCCCGAAGCGCCAACATCACGAGTTCCGCGGTGGTTTTTGCGCCCATCTTCCTCATCACATTGTGTCGGTAGCTCTTGACGCTGCTCTCGGTGATCCCGAGCTCTGCGGCAATCTCTTTGTTGATCTTTTTCTCCAATACGCCAGAGAGCGTATCTCTCTCCCTGCGGGTCAGTTGCGCGGCTCGATATGCAAGCTCGGGATCCGGGATCGCGTCGGTGGCACCGGCCAGGTACGCTTCGGCCTTGACGATTGCGCCGTATAGTTCCCATCGCCGCGCGGGTTTCTCGAGAAACGCAATAGCGCCGGCGGCTATGGCGCGCTCCGCGTGGGTGTCATCGCCATGTCCGGTGAGCACGATCACCGGCCAACGACATCCGGCGTCGAGCAACCGGCGCTGCAATTCCAGACCACTCATGCCCGGCATCTTCAAATCCATGATGATGCAGCCGGCCGGGAGGTTGGGGTAAGCACGCAGAAATGCGCCACCGGAATCGAAGGTCCGCGCCTGGCACTGCGCCTGCGCGAGCAGTCGCACGAGGGCATCCCGCAAAAGCGAATCATCATCTACGATATAGATTCTGGTCCGTGGGCTGCTCATTCCGAGCTCCGTTTGCAGGTGAAAAGCTTCCGCGGTCCAGCCGCGTCCTGCCCTTCTCGCGATACCCAGCGTAGTTCTTTGCCAAGTCTACGCCTCGGCTTGACGGACTGTCACCCGGTCAGGTTGGCAACATCACGATGTTAATCGCATCGTCGCCGGGGTTTGACGTAATGCTGTGGGGCGTAGGACGCGCGCTGACCGTCTTTAGACGGTTTGACAAAGGACGCGAGTCGTGCTTGAAAGGGTGTGAGAACAGTGCACTCGTTGGGAAGGGGGCTGAGCATGAAACAGGCAAGTTCACAGATGGCGGTCCGAATCCGCGAGTTCGACTGGGCGTCGACTTCCATCGGACCGCTCGCGGAGTGGCCGGTTTCCTGGCGCAATGCGTCGCAGATAATCGTCGACTCGGGTTTTCCCGCGGCTCTGGCGCTCGGACCCGATTTGCTTTACCTCTACAACGATGCGTTCATTGCGGTCGGTGGGCCTGACCGCCACCCCTTGGCCCTCGGGCGTCCGGTGAAGGAGGTATGGAAGGAGATCTGGCCGTACCTGGAATCCAAATTCCGGGAGACCCTCTCCACGGGCCGGCCGACATCGGAAACCGACTTCCTCATGCCGCTGATGCGCAGCGGCTATCTCGAGGAAACGTACATGCGGTTCTCCTTCGCGGTGGTGCGGGACGATGGCGGCACCCCGAGCGGGATCTTCTGCACGGTCACCGAAAATACTGAGCTCGTCATCACCCGGCGGCAAACGGAGTGCCTTCGCCAGCTGGCCACGCTATCCTCAAGCGCCGGGTCGCCCGCGGAGGCCTGCCGACTCGCGGTGACGGTGCTCGAGGAGCAAGGCCGCGACTTGCCCTTCGCGCTCCTCTATCTCTTCGACAGCGAAACCGGCCGAATCGAGATCGCCGCAAGCGCAGGTCTCAGCGTCGTCCCGGAAACAGTTCCACAGTCCATCCGGCTCGATATGACATCGGACACCTGGCGTCTTGCCGCCGTGTCCTCGAGCGGCGCGCCCGCACTCATCGAGCATATAGCGACCGTCCTCGGGCCGTTTCTGAGCCGACCGGACCTGGTCCCGGATAAGGCGATAGCGCTGCCGGTGGCAAGCGGGATCCCCGGCGCCCCCTTTGGCATCCTGGTCGCGGGCGTCAATCCGATGCGTCCTGCAGCGGAATCTCAGGCATTTCATGAATCTGTCGCGATGCACCTCGAGCGAGCCATCGGCAGCGCCCGAATGAAGCAGCTCGCTGAAAAAAGGGCCCGCGAGCTCTCTGCGCTCGATCGGGCCAAGACCTTGTTCTTCAGCAACATCAGTCACGAGCTGCGCACGCCGCTCACCCTGATCCTCGCGCCGCTACGCCAGGTGCTCGACTGCCCAAGACTGGAGCCCGAGCACCGAGAGCTGCTCGGGACCGCCCGGAAAGCCGCGGGCCGGCTGCACAGGCTCGTCAACTCGCTGCTCGACTTCGCCAGGATTGAGGCCGGACGGAGCGACGCCCACTTTCAGCCGACGGATCTGGCGGCCCTGACGGCTGACCTTGCTGAAATGTTTCGCTCCGTATTCGAATTCGCGCACATCGGCCTCACTGTCGATTGTCCG
>DASYGA010000209.1:0-6997 GCA_036000265.1 Steroidobacteraceae bacterium | reverse complement strand
GGTCGTGGGTGGGCTTCGAGTCGAGCGCCATGTACGGGGAGGAGTCCAAGGACCCCAAGAGAATCATTCCGATCGCGGTGCTCAGCTCGGTCATTGGAATCGGCGTTTTCTACATCCTGATCTCGTGGCTGGCCATCGTCGGCACCGGGCCGCAGAATGCCATTGCGCTCGCCCAGTCGTCATCGACGGCGGGGGACATCTTCTTCGGGCCGGTCGGCGCACACCTGGGTGCGTGGGCGGTCGACCTGTTCAAGATCCTGCTGATGACAGGGTCGTTCGCGTGTGGCATGGCTTTCCATAACTGCGCGGCCCGCTACATCTATGCGATCGGCAGGGAGGACGTGATCCCCGGGATGCGCGCGACATTGGGGGCGACCCATCCGCTGCACGGCACGCCGCATGTTGCAGGCTTCGTCCAAACGGCCTTCGCCGCCGCAGTGGTGTTGTTCTTTGCCTTCACCGGCCGCGACCCTTACACGGGCCTCTACGGGCTGATGGCCTTGCTCGGCACCACTGCGATTCTGATCGTGCAGGCGCTGGCGGCTTTCGCGGTGATCGCCTATTTCCATGTGGGCAGACATCATCCTGAGACGGCCAACTGGTTTCGCACTTTCACCGCGCCGCTGCTGGGCGGGCTCGGCATGCTCTACGTGATTTACCTGCTGGCCGAGCACGCTGCGTTCGCCGCCGGTACCGCGGCAGCCGACTGGATATTCACCGCGATCCCTTACATCGTGGCTGTTGTCGGTCTCGGCGGCGTCTCGATCGCGGTGCTTTTGAAATACAAATCGCCGCGGCGCTATTTCGAGCTCGGGCGGACGGTGCTCGAAGAGGCCCACGAGCGCTGACGAGGCGCTGCATGAGCACTCAGACCATGACACACGGCATGAGAGCTGCCAGGAGGAAGCGCTTGCGAAAGCCCGCAGACCATACCAGGGCAACTTTTACCCACGTGATGACCGGCTACTCGCAGAGTGATGCGGACTACGCCAATCCGAATGGCTCGCCGCCACCGCTGTTGTACGACGTGCAGACGTACCGCCCACGCGCGTATGGCATCGACGTCCTCTACCAGGCTCATTGGAGAGCTGTGAGAGCCGATATGGTCCGGGAGGCGCCGAATGGCCCGTGAGATCACGCGTCGGGATTTCCTGAATGGCGTAGCCGTCGCCGCGGGCTCGCTGCTTCCGGCCGCGCACGCACAACGCATCGATACAAACATCTTTGTTCCGCAGCCGCCTCCAGGCCATGGGCCGGACCCATCGGCGATGGAGCCCCTTCTCGCTCGCGGCATCACGCCGCAGGATCCGCGCTATTACCCGCCGGCGCTACTGGGCATGAGGGGCAGCCACCCGGGCTCGTTCGAAGCGGCCCATGCGGTGCGGGATGCTGCCTTCTGGAAGACGGCGGGCAATGTGCGGAATACGGGGGAAGAGTACGACCTGGTCGTAGTGGGTGCTGGAATCAGCGGGCTTTCGGCGGCGCACTTTTATCGGGCTCGCGCCGGCGCCGAGGCGCGCATTCTGATACTCGACAATCATGACGATTTCGGCGGCCACGCCAAGCGCAACGAGGTACACATCGGCGGCCGGATGCTCCTGATGAATGGCGGCACGATGAGCATCGACAGCCCGTATCCGTACAGCGCCGTCGCGAACGGGCTGTTGCGATCCCTCGGGGTGGATCCGCCGGCACTCTCGAAGGAGTGCGAAGATCCCGGGGTCTACTCCTCGCTCGGATTGCGGCCGGGCGTATTCTTCGACAAGGAGACTTTCGGCGCCGATCGGCTCGCGGTTGGCAACCCGGGCGGGGGCTATTTCAACAAGGGTGCGCGGCCGACGGTGCGCGACTGGGAGCGGTTTCTCGATGGCACGCCGCTATCGGAGGATGCACGGAAGGACATCGTGCGTCTGGAAACCGCGGACGCCGATTACATGGCCGGCCTCACCTCTGCGCAGAAGAAGGACCGGCTCCGGCGAATCAGCTACAAGGATTTCCTGCTCCGATTCGTCAAGGTCCACCCGCAGGTGATCGCTTTCTACCAGACGCGGACGAACGGCGAATGGGGTGTGGGGATAGACGCCATGCCGGCGTTGGACATGTGGGCTTTCGGAATGCCGGGCTTTCAGGGAATGCATCTGGAGCCCGGTGTCACGCCGCACATGACCTACACGGCGGCAGGATACTATTCGACCGGAGGCTCCTACACGTTCCATTACCCGGACGGCAACGCTTCGATCGCGCGGCTGCTGGTGCGTGATCTGATTCCCGAGGCGATGCCGGGCCACACGGCCAAGGACATAGTGACCGCGCGCGCCAACTATGCCCGCCTCGACCGGCCGGGCTCGGGCGTGCGCATTCGCCTCAACAGCCCGGTGGTGCGTGTGCGTCATCTGGGTGACCCGGCCACGGCCAAACAGGTCGAAATCGCTTACGCCAGCGGCGGAAAAGTCCATACCGTCAAGGCCAAGGGCGTGGTCCTGGCATGCTGGAATACGATGATTCCCTGGATCTGCCCGTCATTGCCGGCGGACCAGAAGGAGGCTCTGGGCTACCTCGTCAAAGTGCCTCTCGTATACACAACCGTGGGTCTGCGCGACTGGACGGCGTTTCATAGATTGGGCGTGAGCCACGTCGGTGCGCCGGGCAGCTACTTCACCGATGTCAGCCTCAATTCCATCGTCAACATCGGCGATTACAGGAGCCCGAGCTCTCCCGACGAGCCCACTTTGCTGCACCTCACTCGCACCCCCTGCCGGCCGGGCTTGTCCATGCGGGAGCAGTACATTGCCGGGAGAATGGAGCTCTTCAACACGCCGTTCGCCACCTTCGAGCGCAATATCCGCGATCAATTGGGGCGCATGCTGGCCGGCGGCGGATTCGATCCGGAGCGCGACATCGAGGCAATCATCGTCAACCGCTGGTCGCACGGCTACGGCTACGAGTACGATCCGTTGTTCGATCCGGACTGGCCGCACGATGCGCGGCCCAACGTCATCGGACGAAAGCCGTTCGGCCGGATCACCATCGCCAATTCCGATTCGGGTGCGACCGCCTACACGGACGTTGCCATCGACCAGGCACACCGCGCAGTGGGCCAACTGCTGGCCGGTGAATCTGCGGAGGCAGCCGGCAATCACCGTGCGACAGCGGCGCGGAGTTTCGTTTGATCGTGTCGTGAAAATTCCAGCCAGAGGAGCTTCCGCATGAAGAAGATTGGGCTTGCTGTTGTGTGCGCCCTCATCCCCGTGGCTGCGCTCGCGGGCGGGGCCAAGCCGATCGTGTTGAGCAAGGCCGAGGTGGGCGGTGCGGTGTTCGCCCTTCCCGGGGCGAAGACCGCCGTGCATGACGGTACCAGGACGTCCGACTTCATGATGTTGATGACGGGCGACAGGAAGTATGAGGCCGGCATGTACAAGTCGGGGCCGGCGCACTTCTCGGTTACGGGGAAGAAGACGTACGGTGTCGACGAGTTCATGTACTTCCTGAAGGGCGAGGTGACGCTCACCTCGGCCGACGGCACGGTGCAGCGCATCCATGCGGGCGAAGCGGTGGTCATCCCCGCCGCCTGGCAGGGCACCTGGGATACCAAGGGTTACACCAAGTTCTACGCCATCTACGCGCCGAAGGGCAACGCGGATTGAGGAGACGCGGCGTGTGAGGAGGCTGCGGCGTCTCGGCGCGTAGATGCGGTCAGTTTCGGGAATTCAGCGAATCAGGCTGCGCAGAAAGGCGTAAAGGCGCTCGTCGTCGGCGTAGGCGACGTTGAATCGCCAGTGTCCGGTCGGCCGGCCGTCGGGACGAAAGAGCTCGCCGGGGGCGAGGAGAATTCCCTGTAAGCGCGCACGCTGGCGTGTCGCCGTCGCATCGGCGGCCGGCAGTTGCGCCCACACGAACATGCCGCCGCTGCGCGGCGCCACCTCGATGCCAGACTCGCGGAACCGGCGGGTGAGGCGTGCGCGCGCCTCGGTCAGCTGGCGGCGCAGCCGCTCGAGATGCGTGCGGTACCGGCCCGATGTGAGGATTGCGAGCACGACGTGCTCGATCAGCTCCGAAGAGGAGAGCGACATCATGTTCTTCTGCATCGCCAGGCGCTCGGCCAGCTCGGCGCTGGCGGCGAGATAGCCGGAGCGCAGAGCCGGGGCGATCGTCTTGGAAAAGCTGCCGATGTAGATCACACGCTCCAGGCGGTCGAGAGAGGCCAGGGGAGTGACCCGGTCGGCCGGCAGCTCCGCGAAGATATCGTCCTCGCAGATCGTCAGGCCGTGCCGCTCGGCCACGTGCAGCACGGCATGAGCAACCTGGATAGAGGTGGTCGTCCCCGTGGGATTCTGGTAAGTCGTGTTGGTGATGAAAAGGCGGGCACCGGTCTGCCGGGCGAGGGAATCGAGCGCATTGGCGTCAGGCCCGTCGTCCCTGCGCGGGACGCCGACCGGATGGGCGCCGCAGGCGCGCACCATGGCAAGCACATAGGGATAACAGGGATCCTCCACCAGCACGGAATCTCCCGGGCGGGCGAGTGTACCGATGACGAGCTCGAGGGCCTGGCTGGCCCCTTGCGTGAGGACGATTTGATCGTCGGCGCACTCCACCCCGCGCAGCGCCAGCTGGCGCGCAAGGTGGTGACGCAATGCGCGCAGGCCGTATGCGCAACCGTAGCGGCCGGCGTAAACGGCCGGTCGGCGGGCCACCTGCGTGAGCGCCGCGCGTACGCCCTCTCCGAACAGCCACTCCGGCGGCAGCCAGCCGCAGCCGGCATCGACCTGCAAGGAGTGGCCTTCATAGTCGCGCCGCAAAGCCCATATCGAATCGACGATCGGCTCGGGACCCGATAGCCCTGCGGCGCCAAAGGTCTCGGCGTCGCGTGCGACGTAGTACCCGGAGCCCCGGCGCGCCTCGATGAGACCTTCGGCGACCAGCAGATCGTAGACCCTGGCGGCGGTGAAGGGGCTGACGCCATGCGAGCGAGCCAGCGCGCGCACCGAAGGCAGACGATCTCCCGGACCCAAGTGGCCG
Organism: Steroidobacteraceae bacterium; assembly: GCA_036000265.1. Taxonomy (GTDB): domain Bacteria; phylum Pseudomonadota; class Gammaproteobacteria; order Steroidobacterales; family Steroidobacteraceae; genus 13-2-20CM-66-19. Next base: position 1,981 of record DASYGA010000209.1, on the reverse strand, counting down.
GCGAGAATGCGGCCGCGGACTTGAGCCGATATCCCCGCAGCGCGGGTGAAGACAGCGGCAGGCTGAGCGCTCATATGGACTGTATCGTCGAGGACACCAGTACAGCAGGGCAGGCTGTCCACATGAGTGTAGCTCCGTAGCCAGCCGGGCGCGACCGCGATGGCAAGAGAGATTCCTAAGCCGGCTCCGATGCCATCGCGGCCTGCACACGCTCCGGACGGAAAGGGGTCTGCCGCAGGCGGACACCGATCGCATCGAATATCGCATTGCCGACCACGGCCGCGGTCGGACAAGTCGAGGGCTCGCCCGCTCCGAGCGAGGGATATTCCGGCGAGTTGTTCACCAGCAAGACTTCGATGCTGTCCGGGATCTCATCGAAGCGCAGGATCGGATAGCCCGCCCAATCGCGGCTGGTGACATGAGACCGATCGAAGGAGACTTCCTCGTGCAGCGTGCGGCTCAAGGACTGGATGATGTTGCCTTCGACCTGATTGCGCACGCCGTCCGGATTGACGACCAGGCCGCAGTCGTGCGCGACGACTACGCGCTCGACCCGGATCGCCCCCCGCTTGGGGTCGACCGATACGTCGGCGATGGTCGCGACCCGGGCGCCGTCGCGATTCACCCAAGCGATGCCGCGCCCCTTGGCGACTTGCCCCTGCAGTGTCCCCTGACCGGCGGCCGACGGACGGCTCTTCCAGCCGTAGCGATCGGCAGCGGCTTTCAGGACGGCCAGAGCACGCGGGTCCCTCAAGTGGCTGGTGCGGAAAGCCAGCGGATCCTCATGAGCGGCCGCAGCCACCTCATCGATGAATGATTCCATGGCGAAAGTCGTCTCGAACTGCCCCGGGGACCGCAGCCAGGCCGTCTGCAAGCCGACCCGTCCCTCGCAATGGCCCATGACGTCGGCATTCGGGAAGGTGTATGCATAGGTGACCGACGGATCGCCGAGGCCGGTCTCGCCGCACACCGCCGGATTGCCGATCAGGGCGGCGGCGATCAGATGCGTGTCGCCCAGGGTGGGGACCCAGATGTGATGCCGCCAGGCGATGACTTCGCCATGTACGTCGAGCCCAGCGCTGAGATCCTGCACGATGGGCGGGCCTTTCGGCTCCCAGCCATGCTCGTCCCAGCGCATCCACTGCACCCGCACCGGCCGGCCTACGATCTGCGACATGATGGCCGCATCCGCGACGACGTGATCGAGCCCATTGCGGCCGTAGCCGCCCGAAGCCTCAGACCAGCGCAGCTCCAACTGCTCCAGAGGCATGCCGAGCACTTTTGCGATGTCGCGCCGCGTCTCATGAGGCATCTGAGTGCCGGACCAGAGGATGGCCCGGTCGCTCTTCACATCGGCTATCGCGCAGGAGGGTCCGATCGAGCCGTGCATCTGATACGGCGTCCGATAGGTGGCCTTCAGTGTCCGAGCCGCACGCCCAAGCGCTGCGTCGACGGAGCCATGGCTCGCGACCACTATGTCGCGCCCTGAAGCTCCTCGAACAGTTTCCCAGATCTGATCCATCTGGGGCAGGCCGTTCCAGTCCGACCACTTGGCCTGGCCTGCGGCAGGTCCGGAAGGATGGAGCGTCGAGCCGAGCTTCGCGGCCGCCTGGATCGCCGCCCATTCCGTCGTCGCCACCACTCCGAGGAAATCGTCGCGACGCACCGTGCGAACGAAACCGGGAATGCTCGTCAGCCCCGACTCGTCAACATTGAGCAAGCGTGCGCCGACTCCGTAAGGACGCACGACGCGACCGTGCAGCATTCCTGGTACGCGCACATCCTGAACGTATGTGAAGGTGCCGATTACTTTGGCGGGAATGTCCTTGCGCGGAACCGAGCGACCCACGACCGTGTAACTGCGGGGGTCCTTGGTGCGTGCGTGAGGCGCTACCTTCATCTTGAAGCGCTCACCGCTGGCACCTATGTCGAAGCTCAGACGCCTGCCGGCAACGAGCTCGCCATACGTGATCCTCCGATT
>DASYGA010000199.1:0-12333 GCA_036000265.1 Steroidobacteraceae bacterium | reverse complement strand
CGATGGTGGCCGATCTTGCGCGCATGCCGCACCTGCTGATCGCCGGCACCACGGGCTCCGGCAAGTCGGTGGCCATCAACGCGATGGTGCTGTCGCTCCTCTACAAGTCGACGGCCGAGCACGTGCGCCTGATCATGATCGACCCGAAGATGCTGGAGCTCTCGATGTACGAGGGCATCCCGCACCTGCTGGCGCCGGTGGTGACCGACATGAAGCAGGCGGCCAACGCGCTGCGCTGGTGCGTGGCGGAAATGGAGCGGCGCTACCAGCTGATGGCGGCCCTCGGCGTACGCAACATCGCCGGCTTCAACCGCCGCGTGAAGGAGGCGAACGACTCCGGCAAGCCCATTCTGGATCCGGTGATGCTGCAGCGCGCCGCCAACGATCCGACTATCGATCAGCGGCAGATCCAGACCCTGGTGCCGCTGCCCTACATCGTCGTCGTCATCGACGAGCTCGCCGATCTCATGATGATCGTCGGCAAGAAGGTCGAGGAGCTCATCGCGCGTCTCGCGCAGAAGGCGCGCGCCTCGGGCATCCACCTGGTGCTGGCGACCCAGCGTCCATCGGTGGATGTGATCACCGGCCTCATCAAGGCCAACATTCCCTGCCGCATCGCCTTCCAGGTCTCGGCCAAGGTGGATTCGCGCACCATTCTCGATCAGATGGGGGCGGAGACGCTGCTCGGCCACGGCGACATGCTCTACCTGCCGTCCGGCACCTCCCTGCCGACGCGCGTGCATGGCGCATTCGTTTCCGACCAGGAAGTGCACCGTGTCGTGGAGGCGCTGAAGATCGCCACGCCGCCCGATTACATCGAGGAGGTACTCTCCGGGCCCAGGGGACCGATACCGGGATTACCCGGTGAGGAGGGCGAGGGCGCGGCCGCGATGGCGGACCCGGAGCAGGATGCGCTGTATGACGAAGCCATCAGAATCGTGATCAGCGAGCGCAAGCCCTCGATCTCCTACGTGCAGCGGCGCCTGAAGATCGGCTACAACCGCGCCGCGCGCCTCCTCGAGGCGATGGAGATCGCAGGTCTCGTCGGGCCGCTGCAGTCGAACGGCTCGCGCGAGGTGCTGGCGCCCGCGCCGGCGGAAGAAGACTAGAGAAGACACTCAAGCATGCTCAAGAGAGTTGTTTCACGCGTGGCCCTGGCCGCGAGCGCGGTCTGTCTGGTCATGGGGCTCGCGCCGCTTTCCGGTGGCGCGGCGCAACGGGCGTTGCCGGGGACTTCCGCCGGCCCCGCGGCATCGTCGGCACTGACGCCGCTCGATCGCTATCTGAAGAACCTGAGAACGCTGCGCGTCACGTTTCTCCAGACCGTTGCGGACGCTCACGGCGCCGAGGTCAGCCGCTCCACGGGTACGCTCATCGTGGAGCGGCCCGGCAAGTTTCGCTGGGACATCCATCCGCAGGATACCGCGCAGCAGACATCCAGCGGCAAGAGCGGTACTGCGGCGCCGCCAGGCGCTTCCGCGGGCGGCCAGCTGATGGTCTCCGACGGCCGCAATCTCTGGTACTTCGATCGCGATCTGCAGCAGGTCACGGTGCGTCCGATGACGGCGGCGCTGTCGGCAACGCCGGCCATGTTGCTCTCCGGAACGGTTGACGTGCACCGACACTTCACCGAGAGCAATGCTGGCAAGCGTGACGGCCTCGATTGGGTGTATGTCGAGCCGCGCAGCACCCAGGCCGACTTCAAGAGCGCGCTCTTCGGCTTCGACGGCAAGGGGACGCTGCAGCGCATGATCCTCGAGGACAAGCTCGGCCAGATCGTCACCATCCTGTTCCAGGATGTCGAGGTCAACGTGCCCGTGCCGGCCTCGGAGCTGACTTTCACGCCACCCTCCGGGGCGGACGTGATCGGAACGCCGGCTAAGTGAGTCCCGCCGATACGAGCGCGCCCGACCCGTCGCGGCCGCTCGCCGACCGGATGCGGCCGCGCTCCCTGGAGGAGGTGGTCGGTCAGCAGCACATCCTCGGTCCCGGCAAGCCGTTGCGCCGTGCCATCGAGTCGGGGCAGCTGCACTCGCTGATCCTCTGGGGACCGCCCGGCACCGGCAAGACGACCCTGGCGCGACTCATCGCGGGGCGCGCCCGCGCGCACTTCATCCAGCTCTCGGCCGTGATGGCCGGGGTCAAGGATATCCGCGCCGCCGTGGAGGCCGCGCGCGCCGCGCGCGCTGCGAGCGGGCAGCCGACGCTCCTCTTTCTCGATGAGGTGCATCGATTCAACAAGGCACAGCAGGACACCTTCCTGCCGTACCTGGAGGATGGAACGCTGACCTTCGTCGGCGCGACCACCGAGAATCCATCCTTCGAGGTGGTGAGCGCGCTGCTCTCGCGGGCGCGGGTGTACGTGCTGCGGCCGCTGACGGTGACCGACATCGAGGCGCTGCTGCGCGCCGCAATGAGCGATCGGGAGCGGGGGCTCGGTGGCGAGGGCATCACCGCCGAGCCGGCGGCACTCGAGCTGATCGCCAGGGCGGCCGACGGTGACGGAAGGCGTGCGCTCAACATGCTGGAACTCGTCACGGGCCTGATCGAGGGCGAGCCGCTAAGCGGCGAGCGCCTGATCACCCTTGCTCTTGCGCAAGAGGTGGCGAGCGGCGGCCGGCGGCGCTTCGACAAGGGCGGCGATCAGTTCTACGACCAGATCTCCGCGCTGCACAAAGCGGTGCGCGGCACCGATCCCGACGGCGCGCTCTACTGGCTCTGCCGTATGCTCGATGGCGGCTGCGATCCGCTCTATGTCGCGCGGCGGATCGTGCGCATGGCGGTGGAGGATGTGGGACTCGCCGATCCGCGCGCGTTCGCGATGACTCTGGATGCCTGGGAGGCATACGACCGGCTGGGATCCCCGGAAGGGGAGTTGGCGATCGCCAACGCGGTGGTGTACCTCGCCTGTGCGCCGAAGAGCAATGCGGTCTACGTCGCGATGGGCGAGGCTATGGCCGACGTGGAGCAGTATGGGACGCTCGAGGTACCGCTGCGGCTACGGAACGCGCCGACGCGGCTCATGAAGGGCCTGGGCTACGGCGAAGGGTATCGGTACGCGCACGAGGAGCCCGAGGCATTCGCGGCCGGCGAGCGCTACCTGCCGGAGGAGATGCCGGATAAGCGATACTACCGCCCCGTGCCGCGCGGGCTCGAGATCAAGATCGGGGAGGCGCTGGCGAGATTGAGGAATCCAGGCAAATGATCGATCCGAAGCTGCTGCGCTCCGACCCCGAGGCCGTCGCCGCAAACCTGGCGCGGCGGGGGTACACGCTCGACGTCGCGGCACTGCGCGCGCTCGAGGAGAGGCGCAAGACCGCGCAGGTGGACTCCGACCGTCTGCGGGCAGAGCGCAACGCCAACGCCAAGGCCGTCGGCATGGCGAAGGGGAAGGGCGGGGATGTTGCCGCGCTGCTCGCGCGTGGCGAGGCGTTGACCCGCGAGCTGGTCGCGGCCGACCGGGCGCTCACCGCCGTGCAGGAAGAAATGGAGCGCGGTCAGCTGGAGCTGCCCAACCTGCTGCATGAGTCGGTGCCCGACGGGCGCGGCGAGGTGGACAACCGCGAGGTGCGCCGCTGGAGCGAGCCGCGCACGCTCGACTTCGAGCCGAAGGATCATGTGGCGCTCGGCGAGAAGCTCGGGCTCGATTTCGAGGCGGCGGCGCGTATTTCCGGAGCGCGCTTCGTGGTGATGCGCGGCCAGGTCGCGCGCCTGCATCGCGCGCTCGCGCAATTCATGCTGGAGCTGCACTCGCAGGAGCACGGCTATACGGAGGTCTACGTGCCGTATCTGGTGCAGCGGCAGGCGCTCCTCGGCACCGGCAACCTGCCGAAGTTCGAAGAGGACTTGTTCAAGGTGAGCGGCAAGAGCGAGTCTCGAGCCGTGCAGGACGCGCAGACGCCCCTCGGGAACGCTCAGCCGGTTGCACACACCTTCTATCTCATCCCGACCGCCGAGGTCCCGGTCACCAACCTGGTGCGCGAGCAGATCGTGCCCGCGGAATCCCTGCCGCTGAAATTCGTCTGCCACACGCCTTGCTTCCGCTCGGAGGCCGGCGCCGCCGGCAAGGACACGCGCGGCATGATCAGGAATCACCAGTTCGACAAGGTGGAGCTGGTACAGATCGTGCGCCCCGCGGACTCCTATGCTGCGCTCGAGGAGTTGACGGGGCACGCGGAGCAGGTGTTGCGGCGGCTGGATCTGCCCTACCGCACGGTCGCGCTCTGCGCCGCCGACATCGGCTTCGGCAGCGCCAAGACCTACGACCTGGAGGTGTGGCTGCCCTCGCAGCGCCGCTACCGGGAGATCTCCTCCTGCAGTAACTTCGAGGCGTTCCAGGCGCGGCGGATGCAGGCACGCTGGCGCAATCCGGAGGGCGGCAAGCCCGAGCCGCTACATACGCTCAACGGCTCGGGGCTCGCCGTGGGCCGCACGCTGGTGGCGGTGCTCGAGAACTACCAGAACGCCGACGGCAGCGTGAACGTGCCGCAGGCGTTGCGGCCCTACATGGGCGGCCTGGAGAGGCTGACCGCGTAAGGGCTCCGGTCCCTTCGGCTGAATGTCGACTGCGTCACAGTCGCGCAGACGGCAATCCTCCTGCCGCCGGCAATTGAGAAGGCGCACACTGCACCGCTAGAGCTGTCTCGGGCAATTTCCCGGGAATGCACGCCACGTACAACCCATGGCTGGTGACCCTTTCGGTCGTCGTCGCCATCCTGGTTTCGTACACGGCCCTCAGGCTCACCGAGAGGGTCGCTGGCGCGGAGCGGCGCGCCGGACGGCTGTGGGTGGCGGGCGGAGCGGTGTCGATGGGCATCGGCATCTGGTCGATGCACTTCATCGGCATGCTTGCCTTCTCCGTTCCGCCGATCACCCTGCGCTACAACCTTCTCATCAATGTCGCATCGCTCTTCATAGGGATGCTGACATCGCTGTTCGCGCTCGCGATCTCGAGCCGTCGCGACCTGTCCTTGCGGCGCCTGGCGGCGAGCTCGCTGCTGATGGGCGCCGGCATCTGCGGCATGCACTACACCGGCATGGCGGCGATCCAGATCGTGCCGGCGATCCGCTACAGTCCGCTGCTGGTCGGCGCCTCCATCGCCATCGCCGTTACCGCCTCCTTTGTCGCCCTGTGGCTCTTCCTGCGGCTGCGCAGCGGCGAGTCACACCTGATGAAGCTGGCGCGCGCCGGCGCTGCCGTCGTCATGGGGCTCGCGATCGCGGGCATGCATTACACGGCAATGGCCGCCTCCATGCTGGCGCCGGGCTCCTACTGCTATGGCGGCGGCGCCGCGCTCGACAACGACTGGCTCGCGGTCATGATCGGCATGATCGCCCTCGGCGTGGTCGCGATCACCCTGATCACCACCCTCTACGATGCGCACCTCGACTCGCGGACCCGGCGCGATGCAATGCGGCTCGCGGAGCTCAACGAGAGCCTGCAGCACGGCAAAAGCCTGCTCAACCTGGCCACCGAGGCGGCGGGGATCGCATGTTGGGAGTATGACCTCGCCTCGGGACGGATCATCTGGACGGAGAACGAGATACCGGCCATCAAGGCGGCAGGGCTCGATCCGCGGGAGAATCCCGGAGCACTGCTCGCCAGCTTCTATCCGGAGGACGCTGCGGCGCTGAAAGCTGCGATCCGGACGGCATTGGCCGAGAAGCGGGAGACTTGTGCGCTGCGGGTGCGCGTAGCGGCGCCCAGCGGGGCAATCATTCATTTGCAGGCGCACGCGCGACTCTCGCGCGACGACAGCGGACGTTTGCGTCGCCTCCTTGGTGTGTCCTGGGACGTGACCGGGCAGGTCCGTCAGGAGGAGCGGCGGATGCAGCTGCAATTGCAGCTGCAGGAGGCGTCCCGCCACGCCGGCATGGCGGAGGTTGCGACCGGCGTGCTCCACAGCGTCGGCAATGTTCTTAACAGCCTGGGCGTCTCTGCCTCAATGCTGCAGGCGCGCCTCAAGGGATCGAAGGTTGGCAACATCGCGCGTGCCGCGAGTCTGATCGGCGAGCAGGGGCCGCGGCTCGGGGAGTTCTTCGCCAGCGATGCACGCGGCAAGGAGTTGCCGGGCTACCTGCACCAGCTCGGGGAGCATCTGCTCGCCGAGAATCGGGCGCTCTGCGATGAAGCCCAGGCGGTGGTCACCCATGTCGAGCACATCGGCAGGATCGTCGCCGCGCAACAGACATACGCCCGCCACGGCGGCAGTGTCGAGGAGATCGACGTCGCGGAGCTGATCGAGCACGCCCTGGTCATGCACTTCGCCACCAGCGCCGAAGTCACGGTCCGGCGCGAGAACCGTGGGGTGGGCAAGGCGATGGTGGACCGGCACAAGCTGCTGCAGATCCTCGGCAACCTGCTGAGCAATGCGCGCCACGCACTTCGCGACCGCACCGGCGGGCCGCGGGAGCTCACCGTGCGCCTGCGCGCGTTACCGGCGGGATTCTATGCGATTGAGGTGGAGGATACCGGCGTCGGCATCGGCGCCGAGCCGATGAAGCGGCTGTTCGAGTTCGGCTTCACGACCAAGAAGGAGGGTCACGGCTTCGGGCTGCACGCGAGCGCGATTCTGGCGAAGGAGATGGGCGGCGAGCTCACCGCGCGCAGCGAGGGTTTGAATCGAGGAGCGTGCTTCACGGTACGACTGCCGCTCGCGGCGGCCGACGCGCAGCCGCAGAGGAGAAGCGCATAACCTCAGACACAGGCGGTCACGACGAGACCCGGATTCTCATCGTCGATGACAATCCGGCGATTCATCGGGATTTCGACAAGATCCTGGGCACGAGCGGCGATCCGGCGGCGGCGCTCGCCAGCGTGGAGACCTTGCTCTTCGGGGACGCGCCCGCGAAGCCGCCCGAGCGTGCCCGCTATGCCCTGGAATTCGCCTCGCAGGGCGAGGAGGGGGTCGAGCGCGCCGGGCGTGCTGCCGCCGGTGGGCGGCCCTTCTCGATCGCCTTCATCGACATGCGCATGCCTCCCGGCTGGGATGGGCTCGAGACCATCGAGCGGCTCTGGGCCGTCGATCCGGATGTGCAGGTGGTCATCTGCTCGGCGCATTCCGACTACGATTGGAGCGACGTGGTCAAGCGACTCGGGCAGACCGACCGGCTGCTCGTCCTCAAGAAGCCCTTCGAGCCGATCGAGGTGCTGCAGTGCGCGAGTGCGCTGGCGCGCAAGTGGCAATACGAGCGGGCGCTGCGCGCCCAGGTGGAGACGCTCGAGAACGTGGTGGCGGCGCGCACGGAGAAGCTGGAGGCGGCCAATCGCCAGCTGCGCCACCTCGCCACGCACGATGCGCTCACCGGCCTGCCGAATCGGGTGTTGCTCGATGACCGGCTGGTACAGGCGATGGCGCATGCCAACCGCGATGGGCAACCATTCGCGGTGCTGGTCGTGGATCTCGACCGGTTCAAGCTCATCAACGATTCGCTCGGGCACAGGGCTGGCGATGCCGTGCTCGATGAAATATCGCGGCGCTTGGGCGCCGTGGTGCGCGACATCGACACCGTTGCCCGCACGGGGGGCGATGAGTTCATCGTGGTGATCAGTCCCTCGGGAGCGGCGGAAGATGCGGTCGCCATCGCACATCGTGCCAAGGAGGCGTTGCGCGCCCCGATGACCGCCTCGGGCGTCGAGCTACACGTCACCTGCAGCATCGGCGTTGCTTACTATCCGACGGATGCCAGCTCCGCAGACAGTCTGATTGCCCGTGCCGATGCGGCGATGTACTGCGCCAAGCAGCGCGGGCGAAACAACGTCCAATGTTTTGCGCCAGGGATGGATGCGGTCACCATTGGGCGGGTCAGCCTGGAGAGCGACCTGCATGCCGCCATCGAGGCCGGCCAGTTCGAGCTGTATTATCAGCCGAAGCCCGACACGGAAACCGGCGATGTCTACAGTGCCGAGGCGCTCATCCGCTGGCATCACCCGCAGCGCGGCCTCATCCCGCCGGATGAATTCATCCCGCTCGCCGAGGAGTGCGGGTTGATCAACGAGATCGGCGCCTGGGTTCTGCGCGAAGCCTGCCGCCAATGCGCGGAGTGGCAGCGCCAGGGGCTGCCGGCCCTGCGGGTGGCGGTCAATGTGGCGGCGAGCCAGTTCCGCCGGGGGGATCTGCTCGATGTGATCGCCGATGCCCTGCGCAGCGCGCGGCTCGAGGCGCACCACCTGGAGATCGAGCTCACCGAGAGCGCGGTGATGACTCATCCGGAGGAGTCCGCAACCATTCTCGAGCAGTTGAGCCGCATGGGCGTGCTCGTGTCGGTCGATGACTTCGGCACCGGTTATTCGAGCATCAACTATTTGCGCCGCTTTCCCATCGACAAGCTGAAGATCGATCGCTCGTTCGTGCGGGACCTCGATTGCGAGGTCGACGCCTCGATCGTGCAGGCCATTATTTCCCTGGCGCACAGCCTCAAGCTCAAAGTGGTCGCCGAAGGGGTGGAGACTCCCGCTCAGCTGCAATACCTGCGCTCACTCGGCTGCGACCAGTACCAGGGCTTTCACTTCAGTCCGCCGGTTCCCGCAGGCAAGTTCGCCGAGCTGCTGCGCGCCTGGCAACGGCCGGAGGATGCCGAGTCACGCACCGAGGCGGAGCGCACGCACAGCAAGCTCGCCGGCTATCGCTAGGACGTTGCTAGCGCGCGCCGTTGGTCACCAGGGCAGCGAGCAGCTCGTTGACCGGAAGATCATCGAGGCGCTCCGGCGTCGCGAAGAGCGCTTTGATACGCTCTGCCTGACGTGCCGGGAAGTATCGGTCGACGGCTGTCTGGAATCGCGTGGTCAGCTGCGTGATCTCGTGGGGCCTCTCGAGGCCGGAGAGCGGATCGAGGGCGTTGGCGCCGACGAGCAGGCTCGCCGCGTGAGGCCGGGACGAGAGCAATTTGCCGGCATGGTCGACGGCCGCCAGCCGGCCCGAGGTCACATGGCCCGACTGGCCGGCGGCGATGGCCTGACAGGCGTGGCGTACGGCGCGGCTGATCGCATCGGCAGTGGCCCAGCCGCGGTGGCCGACGCCGTACCGCTCGTGCGCATCAATCGGTATTCCGCTGTCCATGCAGGCGTAGCTGAGGGCGGCGACAATCTGTTGCCGAGTTCCTCCGAGCTGCGCGGCGGTGATGGCGGCGCTGGCGATGCGCGTGACGCGGAGCGTTGCTCCCGTGTGCTCACGGTCTGCTGCCGAGTCGAGTACGCTCTGGATGCGCGCCGCCTTGGCGATCGCGGCGAGCACGTCGCGTACGCTGGGTGGGAGTCTGCCCTCCATGATCCCCTTGCGCGCCCGGTAGTCGGCGATCGCCAGAATGGCGCCGAGAGAGTCGGCTGCGCACCGCTGCTCCGCAGCCGGTCCGCCGTCGCCGCTCACCGCGTGACAGAGCAACAGACCGTTGCAGAAGGCGGCTTGAGCCGGATCGAGTTCCAGGGAAGTCCCTGGGACGCGCGCGCCGCCCGGCATGAGAGCGCCGGGCACCAGCGGACCGATGAGAGCGGCGCACTCCGGGTCACGGAGCGCTTCGAAAGCGCGGCCGAGGCCGGCGATGAGGGACATGCGCGCCGCCACGATGACGGACTCGTTGATGGCGAGAGAGGCGGCGGCGTAATCGCCGAGCGCGGCGAGCAGAGATACCGTGTGGCAGTCGTCCTCGACCTCGAGGGCAGGGTTGAGCATGTGCGGTGGACTCGCCTCGGTGGACTCTGCAGCCGGTTGTGCGCCGCTGGCAAGGCGAGGAATTATCTCAGCTGCGCGGGCTCGCCACTAGCCGCACGCGGGTGATTTCCGAGGGGACACCCAGTCGCTTGGGCGGCCCCCAGTAGCCGCTGCCGCGACTGGTGTACACCCACAGCTCGGCCAACCGGTCCAGGCCGGCTGTGAAGGGCTGCTGCAGCCGCACGAAGAGGTTCCAGGGCCAGAACTGGCCGCCGTGAGTGTGGCCCGATAGCTGCAGGTCGAAGCCGGCGTCTGCCGCTGCGGCAGCTGTGCGGGGCTGATGCGCCAGCAGCACTCTCGGGCGCAGGCCGGCGGGCGCGCCCGCCAGGGCTGCCTCCGGGTCGCTGCGCTGCGCCGGATCGAACTGATGGGCACTGTAGTCGGTCACCCCGGCCAGGAGCAGCGGGGCGCCGTCATGATTCAACACGACGTGCTCGTTCAGCAGGACGTGCAGCCCCAGGCGGCGCAGCTCTGCAATCCAGGCGCGAGCGCCGGAGTAGTACTCGTGATTGCCGGTGACGAAATACGTGCCGTGGCGGGAGTGCAGTTGCGAGAGTGGCTCGACGTGCATCGCCAGTTGCTCCACCGAGCCGTCCACCAGATCGCCGGTGATCGCCACGAGGTCGGCGCCGAGAGAATTGACGATCTCCACGATGCGCCGCACGAAGTCTCTCTTGATCGTGGGGCCGACGTGCACGTCACTGATCTGGGCGATGGTGAAGCCCTGAAGGGCGGGCGGCAGATCCGGAAGCGGCACCTCGATGTCGACGACGCGAGGCCGCCGTTTCGCATCGATGAACCCCACAATGGTGGCGAGTGTCGCGAGCAGCGGCACGGCGATGGCCGAAGCTGCCTCGATCCTGCCGGCTTCACCCCGGGACACGATGAGCATGGCGGGCACGAGGAAGAGGTCGCGCGCCACGGTGAGCACGGCCAGGGAGGAGAAGAACCCCCCATTGAGGGCGCCGAGCCAGGCGAGGTTCGCCGCGATGCTGCTGTTCTGGATCCTGCGCGCGCGAGCGCCAGCGATGATCAGCCCGAAGGACGCGCAGAGCGCGAGGCCGCCGAGCACGCGTCCGAGCGTCGCGATCGGCAGCGCAGGCAGCAGCCGGACGCCCACGTAGATGTGCAGCAGCGCCACGAGGGTGACGATATTGCGGATGAACCGCGATGGCCGCCGGCGCACTCGTGCGGTGCGCGGGAGGGGCAAGGGGGCGGGGCGCGCGGCAGCGCTTTCGATGGACATGGATCCTTATGAGGCGGTGAGCGAGGAGATTCTGCCTGCACGGCGGCAGACGCGCGAGCCCAGCGAAGCCGAGATCAAGGTGAGGGTGGCGGCCCGCCCGGGACAATTTTGATAGCATTCCCCGTCGTGAGTTCCCGCCCGCCGGAGAGGTGGCAGAGCGGTTGATTGCACCGGTCTTGAAAACCGGCAGCCCTTCACGGGGCTCGTGAGTTCGAATCTCACCCTCTCCGCCAATAAAGCAAGAGACCCGCTAGCTGCGGTGACTGCGGCGTGCGAGCGTCCGGGCGTCACAACGGGGCATTCAGCTGACGGCTTCGATCTCCTCGTCTTTACGAGATGGGTCGGCACTGCAGAGCTTCCGGCGGCTCACGGTCACCGGCAAGTGTGCTCGGCGGAATCTCGTATAGGGTCACCGATGTCGTTCCGTCCTCGTTCTCCCAGACCTCGAGCGCCTGGTTAACCAGATCCGGTAGCTCGCTAAGCTCCGCAAGAGCATGCTTGAAAAGCTCGTGTTGGACATCGAGGTCGAGATCCCGTGCGGATCCGAGGCAGACCAAGCCAGCATGGATATCCGCCGCGGCGTGGAGTCCACCTGGATTCTCGGGTCCGGCTCCGCGGAAATCGACCGCGTTGAGAGTTACCAGTGTCATGTCCTCCTCCATGAGGTACTCCATGAGCTGCCAGTCCTTCAACCCGAGTCGGCTGCGGTCGCGCAGACACGTGGATTCCACATGACCGGCCTCGATCGCAAGCTGAACGAGCTCGGGCGATAAGCACTCGTCGATCAATAGCCGGCCAATCATGCCTGTCGATTCACGCGTCCGACACGTGCCCCCTTACCGATGATCTCAGCTTCTGTAGCTGGTCAATCGGCGGCCGCTCTTGATCTTCCAGCCGTGTAACGGGCTCAACGACTTGCTCGGCCGCCCCCGTCTCGGGTGCACCTCTGCGTACACTTTTGCGGCCTCAAGATGCGCTTGAGTCAAGAATGGATAGGCTTTCAGGATTCGACCGATGTCGATGCCCTTATTGAGAGAGGCCACGACCGTTTCAACAGGTACCCGAGTGCCGGCGAACACCGGAGCACCGCCCATGATCTGCCTGTCAATATTCACCAGACTCTCGGCTCTATCGATCTCCTTGACCCGGCGTGTCGCTTCGTCCACGAAGCGAGCGAGATCAACGCGGATAGTGTTGACCTCAAGTTGCCAGGCGCTTTCGGATAGCTCGGCTCTAAGGGAGTAGAGAGGCTCCAGATCCGAGACCAACCTTTCCAGGTGGGCCACGACCTCGCGCAGAATTCGGCGCCTGAAGGGGGCGACGTAGACATCCTCGGTCCTGAAGTAAAAGCCCGCGAGCGCGGCACCCAATCGAGCAAAG
>DASYGA010000159.1:0-12660 GCA_036000265.1 Steroidobacteraceae bacterium | reverse complement strand
CTGCCGCAGCGTGTTCCAGCGCGCGATGGGTTCGGTGCTCTCGCCCCTGAGCGCCTTCCTCCTGTTGCAAGGCATCGAGACGGTGGCGCTGCGCATGGAGCGGCACGTCGAGAATGCGCGCCGCGTGGCCGAGTTCCTGCGCGCCGACCGGCGTGTGGCCTCGGTGAGCTATGCCGGCTTTCCCGAGAGCCCGTACTACCCGCTGGTGCAGAAGTACCTCCAGGGCAGGACCTGCTCGCTGCTCACCTTCGCGCTGCGCGGCGGCTACGATGCCGGAACGCGCTTCTACGATGCGCTCAAGCTCTTCAAGCGCCTGGTCAACCTGGGCGATGCGAAGTCGCTCGCCTGTCATCCCGCTTCGAGCACGCACCGGCAGATGTCGCCGGAGCAGCAGCGGCTGGCGGGCATCGGACCGGAGACGCTGCGGCTCAGCATCGGCATCGAGCACATCGACGATATCCTCGCCGACCTCGATCAGGCACTCGCGGCGGCGGTCCGCGACTGAGCGCTTGCCATGACATCGGATCGCATCGCACCGCCGGTAGCGGCCCTGTTTCCCGACCATGGGACGCGCGAGCAGGTGGAGGACCGCCTGACGCGCGCCCTCGCCGCGGCTGGCGAGCGTGTGCTGCGCGGGCCGGTCCTGCCGGATATCGACATGGTGGCGCTGCGCCGCGAGCTCGCCGCCTTCGACTTCGCGCAGCCGCGTCCGCTCGATGAGCTGCTCGATTGGGCGATCGGGCGCCTCGAGCACGGCACGGTGCACATGACGCACCCGCGCTACTTTGGGCTTTTCAATCCGCCGCCGAACTTCCCCGCGCAATGCGCGGACCGGATCTCCGGCGCCTTCAATCCGCAGCTGGCCAGCTCCGGCTCCTCGCCGGCGCCGGTGGCGATCGAGCAGCACGTGATCCGCGCGATCGCGCGGCGCGCGGGCCTGGCGGAGGACTGCGGCGGACACTTCACGACGAGCGGATCCGAAGCCAATTACACGGCGCTCGTCTGCGCACTCACCCGGGCGCATGCGGGGTTCGCCGATGAGGGCGTCCGCGCGTTCGGCGGCCCGGTGGCGATGTATACCTCGCGCGAGTGCCAGCCCGCCTGGCACAAGATCGCGCACCAGAGCGGCATCGGCCGCTCGGCCCTGAAGCTGATCGCCACCGACGGCAAGGGACGCATGGATGTGCGTGCGCTGGCCGATGCGGTGCGCGAGGACCGCCGCCGGGGCGTCGTGCCGGTGTTGATCTCAGCGACGGCCGGAACGACCGGTGCGGGGATGGTCGACCCGCTCGAGCCCTGCGCGACCGTGGCTCGCGAGAACAACATCTGGTACCACGTCGATGCGGCCTGGGGCGGGGCGGCACTCTGCTCGCAGCATCTGCGCGGGGAGCTCGCGGGCATCGAGCTCGCCGACTCACTGACCATTGACGCCCATAAGTGGCTCGCCACGACCATGGGCTGCGGCATGTTCATCACCCGGGAGCCGGCGGTCTTAAGCGAGGCGTTCCGCGTCGGCGCGGAGTTCATGCCCTCGAGTGCGACCAGCATCGATCCTTATCTCAACAGTGTGCAGTGGTCGCGGCGCTTCATGGGACTGCGGCTCTTCCTGTCGCTCGCCGCCGCGGGCTGGCAGGGCTACGGCGCGCACGTGGAGCGGGCCGTGCAGGTGACCGATTGCGCCAAGGCGCGCCTCGCCGCCAGAGGCTGGAGTGTGGCCAACGATTCGCGGCTCGCCGTCCTGTGCGTGCTGCCGCCGGCGGGCTCCGCGCCGGTGCGCGAGATCGTACGCAAGGTGCTAGCATCAGGTCGTGCATGGGTCGCTACAGCAAAGCTCGAAGGGCGCGAAGTCGTGAGAATCTGCGCGACTCACGGCGAGGTGACGATTGCCGATGTCGATGAGCTGGTGGCAGCCCTGGAAGATGCGCGCTGAGTCCGCTGGGACGCCCGAGCCAGAAAAGATTCCACCAGCAGGTGCTCCAGCGGCGGGCGGCGGCGGGGGAGGAACAGCCCAAAGCGAATCGGAGGGCCCTGCGCACAATGGCGCGCAGCTCTCACGGCAGAAGCTTCGGGAGCGAGCCCGGCGCCGGCTCCTCGGCGCGCAATCGCGCCGCATCTTCCTGCAGGTCGGACTTCCCTGGGGAGCGGCGCTGCTCGTCGGTCTCGTCTCCGTCTTGTATACCGACTGGAGCACGGCTGCTTCCAACGCTTTCCTCAAGCTGATTGCCGGCCGCCCCTGGCTCGCGTTCGCCATCACCCCGGCCCTGACCGTCCTTGCACTATTCCTCACCCGGCTATGGTTCACGGGCAGCGAGGGGAGCGGTATCCCGCAGGTGATCGCCGCGCTCCATGCGCCGCGCACGCAAGACGAAGACACACTGATGCGTCGCCTGTTCGGCCTGCGCGTCATCGTCGGGAAGATCGGCGTCTCGCTCATCGGGCTCTTGGGCGGCCTCACCATCGGCCGCGAGGGTCCGACCGTGCACATCGGCGCGGCGATCATGGCGGAGACGCGGCGGTTTTACCCGCACCGCAACGCGCAGCTCGAGCGGCGGCTGCTGCTGGCCGGTGCGGCGGCGGGGCTGTCTGCGGCATTCAACACCCCGCTCGCCGGCATCATCTTCGCCATCGAGGAGCTGGCGCGCGATTTCGAGAGCCGCACCAACGGCATCATGATCACCGCGGTCGTGTTCTCCGGCCTGACCTCGCTCGCCCTGGCGGGAAACTACCTCTACTTCGGCCAGATCAACGTGCCGGGCAACCTGGGCGGCGCGTTCGTGCTGCCGGTCGTGACCTCGGCGGTGCTGTGCGGGCTCTTCGGCGCGGCGTTCAACCTCGCTGTGCTGCGCTGGCGGTCGTGGATGCCGGACTGGCTCATCGCGCTGCGCGCGCGCCGGCCCTTGGCTTACGCGCTGATCATCGGCCTCGCGGTGGCGGCACTCGGCGTCGGCACCCACGGCGAGACCTGGGGCAGCGGTTACGACCAGGCGCGCCACCTCCTGACCGGCGCAGCACCGCTCTCCGAGGGCTATGGGATCACCAAATGGGGCTCCATGGTGGTGACCTACATGGCCGGCATTCCGGGCGGGCTCTTCTCGCCGTCACTTTCGATCGGCGCCGGGCTTGCTCAGTGGGTGCACGCGGCGTTCGCGTGGGCGCCGATGGCGGCGGTGATCGCGCTTTGCATGACCGGCTACCTGGCCGCAGTCACCCAGTCGCCCATCACCTCATTCGTGATCGTCATGGAGATGACCAACGGCACCGGCATGGTGATTCCGATGATGGCGACCGCCCTGGTGGCCGCGCGCATCTCGGCCTTCTTCACCCCGCCGCTCTATGAGGCGCTGGCGCAGACCAACTACTTCCACGTCGCGGCCCTGCCCACCGGGGGGTTTCTGCAGAAGAAGCCGGTTCCGCCGCCTGGCGCCTGATCGGTGCGCAGGCCGCGAGGGTCAGCCTGCGCTGATCCGGTCCAGCATCGCCTCGATGGAGGCGATGGAGGCGAAGTTCTCCGGCGTGATCTCCGCTTGCGCGATGGCGATGTTGAATTCGGCCTCGAGGGCGAGCATCAGGCCCACCATCTTGATCGAGCTGATGCCGAGCTCCGCGAGCCGCGCATCGACGGCCAGCGGCCGGTTGGCGCCCGGGGCGCCCATCGCCTTGCGCACGAGGCCCAACAGCCGCTCGCGCATCGTCAGAGGAGATATCAGGTCTCGGCCCGCTTCATTGATGTTCATGTATTTCGCTCCCGCAGGAAATCATACCCTGGCTGCGGCGCGGCCGTGCGTGCTCTCGCTCGCAGCCGCGACATAATTCAGCCAATTACGGTAAATCGCCACCGCCTGGGGCTGCCAGCGGGCCTCGAGCCCCGCGATCAGCGTCGCCAGCGGAAATTCCGCCAGGAGCTCCGGGTCGCGCGCCGCCCCGGCGCGGCGGCGGAAAGCATCGACGTGCTCGAGTGCTGCGGGAGTGAGATAGCCGTGGGGCAGGGTGGGCCATGCGGGCTGCTCGCCGCGCAAGTAGCGGCCGAGGTCGCGCCGGTATTCCTTGAGCAGGGTCGCAGGCTCGTATTCCGGGTGCCCCTGGAAGCACACGAGCAGGCTGCGGCGGGTGCTCGCGAAGAGGTCGGCGCCCGTTGCCTCCGAGAAGCTGAGGATGTCGAGCCCCGCTTGCGCGAGTGCCGCCACCGGCAGCTCGTTCCAGCGCGAGTGTGGCGTGAGGAGCGGCGCCTGCACCCCCTCCAGGAGAGCGTGCCCCGCCTGTATCCGGTGCTCGAACACGCCGAAACGCTTCTGCGCCAGACGGCGGCGGCGCACGCCGTGCAACGCCTGGGCCACGCCGTGCGCGGCGAGACACGACCAGATGCTCGAAGCCGTATTGGCCTCGGCCCATTCGATCAGCCCCACCAGCCGCTCCCAATAGGGCTCCTCTTCCAGCGTGGACATCCGGGGCTCCGTCCCGGTGACGATCAGCGCATCCGGACGCTGCGCGAGCAGCTCATCGAGCGGCCAGTAGCTGGCGTCGATCCGCGCCTGGGCCAAAGGACCGCGCGCCAGTTCGGGCAGGCTCGAGAAGCGCAGCCGCACGGTGCGTGGCCCCGCGGCGGCACCCAGCAGGGCGGCGAACTGCAGCTCCGTCGCCTCGAGCGCCGGATCGGGCATATTGTTCAAGAGGCCGATGGTCAGGCTTGGCCGTGAGCGGGCGGAAGGGCTGGATGGCGAGCCATGGTGCTCTGGTTCGAGCGGCATGCGGTCTCCGTGCGTTATGTGATCTGATACTGGCGGCCAGCCGGGATTTTATGCGTTAATAATTGCTAGGCCGGAAAGCCATCTATACCAGTGTCAGGAAAGAAATAAAACTCAGCGGGGATCGCTTTGTGAACGATTCGTCTGTCGCACTCAGCACCGTGACTGCCGCGGGCACTGCCCGGGCGGGGCTCGGCGACCGTACCGCGGCCATGGCCGCAATTGCCGCCCGCCACGCGGCCGAAGTGGACGCAGCGCCACGCTTTCCGGCGGAGGCTTTCGCCGCCGCCAAGGCACAGCGGCTTCTCGGCATTCTCGCGCCTGCACACCTCGGCGGCGAAGCCGCGAGCGTGAGCGAGGTTGCGGACGTCTGCTACAGGCTCGGCCAGGCCTGCTCTTCGACGGCCATGATCTATGCGATGCACCAGGTGAAAGTCGCCTGCCTGGTGCGCCACGGGCGCCCGAGCGCCGGGATCGAGCACCTGTTGCGGCGCCTCTGCGCGGAGCAGTTGCTGCTGGCTTCCTCCACGACGGAGGGACAAGGAGGCGGCAACGTCCGCTCCAGCGAGGCCGCCGTGGAGCATCGCGACGGCCGCATCCATCTGGAGCGGCGCGCCAGCGTCATCTCCTATGGCTCGCAGGCCGACGGCCTGGTGACGACCGCCCGCCGGGCCGCCGATGCCGATTCCTCGGATCAGGTGCTGATCGCCTTTCTCAAGGAAGACTACTCGCTCACGCGTCTACAGGGTTGGAACACGCTCGGCATGCGCGGCACGTGCAGCGAGGGCTACACCCTGAAGGCATCGGCGACACCCGATCGGATCCTGCCGGAGCCGTACGAGACCATTCATGCGCGCACCATGGTGCCCTTCGCGCACCTGCTGTGGGGCTCGGTCTGGGCCGGCATCGCCGCGGGGGCTGCGGCGCGGGCGCAGGCGTTCGTGCGGCACGCGGCGCGCCAGTCGGGCGGCCAGGCGCCTCCCGGCGCGGCGCAGCTCACGAAGACACTGTCGACGCTGCGGACCCTGCGGGGAGTCCTCGCCAACTCGCTGCGCACCTACGAGAGCAGGATGGACGATCCAAAGGCGCTCGGCGCGCTCGACTTCCAGTCGCAGATCACTCTGACCAAGGTGGAGGCTTCGGAGCTCGCCGTGGCGACCGTGCTGACGGCGATGCGCGTCTGCGGACTCTCGGGCTACCGCTGCGACAGCGAGTTCAGCATCGAGCGGTCTTTGCGCGATGTGCTCTCCTCGCCGCTGATGATCAACAACGACCGCATTCTCGCCAGTCTCGCCGGCACCTCGCTGCTCATGCCGGTGCCGGCTTCGCTGCGCGACTGATCCGGGTACGACCGCAATGAGCTCACCGCAGCCGGATTCGTCCGCCCATGTTGGCGCCGAGAGCCTGGAGCCCGTCCGGGCGGCGCTGTTTCATCGCATCGGCGCCGACGGCGTCTATGCGCGCACCGCACTCTACGAGGACGTGCTGCAGCGCGTAGCCGCGTTCGTGACCCGCCAGCGCGACCCGCGGGCGGAAGTGCTGCGCTTCCCGCCGGTGATGAGCCGCTCGCAGCTGGAGAAGTCGGGCTACCTCAAGAGCTTTCCCAACCTCCTCGGCTGCGTGTGCGCGCTGCACGGCAGCGAGGCGCAGATCCGCGAGGCCGCGGACAGCCACGAGTCGGGCGGTGATTGGACGCGCTCGCTGGCGCCGTCGGATCTGGTGTTGTCGCCCGCAGCCTGCTATCCCGTGTATCCCCTGGCCGCGGAGCGCGGCCGCCTGCCCAAGGACGGCCTGATCTTCGATGTCGCCGCGGACTGCTTCCGCCGCGAGCCGTCGCGCGCCCTCGATCGCCTGCAATCCTTCAGGATGCGCGAGTTCGTGCGCATCGGCTCGCCCGAAGCGATCCAGAGCTTTCGCGAGGAGTGGATGGGCCGGGCGCAACGGCTCGCCGGCGAGCTGGCGCTGCCCTGTCAGCTCGATGTGGCCAACGATCCTTTCTTCGGCCGGGTCGGGCAGATGATGGCGGTGAGCCAGCGGCAACAGTCGCTCAAGTTCGAGCTGTTGATTCCCTACCACGAGGGCGCACGGCCGACCGCCTGCATGAGCTTCAACTATCACCGCGATCACTTCGGGATCACCTGGGGGCTCGAGGGTGAGGACGGGGTGGCGCACACCAGCTGTGTCGCCTTCGGCATGGACCGCCTGGCGGTGGCGCTCTTCTGCGTGCATGGCACCGATCCGGTACGCTGGCCGGCTAGCACCCGACGCGCCCTGGAACTTTAGTTGTCCGGCGGCTCGCGTCGACCTCGAATGATGAAACGGCACGATCCGGTAATTCAGGCACAGGAATGTGTCCGGCCGCCGCAGGTGGCTTCTCACCAGTGCCGCTAGATCCTCAGGTCAGACGCTTCCTCGACAGGTTGGCGGCGGCCGCGCCGCGGGGCGCCGCCGCACTCACCGTGGCGGAGCGCCGCGCCTCCATCGAGCGCCTGTCGGCGCTGGCGGGGGAGCCCGCGCCGGTCGCCCGGATCGAGAAGCGCTCGATTCCCGGGCCCGCCGGGAGCCTGCGCGCCTGGATCTATACGCCGGCGGGGGCGAAGATGGGCCTCCTGCCGGGGCTCGTCTACTTCCATGGCGGTGGCTTCGTGGCCGGCAGTCTGGAGACCCACGACGGCATCTGCCGCTCCCTGGCCAATGCCAGCGGCTGCCGGCTGATTGCCGTGGATTATCGGCTGGGGCCGGAGGCGCTCTTCCCCGCCGCGGTCGAGGATGCCTGCGCCGCGACACGCTGGATTGCGGCTCATGCGGCCCAGCTCGGCATCGATCCCGCCCGCCTCGGGGTATGTGGCGACTCTGCCGGTGCCACCCTCGCTGCCACCGTGGCGCAGAGCCTGGCCGCCGCCGGCGGGCCGCGGCTCGCGCTGCAGTTCCTGCTCTGCCCGATTCTGGACTACAGGGCGCAGACCCACTCCTGGGAGGACTTCGGCGCCGGGCACTTCCTCGACCGGGAGATGCTCGCGCACGATCTGGCCCACTATCTGGGCGAGGACGCCGACCCGGCCGATCCGCGCATCTCGCCACTGCGCGCGCTGCGGCTCGGCGGGTTGCCTCCGGCCATCGTCCACACCGCCGAGTGCGACCCGCTGCGGGATGAGGGGGCGGACTATGCGGCGCGTCTCGAAAAGGCCGGAGTGCGCGCGAGTTACCGTTGCCACTTAGGTATGATTCACCTGTTCTACGCACTCGGGGGCGTCATTCCGTACGCGGCCGAGGCGTATCGCCACATGGGCGCGGACATCCGGGCATTGCTCGACTGAATCTTATGGCGCAACACGAACCAGCCGACGGCGGGCGCGCAGCCTTCGAGAGGCTGCTCGCGGAGCTGTACCAGGCGCGCGCGGCGGGCGCGCTCGAGCCGCTGTGTGCGCTCTTCGGCCCCGACGCCCTGTTCAAGATCTCCGGCTCGAGCGACGGCAAGCCGATCGCGCTCGCGGCGCGCGGCACCGACGAGGTGCGCTCGTGGCTGGCCGTGCTCGTCAAGACCTTCAGGCTCACCCAACATGAGATTCTATCGATCGTGATCGACGGTCCGCGGGCCGCGGTCCACTGGCGGGCGAGCATCCACTCGCGCGTCACGGGGGCGAGCGTGCCGACCGAGCTCGTGGATCTGGTAGAGATGCGCGACGGGCGCATCGGCGCATATGTCGAGCTCTTCGTCCCCACCTGACACGGAGGGAGACGTGAACGCCAGTGCGTTCGAGGGAACGGACCTCAGGATCGCCGCGGGCGGTGAAGAGGCGCTCTACATCGCCTCCGGCGAGCGGCAACTCTTCGGCTGGCTGCACCGCCCGCCGGGAGCGGCCCCGGCGCGCTGGGGCATGGTGATCTGCAAGCCGTTCGGATTCGAGGCGCTCTGCGGCCATCGCAGCATGCGGGCTTTCGCCGGCATGGCCTCGGACCTCGGGATTCCGGTACTGCGCTTCGATTACCTCGGGACCGGGGACTCCGACGAGATCGCGGCGAGCGGCGATCAGATCGAGGCGTGGACGCGGGACATCGTCAATGCCGTCGCGGAGCTTCGCCGGCGGACCGGTGTCGCGCGCGTCTGTCTGCTCGGCTTTCGCCTGGGCGCGCTGCTGTCGGTGCTTGCTGCGCGGCAATGTCAGGTCGATGCGCTCGCGCTGATTGCGCCGGTGTTGAGCGGCAGAAAGTATCTGCGGGAGGCGCGCACGGCGCAGCTGGCGGCAGGAGCCGCGGAGGCCGCGCTCGGCGGGACTTCCAGGTCGCCGGCAGCGCCGATCGATGGCGCGATGGAAGTGAACGGATTTCCACTCTCCGCAGCCAGTGTCGCGCGCCTTGCCGCGCTCGAGATCGACGGCAGCGATGCTCCCATGTCGGAGGCGTTGCTCATCGATCGCGGTGATTTGCCGGTCGCGCGCGCCTGGTCGCAGGCGCTCGGCGCGCGCGGCATCAAGGTCGCATATCACTCGCTGCCCGGCTTCGTCGAGATGATGTTGACCGATCCGCAATTCGCGTCCTTGCCGCTGGAGATGCTCGCCGCCACGCGCCAGTGGCTGGCGGCCCTGGCGGCGGTGAATCGTCAGTCCTGGTCCGCGGCGGACGTTCCCACCTTCGTGTCACGATCCGCGGCCCTGACGCTGCACGGCGGATCTGCGGCCGGCCCCGGCTCGAGGATCACGGAGCGCCCGGTGTTCTTTGGCCCGGACGAGACGCTCTTCGGCATCGTGACCGAGCCGGAGGGCGAGGAGACGCGCCGCAGGGTGGTCGTTCTGCTCAATGCCGGCGCCACCTATCACGTCGGCTCCAGCCGCATGTACGTCTCCCTGGCGCGCCGCTGGGCACAGCGCGGCTATTACGTCCTGCGCATGGATCTGTCGGGTCTCGGCGAGAGCCGCGCCCGGCAGGGGTGTGCCGACAACAATGTGTTTCCGCCCGATGCTGTCGAGGACGTGCGGGCGGCAATCGACTTCATGTATCTGCGCTATGGTGCGCGCGAGGTCACCTTGAGCGGCCTTTGCTCCGGCGCCTATCATTCACTGCGGGCCGCCGTCGCCGGTCTGCCGCTGCATCGGCTGCTGATGGTGAACGCGCAGAATTACTTCTGGGATCAGGGTATGACGCTCGACGGGTTGCAGCTTGCCGAGGTGGTCCGCAATCCGACCATCTATCGCGAGCGGATCTTCTCCGCCAGGGCCTGGAGGCGCTTCCTCACCGGCCAGGTGAACGTCTGGCGAATCGTCAGGATCTACCTCCACCGCCCGGTGCTCGCGCTGCAATCCATGCTGCGTGACCTCGCTCGCGCCGCGGGCATCCGGCTGCGCAATGACCTGGGACGGGAGCTCGAGGCCATCATCGCGCGCGGCGTGCGCGTGGTGTTCGTCTTCGCCCGCGGGGAGCCCGGCATCGATCTGCTGCGGATCGAGGCCGGATCGGTGGTGCGGCGGCTCGGGGAGCGCTGCCGCGTGCGCATCATCGACAGCGCCGATCACACCTTCAGCCGCAGTGGACCGCGGCAGGTGCTGGAGGAAGTGCTGAGCGAGGAGCTGTTCGCGCGGCATGGCGAGGGCGCTGGCGCGCGGGTTGCGGCAGTGGACGAGCTGCGCAGCGTCTGAAGCAGCGAGCGCCTCACCAGAGCTGCCACTGGCCTGCCGCCAGCACCCAGGCCGCCAGCAGCAGATTGCTGGTCGCATGCGCCGCTACGGCCTCTCCCATGCGGCCGGTACGGATCAGCACCAGACCGTAGGCAACGCCCGCTGCAATCCCCGGCAGCCATAGCGCCCCGTGAAGGACGCCGAAAGCGACCGCCGTCACGAGCAGCGGCGTCCAGCCGATGGACCCGAAGGGCACCGACTCGAAGTCCTCGGCGAGCAGGCGCCGCAGCAGGTAGCCGCGATAAGCGATCTCCTCGGCGATCGGGACCACGACGATGCCGGTGAGGCAGCGGGCCGCGATCCAAAGATCCCGGGAGTGGGCCGACATCGCGGCGAGCCCGGCGGGCATGCCGTGGGGAGTGACCACCCAGCGCGCGGCGGTGAGCCACAGCGCGAACACCGCGGCGCCGACGGCAACACCGCGCCAGCCGAAGCGCCAATCGAGCAGGGCAAGAGGGCGCCAGAAATACCCCAGAGCCGCCACGGCAACCATGAGACGCAGCGCGTACCAGGTCTCGAACCCGCTCGAGCTCGCGCGCGAGATCATTCCCGCCGCGAGAATGGCGAGGAAAGGCAGCAGGTAGGCCGCGGTGGAGTGGGTTGCCCAGGCACCCTCGTCCGGAGCGGCATTGCGGTTGAGCCAGCGGCTGCTGCGGCTGGCGCAGGCGATCCCGCAGGCGGCGCAGTTGAAGGCGATCCAGCCCGCCTGGGAGTGGAAGCCGTAGATGGCGAGGGCCGGATGGCCCGCGTTGCCGATCAACACCAGCGCCGCGATGCGCACGACGTTGAGTCCGAACACCAGCAGGACGCCCGCCGGGATGAGGAGCAGGGCGCGCGGAAAGCGGTATTCCGCCCGGAAATACAGCAGCCACGCCGAGCAGAAGGCGAGCATCAGTCCGACACCCTCCAGCCCCGAGCAGATGCTGGATACTTCGACCGCGAAGCGCGGCGTGCGCAGGATGCGCGTCGCTGCATCGGCCTGCAATGCAGGCAGGATCGGCGAGAGGACGTCCCGTACCAGGTTGAAGGTCAGCTGCGCCGTTGGCGCCCAGAGCTCCTGACTCCAGAGAATGGCGCCGGTTGCAGCGGCTGCCGCGCACGCGGCATACGCCCAGCGCACCCCGATGGCGGCCGCCGCGCGGCGCCACAGTTGCCAGGGCGCGAGCGCCAGAAGAAGGGCGATGGCAGCCGCGGCGCTGAGGAGCACGGCGCTGCCGGCGAGCGAGGCGAACGGTAAGTGAGCTTCGTGCTGGCCATAGAGGCCGTGCAGCGCCACCGCCGCGAGGAGCATCGCGACACCATGCAGCGCGAGCCACGCGGGCCGCACCGGTGCGCTACGCGCCTCGGCGTTGATCCGCAGCAACGCCGCGTCGGTGCGAACGTAGAGAAGTAAGGCCAGCGCCAGGGCGAGCGAGACCGCAAAGCGCAGTCCGAAGTGCTGTGCGATCCTCAGGACGGTTGCGAGCCCGTGAGCCGCATCGGCGAGCCGGAAATCGACCGCGAGATTCAGAGCCGACTTCTCGGCCAGGAGCGCCGCGAGCAGCAGACCCGCGCGCGCTACGAGAGTGAGCCCGGCGTCCTGCGAGGGCCGCGGCACCGTGCGTTCCTGCTCGATCGGTTGGGTTGGATCGGTCGCGCTCACGGCGCTCAGTCTAGCCGGGCGCCTGCCGCCCGCGATCGCGCGTTGTGTGACTTGGGGCACACCGGCGTGCGCCAAAGGCTTTACACTCGGCTGTAAAGCAAGGCGACGCGCGCTCGAGGCGCCAGGTCGGGGTTCAATGGCTAGTGAAGTTCTGCGCAGGAAGCTCCTCATCCTCGAAAACGACCGGACGCTGCGCCGCGAGCTCGAGGGCATGTTCTGCGACCTGGAGGTGACTTCGGGGGAGACCTCGGAGCAGGCGCTGGTGCAGGTGCGGCGGATGGAGCCGGATGTGGTGCTGTTCGACCTTGGCGCCGCGCGCCAGACGGCGGTGGCCGCGCAGAGCCTCGATCTCTTGCGCCAGATCCTGCAGCTCTCGCCCGATACCAAGATCATCGCCATGACCGAGCACGATGCGCGCGAGCTCGCCGTGGCTGCGGTGGGCCTCGGTGCCACGGATTTCTACTACAAGCCGCTCGATGCCAGCGTGCTCTCCATCGTGGTGCGCCGGGCGTTTCGCATCCGTGAGCTGGAAGAGGAGAACCGGCGCTTGCGCGAGCGCACGGGCGCCATGGCGCTCGAGGGCATCATCGGCGTCAGCGACGCG
>DASYGA010000142.1:0-2795 GCA_036000265.1 Steroidobacteraceae bacterium | reverse complement strand
CGCGCTTCGGGGCAAAAGAGCGCCGGTGATCCTTCTAGGGCGAGCTCGATTCCGAGCTTGAGATCCTCCACGATGTGCCCGCTCGCGAGGTCCGCCCTCGCAATGCACTCCCAAGGGAAGGCCATTCCGGTGCCCATGAGCTGGCAGGGCAGCCCCAATCTGCCCAGGCCGATGGGTCGGGCCTGATTCTTCAGTATCCAGGCAAACGCCGCGATGCGGCCCGTCAGGCCGGCATCGGCGCGGGCGTGCATGAGGTCGAGGGCTTGCACAGGGCGCCTGGAAGCGGCACAAACGCGTGCCAGCCGATCGACGCAACCCTCCTCGACGCGGCAGTCCGCATCCACGATCAGGACGACCTCCGGTGGATCGGCCGTCAGGTGCCGGACGCCGAAGTCCAGCGCGTAGCCCTTGCCCCGTCGCGTGGAATCATTGCGGACTAACACTTGCGCGCCAGCGGCGCCCGCCACGGCGGCGGTCTCATCGGAGCAGTTGTCCGCCACTACGATCAAGCGATCGATTGCCAACAGTTGCGGCAGGATGGCGCGAATCGTCCCGGCAATGAGGCCCGCCTCATTGTGCGCCGGCACCACGATGGCGAGGCTGGGACGGTCGGCCGCGAACGCGCATTGCCGTTCGCGCCCCGAAATGCTCGCCAGCACCTCTACCGCCAGTGTCAGGATGGGCACCAGAAGAACGAGCGCGGCGGCTGCGACCGCGATCTCAATCCACGACATCGCCTGCTCCTTGCGCCCCTACCGGGCCGGCCGCTCGAGCCTGCCCGCCGGTGCTCGCACGCGCGCCGGCCAGTGTCTCGCGAAAGAGGTTGGCGAGCTTCGCCGCCTCGACATCGATGGAATGGCGCGCCAGCACGCGCCGGTGGGCGGCATCGCCCATCGCCCGCAGCTCCTCGGGGGATCTGGCCAGGCAGTCCCGCATCGCCTCGGCAAGCGAGTCGATCGAGCCTGCCGGGAAGAGCCACCCCGTCTCTCCGGGGCGCACGAGCTCGGGGATGCCGGCAACATACGTGGAGAGGACCGGGCGGCGCAGTGCCATCGCCTCCATGATCACCACTGGAAGTCCTTCGGCGAAGCTCGGCAGAACCAGGGCGCGGGCGGCGAGCAATTCGCGGCGAACCTCGGCGCTCGAGATCCAACCGGTGATGCGGACCTGTCCTGCGAGTCCGTGGCGACGGATGAGCGTCTCGAGCTCGCCGCGCAAGGGACCGTCGCCGGCGAGGACCAGCTCGAACGGGATGCCGCCGCCGGCCAGGCGCGCCGCCGCGTCCAACAGGAGAAGCTGACCCTTGGCCTCGCAGAGTCGTCCGACGCAGACGAGGCGGGGCGCTGCGGGCGGTGGAAGCGGGACGCCGTCGTAAAACGCCTTCTCCAGTCCGCAGTGCACGACCTTGATCCGGTGCCAGTCCTGGTGGCGCGAGCGCATGTAGAGCTGACTGCGGCCGAAGTCGCTGATCGCGACCGTGAAAGCGGCGCGATGGATCTTCTCCTCCAGGCCCATGGGCTTCATGAACTCATCCGGCCCGTGTACCGTGAAGCTGCAGGGCGGTCCGCCGAGCGCGCGCACGAGAGTAGCGATCTCGGCCGAGTTGGTGCCGAAATGTGCGTGCAGGTGCTCGGCTCCGGCGTCGGCCAGCCACAGCGCAATACGGCAGGCCTCCATGACGTAGATGAGATGGTAGGGCAGAGACCTCTCGGAATCACGCGCCAGGCGCGTTGCCAGGTGCAGCGCCGCAAGCAGCCGCGCAGGACGGCGCAGCAGTGTAACCAACAGCGGCAGTAGCAGGCCCCAGACGCCGCGTCGCAGGACGTAGCGGGTCCGTTGTCTCTCGCGCTGATCTTCCTCGTCCGGCAGCGGACCGTCCCAGCCGCGAAGCGCAATGCGCAGGACCTCGAAGCCCTGGCGCTCCACGGCCAGGATCTCGCGCCGGATGAAGCTGTGGCTGACCTTCGGATACTGATTGACGAAGTAGGCGATCTTCACGGGCGTGCTATTTGTATTCGATGAGCCCGGAGCGCGTGCCGCGATACCGTTGCAGTTGGTATTTGAGCTGCCCGTGCATCTCGGCGAAATGCCCGAGCACCAGTGCCGCCGCACGCGACCAGTTGGCGCGCGCGCCGCGCCGGCCGCGCAGCGCGAGACGCGCCACCTGCAGAGGATAGAGGGCGAGCAACCACAGTGCCGACCAGCCGAAAAAAGGCGATGCCGCCACGATGAGCGCCGGCACGCCGAGACTCCACACCCGTGAGCGCCGGTAGCGACCGATCCACTGCTTATCGTGCCGCACGCTATCCAGCCGCATGAACATCGCATACCCGTAGCCGACACGCACGGTGCGCTGCCACCACTGCGTGAAGTGATATATCGCCGCATCGTGTGTCGTCATGTCGGCGGCGAGACGCCAGATCCGCCATCCCGCCTGGCGCAGCCGGGCACACAGCTCCGGCTCCTCCCCACAGATCAGGTCGGGCCGAAATCCTGCCACCTGCCGGAACGCCGTCACCCGCATGACGGCATCCCCGCCGCAAGCGCCGGTCTCGCCCGCCGGTGCGCCATCCCACTCGATATCGCAGAGCAGATTGTAGATGGATTTTTCGGGGTGACGCTCTCGACGCCGTCCGCAAACGACGGCCACGTCTGGATGAGATTCCAGAAACCGCACCGCCTCACCGATCCAACCGTGAGCCACTTCACAGTCGCCGTCGACGAAGAACACGTACTGCAGATCGGAGTGCAGTTGCAGCAGACTCTGCAGGCCCGCGTTCCTGGCCCGCGCGGCG
>DASYGA010000141.1:0-14609 GCA_036000265.1 Steroidobacteraceae bacterium | reverse complement strand
GAATCGCCGCGTCAGTGGTGCGACTTTTTCGTCTCGTGGCGCTCGGGGTGCGGCTGCTTTGATAGCGCGATGGATGCCAGGTCGATCTCGGTATAGACCGCATCCAAAGCGGCAAGCCCCATTCGCAATAGCGATGCCTCTTCGAAGGCGACCTCCAGGTGGTCAAGCGATCGGTGGCTGACGCGGATAAAGGCGATGGCGTCAGCCAGGTGCCCCATGATTTGGGAGAAGTCCGGCACCTCTGGTGCGGCGCGACGACGCGGGACAACAGAGGACACCCGGACCGGGCGGGGACGGATTCTCCGAGTAGAATTGGCACGGCGAGCGGAAGTACCCATGATCGGCCTCTTACCCAGGCTGGTTGTGGTAGGCGCTCGCTCGTGTTATCGCACGGGCGGGCGCCGCCTTGGACAGCCTGTGGCGCGATCGGCAGGGGTATGCGGTCGGGGTATCCGGAAAGGAGGCGGTTAATCCGCTTTTACCTTCAAAGGCTTAGGTCCATCCTTCGATTCCGGCCCTAGATTTCCCCTGCGGCGAAGTTTACGGATCGCAGCGCGCGGCCATTCGTTCGCCGGATGGAGCCGGCGCTCAATCCCAGCGGTTGGCGTTCTTCGGAAAGCCGGGCCGCTGGACCCGCACCACACAGAAGCGCTGGCCGGTGGGCGCCTGCATGACCACCCATCGCTCCAGCCGCTCCGTGACCTTTGCGCCCAGGCGCTCGAGACGCGCGATCTCTGCGGGAATATCGTCGGTCTCGATGTCGATGTGCACTCGGCTTTCGTGACTCACCCGCTGGATCTGCACGATCGGCTCATCGGGCGGAGTCTGCAGCATCACATAGTTGCCGCGGCTGCCGGGGTGGTCCGAGTCCTCCGGCCGGCCGAGTGCCTCGGCCCAGAAGCGCGCCGCCTCTCCTACATCCGCGGTATTGCAGTCGATCAAGAGTGCGCAAAGTCGGGAATGATGCATGGATTGTGCTCCTGTGCCTGCGGCCGCGGCGGCGCTCATGGCAACGGAATCTCGAAGGAGTATGCTACCTCCAAAATAATCGACATGAACGTTCATCTCTTCCTCGCGTACTGCCTCGCCGTGGCGATCCTGGTGCTGATGCCGCGACCCGTCGTCACGCTCGTTGTCGCCAACTCATTGAGCCATGGCAGCCGATCAGGCCTTGCAACCGTCGCCGGCGCGAGCGTCGGCAATGCGATCCTGCTCGGTGCACCGCGGTCGCACTCGTCGCGTTCTTCGACCGTCTGTGCTTTTGGGGGGGTACACTCCGATGTCGAAACTCGCTGTAAGTCTGTTGGCGGCTGCCGCGCTCGCAAACGCAGCAATGGCAGCGCCGGCAGCAGCACCGGCGGACCTGCGCGTGACCCCGGAGGCCGCTATTACCGGATACTGTGCAGCGTGGAACACCACCGACCGCAGCACTCGGGACCGCCTGCTGGCACGCGTGTGGGCTGCGGATGGCGTTTACATGGATCCGGAGCCTACTCTCGCGGCTGGACGCGCGGCGCTCAGCGATGCGATTGCCGACTTTCAGCATCACTATCCAGGCAATCGCTTCCGCTGCAGCGCGCCGCAGATGGATCATCGGTCCATGCGGGTGAGCTGGATACGGCTGGGTCCCGACGGGAAATCGCTGGGGCAAGGGATGGACTTCTATGACCTCGGCTCGGACGGCCGTATCAGCCGGATCGTCGGCTTCTTCGGTCCACCGCCGACGCCCTGATCCGACTCGATCAGAGTCCGGGCAACGTTTTGACCATACAGGTGGCGCTCGCCGGACAGAGCGAGCGGAACTCCTCGCTCGCCTGCACCGCCTGGCTCGCCGCATTGCGCTCGATGATGCGGTAGCCTTGGCGCGCGAAGAACGGCGCTGCGGTCTTTGTGAGCAACACGAGCTCGCCGATGCCGGCCGCTCGGGCGCGCTGCTCGAGCTCACGAACGATGTGCTGTCCCAGGCCGCTGCCGCGCCGGTCCGCGGCTACCACGACCGACCGCAGCAGCGCGGTTGATCCGAACGGCTGCAGGGCGCCTGCCCCGATCAGCTCTTCTCCCTCGTAAGCGACGACAAACTCCGACCCCGATGAGGCGAGATCCGCGGTTGGGAGTCCGTTGCGCTCGAGGAGCGCGCGGATGCTGTTCGCATCCTGCGCGGTCGCCGACCGTAGAGACGGCGCGGAGGTCAGCCTCATGTTGTCGCGCGTCATGTCCACGCCATCATCGGAAGCTACCGTTTGAGCACCAGGACCGCAGTGCACGCGAGTCTACCGGAATCGCCCTTAAGCTGCAGCTGAAGCGGGACAACCGAGATGAGAGCTCCAGCGGTCATCGACCCGCAGCTGTCCGAACAAGGCGGCTCGCCCACGGGCCCGCGGCACATTGCATCAGTCGCATTCCGATGAGAGAAGTAGTAGCCGAGGGCGTCGGGAACGCAGGTTGCTGCCTGCCGCTACGCCTCTGATTCTGCCGTGGGGTTCCCATCGCACAGCCCGCCTCACGGCCCATTGGCACGCTTGATGTCGACGTGGCGTCAAGCGTGGCTGTTCACGTCTGAAGACAGCAGAGATAGATTATGCGCATCGGCATCATGCTGCGGCATTACGAGCAGCACGAGGGTGGGGTCAAGCACTACACGAAAACGCTGCTGCCGTTTTTGTTCACCCTGGGTGCCCAGCACCGGTATGTGCTCATCTACCAGAATCCGAAGCTCCTCGGCACCTACGCCGGCTATCCAAATGTCGAAGAGCTGGTGAGCCGGGTTCCAGGGACCGTCCTCTGGGACCAGGTGGCGGTGCCCTGGGCCACGCGCAATCGGCAACTGGACATCATCTTCAACCCCAAGTTCACCGTACCGCTCCTGCACCCCGCGAAGAAGATCTTCGTGCTGCACGGCTCGGAGTGGTTCGCCATCCCACGGCACTTCAAGTGGTATGACCGGGTGTACTGCCGGACGGTCGTGCCGTGGTACTGCCACAGGGCCGATGCATTCATCACGGTCGCCAGCAAGGTGAAGGATGACGCCGTGCGCTATGTGAACGCCGATCCGGGCAAGATATTCCCGGTCCACAACGCGATCGATCCGCGGCAGTTCTACCTCATCGAGGACGAGGCGCAGCTCGCGGCAGTTCGCGAGCGCTACGGACTGCCCGAGAAGTTCGTCCTCTGGGTCGGCCAGATCGAGTCGCGCAAGAACGTCAAACGGCTGCTGCGCGCGTTCGCCCAAGTTGCGGGCGAGTTTCCCCATCAGCTGGTGATTGCCGGCGAGCAGCGCTGGAGCAGCCGTGAGGAGCTGTCTGAAGTCGCAGCGCTCGGCCTCGAGAAGCGGATTCAGTTCCTCGGCTGGGTGACGCACACGGACCTGCCCGCGATCTATCGCATGGCGGAGCTGTTCGCATTTCCATCACTCTACGAGGGGTTCGGGATCCCGCTGGTCGAGGCCATGGCCTGCGGCTGCGCGGTACTGACTGCGAACACCTGCGCGCCGCCGGAGGTGGTCGATGGCGCCGGCTACCTCGTCGATCCCAGCGATGTCGGGGCCATCGCCGCTGGGCTGCGCAAGACTCTGGGCGACCCGGCGCTGCGCAGCGCAATGGTCGCGCGTGGTTTGCAGCGCGCCAAGGACTTTAGCTGGGAAAAATGCGCACGCGAGGTGCTCGAGGTCTTTGATGTGGTCGCCGGCGAGGGCGTTCGCGTGGCGCGAGGCCGTCCGGCGCAGGCATGCCGTGCTCGCTGAGCCGCAGCCGACAGCCGCCGGATCGATCGCGTAGACTCGCGCCTCTGGAGGCTGGATCAGCCGCGGCGGATGCCATAGAGGGGAGCGCAGCAATGTCTCAGAAGACCTGGACCGCGGTCGACGGTTACCTCGACGACCTCATCGTGCGGCCGGATGAGGCATTGTCCGCCGCCCAGGAGGCCAGCAGGGCGGCGCGGCTGCCCGACATCGCCGTCAGCGCGCCCCAGGGCAAGCTGCTCAATCTGTTGGCGAGATCGATGGGCGCGCGGCGCATCCTGGAGATCGGCACCCTGGGCGGCTACAGCGCCATCTGGCTCGCCCGCGCCCTGCCGCCCGGCGGCCAGCTGATCAGTCTGGAATACAGCCCCACGCACGCCGAGGTGGCGCGCGCCAACCTTGCCCATGCGGGACTGGCGGCCGTGGCGGAGATCCGGGTGGGCGCGGGGCTGGAGCTGATGCCGTCGCTCACGGGGCCGTTCGATTTCTTCTTCATCGACGCCGACAAGGAAGGCTATCCGGACTACTTCCGCGCGTGTCTCGGGCTATCGCGGCCGGGAAGCATGATGGTGTTCGACAATGCCATACGCGAAGGAGAAGTGATCGACGCGCGTACGCATGACCCTGCCGTCCGGGGCGTCCGCAAGCTCTATGAGGACATCGCGGCGGAGCTGCGTGTCTCGGCGACAGCCATCCAGACAGTGGGCGTAAAGGGCTACGACGGCTTCTGTATGGCCGTGGTGAACGCGTAATCGACGACGGCAGCCCCTGGCGATCATCGCCGGCGGCGGCCGTCGGGTTTCAGGTCACCAGATCACGCACCGGTGTGCATTGACCATCGGGCTGCCGGCGGGTATCTGGAACGCCTGCTGAAACTGCGGCAGGTTCGCGACCGTGCCGTTCACCCGGTACAGGGGCGGCGCGTGCGGATCGATGGTCACGCGGCGGCGGGCTTCCGCCGGCCGGGTGTTGTTGGCCCACACATGCGCTGCGCCGAGAAAGAACTGCTGGTCGGGCGTGTAGCCGTCGATGCTCTTGGCGCTCGGGTACGCGCCGGAGGCATGGAAGGCGCGCCAGGCGAGCATGAGGCCGCCGAGATCGGCGGTCTCCTCGCCGGTGACCAGCTTCCCTTGCACGTGCAGGTCGCCGTCGACCGTGTAGCCCGAGAACTGATTCGAGATGCAGGAGGTCGCCGCGTGGAAGCGCTTCGCATCCTCGGGCGTCCACCAGTTCTTCAGGTTCCCATGGCCGTCGAACTGCGCGCCCTGGTCGTCGAACCCGTGGGTCATCTCATGGCCCATGACCCAGCCGATGGCGCCGTAGTTGACCGCGGGCGGCGCCTTCGGATCGAAGAACGGGGGTTGCAGGATGCCGGCCGGGAAGTTGATGTTGTTCATGGACGGGTCGTAGTACGCATTGACCTCTTGCGGGGTCATGTACCATTCGTTCCGGTCCACCGGCTTGCCGATCTTGTTCAACTCCCGCTTCTGCTCGAACTCATTGGCGCGCATGACGTTGAGCACGTACGGCCCGCGATCGATGCGCAGCGTCGAGTAGTCGCGCCACTTGTCGGGATAACCGATGCGCTCGCCCATCATGCCGAGCTTGACGAGCGCCGCCTTGCGGGTCGCGGGTGTCATCCAGGGCAGGGTTGCCAGATCGCTCTTCAGCGCGGCGCGGATGTCGTGCAGGATGCCGAGCACCTGCGCCTTGGAAGAGGGCGGGAACTCCTTCGCGACGTAGAGCTTGCCGACGGCGAAGCCGAGCGCATCGTCTTCCGCATTGACGACCCGCTGCCACCGCGGCAGCAGCTTCTGCGCCCCGGTGATCGCCGACTGCATCCTGAAGTTCTCATCGACGAAAGGCGGGGAGAGATACGGCGCGAAGGCATCGATGAGGCGCCAGCGCAGGTAGATCTTCCAGTCATCCAGCGGCACGCTGCGCAGATCCTTGCCGAGGGCGCCGAAGAACTTCGGCATCGCAAGATTGATGCTCGTGATCTGCGGATAGCCGATCTGCCGCAGGTACCCGCTCCAGGAGAAGTTCGGCATGCTGCGATCGAGCTGCACCAGGCTCATGACATGGTAGATGGCGTGCGGATCGCGCTGCTGCACGCGTGACATCGATGCCTGTGCGAGATTGGTCTCGATGGACATGACGGTCGCCGCCTCGTGTGCCGCCTGCTGCTTGCCGTCGCCCAGGAGCTGGAAGGTCCGCGCCAGGTGCGCGACGTATGCGGTGCGGATCTGCTTGAACTTGGGATCCTGCTTCAGGTAATAGTCCCGGTCCGGAAGCCCGATGCCGCCCTGGCCGGCAACCGCGATCACACGGCTGGAATCCTTGAAATCCTGCATCTCGCCGAAGCCGAACATGGCATCGACGCCGATCATCTGCAGGTGGGCCACCTCCCGCTGCAGGTCCGCAAGGCTCCTGATCCCGGCGATGGCGTCGAGCTGCGGCGAGAGCGGGCCTATCCCGACCCGCTCGATGAGCTTCTCGTCCATTCCGCTGGCGTAGAAATCGCCCACCTTCTGCGCGGCGCTGCCGAGCGGCGCATGCCCCTGGGCGGCGTCCGCTATCAGCTGGCGGACGATCTTCTGGTTACTCACCTGGAGGATGTTGAAAGTTCCCCAGGAGGAGTAGGCGCCCGGGATCGGGTTGCGCTTCTGCCAGCCGCCGTTCGCGAACCCGTAGAAGCTCTGCGCGGGGCTCACGTGGGCATCAAGCCAACTCGGATGCAAGGCGTTGCCGTCCCCGGTCGCGGCGGCAGCGAGCGCCACCGCGGGCAGGCCGGACAGGATCCCCAGGAGCGCGAGGCGATGGAATCGCATAAATACCCTTTCAAGCGGACAAACCGGCCTGCGGCCGTATTCCGGACATCAGCTCCGTTGCCGCCTCCAGGGACGCGACTTTTGCCGGCTGCGTCGCGCCATCGTCGCGCGATGCTATCACAACGTCAGGGTCCGAGGATGCGCGAGGCGCGCGTCAAAGCGGCCCGCAGGCCGGTGGCGGAGATCCCGGCATCGCCGGCCAGGCGCTCGGTGATCTGCGCCGCCGGTTGCGGCGGGCAGCAGTAGTAGCCCTGCCACTGATCGCAGTCGAGCACGCGGATGCACTCGAGCTGCTCCGCCGTCTCGACTCCTTCGGCGACCACCTGCAACCCGACACTGTGGGCGAGTGAGACGATGGCGCGCACGATCGACTCGTCCGTGGTGCTCGTGGGCAGGTCCCTGACGAAACTGCGATCGATCTTCAGCTTGTCGATCGGCAGGCGCCGCAGGTAGCTCAGGCTCGAGTAGCCCGTGCCGAAATCGTCGATGGCGATGCTGATGCCCATGGAGCGCAGCAACTTCAGCGCGGCCGCGGATCGGTCGGGATCGATCATGAGCGCGCTCTCCGTCAGCTCGATCTCGAGACAGCGCGGATCGAGTCCCGCGGCCTGCACCGCGGATACGATCGCATCGATGGGGTCCGGGCAGCTGAACTGCAGGGCCGAGAGGTTGACTGCGATCTTCACATCCAGGGCGGCCTCGGCCAGCCACAGGCGCGCCTGGCGGCAAGCCTGCCCCAACACCCAGGCATCCAGCGGCACGATGAGGCCTGTCTGCTCCGCCAGCGGGATGAAGGAGCTCGGCCCGATCAGCCCTTTTTGTGGATGGCGCCAGCGCAACAGCGCCTCGACCGAGAGGATCCTGCCGGTCCGGGACGAGAGCTGCGGCTGGTAGTAGACCTCGAACTCCTGCGCCGCCAGGGCGCGACGCATGTCGTTCTCGAGCGCGAGCCGCTCCTGCATGGAATCGGACATGCCGGGCTCGAAGAAAACGACGCTGCCGCCGCCGTGGCGCTTGCACATGACGAGCGCTGCCTCCGCGTGGGCGAGGAGGTCATCGCCCCGCCGCGCATC
Organism: Steroidobacteraceae bacterium; assembly: GCA_036000265.1. Lineage (GTDB taxonomy): Bacteria > Pseudomonadota > Gammaproteobacteria > Steroidobacterales > Steroidobacteraceae > 13-2-20CM-66-19. Next base: position 6,969 of record DASYGA010000141.1, on the reverse strand, counting down.
GTCCGGATACACGCTCACCCCGATGCTCAGCCGGATCCGGATCTCCTGGCCGTGTATGAGGAACGGCTGCTCCAGCGCCGCCAGCATCGCGCTCGTGATCGCGTGGGCTTCCATGCGCGCACTGACGCTGTCGATCACCAATCCGAAGGAGTCTCCGCCCACGCGTGCGAGCGTGTGCGGGCCCGGCACCGCGGCCTCGAGCCGATGGGCGATCTCGATCAGCAGGCCGTCGCCCACCCCGTGGCCGAGGGAATGATTGATGGTGCTGAAGCGGTCGAGGTCGAGGGCCGCCACGGCTATGGTGCGTCCCGCGCGACTCTCGCCGGCGAATGACCTGGCGAGACGCTCCTTCAGAAGGTTGCGGTTGGGAAGACCGGTGAGCGGATCGTGGGTGGCGATGTGATGCAGGCGCGCGTGGGCTTCCGCAAGGTCGTGGCGGCTGCGGCTCGCGTACTGGCCGAGCTGCTGTTGGAAAATCCCGGCCAGCTGCATGACGGTGAGGGCGGCGGCGCTGACAGCGGCGATCGCCACCGCCAGAAGCCGCGTGCCGAGGAGCAATTCCGTGCAACAGCGGGCGCCGCGCAGGCGCGAGTCCCACGGGATTCCGGCTCCCGGCCCGAGAACGGCAAGCGCGAGCACGCAGGCCAGCACGACCCGCGTGGCGATCGCAGTCCGCCGACCGCGTCGTCCCGGACCGAATGCCCTCCAGAGGGCCACCGAATACCCGGCGAAGGCCAGCAGCAGGAAGCCTGCCGCCCAGCTGCCTGCCGCCCCGGAGTCCCGCAAACCGCTGCCGGCCTCCAGGGTCAGCCACTGCGTCCCGCAGACGGCCGCAGTGAAGCTGAAGGCGCTGCCGGCGATCGCCGGCAGGTCAGGCTCGCGGCCGGCAAGGAAGAGCAGGCCGCAGAGTTGGCCGGTAGCGGCGAGCCCGAGCGCCAGCAGCCAGCCCGCGGCGCCGAGCGGTGGCCAGCCGCGGGGGCTGAGGGCCAGGGCCTCGAGCGCACAAGCCGACCAGAGCCCGAGTCCGAGCGCCACGGTGTTGCCTGCGATCAGGCGGGCGGTACATCGCGGGCGCGCGCCGGCGACCCAGCCTGCGGCGCAGAGGCAGCCGTAACAGGTGAGCAGCGCGATGGCGGCCGCAAGGGCCGCGATGAGAGGATCGACGGTGCGTATCACGGCGGGGCGGGTCGGACCAGGTCAAAGGACTGCTATCGCTACCATAGCGATGAACCCGCGATCGGGAAATTGAGGACTTCTGGTATTGCCCCCGGGGAGACTCTGTATGCGCGATGCGGCGCGTAGGGCGTGGGGGGCGGGGTGCGGGCGGCCTCAGGCCTCTATGATGCGGTTACGGATGGCGTAGCGCACCAGCTCCGCGAGCGAGCCGAAGCCGCCCTTGCGCATGATGTTGCTGCGATGAGTCTCGGCCGTCTTGACACTGATGCCGAGCGCCGTTGCGACCTCCTTGTTGCTCTTGCCTTCGGCGAGCAGCTGCACGATCTCGCGCTCGCGCGCCGAGAGCACTCCGGCGCCGAGCTCCTCGGGCGAGGAGGGGCTGCGCAGATAGCCATCGAGCACCATCTTGCCTACTTTGGGCGTGAAGAACGATCCGCCCTCGAGCAGGGCATCGAGCGCCGCCATCAGCACGCGGCCCGCATCAGACTTGAGAACATAGCCGCGCGCCCCGGCCGCGAGCACCTCGCGCACGAGCTGCTCGGAGTCGTGGATCGTCAGAATCAGGATGCGCGCCTCGGGCAGGGCCGCGAGTATTCTGCCGGCCGTGGCGAGGCCGTTGAGCTCCGGCATGGCCAGATCGAGCACGATGAGATCGGGCTTCAGGGAGAGCGCCTGCGCCGCGGCGTCGCGCCCGTTCATCGCCTCCGCGACCACTTCCCAGCCGGGCCGCTGCGCGATCTGCGCGGCGATGCCGCGCCGCACGACCTCGTGATCATCCGCGATGAGAATCCGCACTGGCTTCACGAGGCAGCCACGGTTGCGGCGCTGCGATCGCGGCCGGCCCAGTTGGAGCGTGGTATGCAGGCGCGAACCAGCGTGCCGCCGGCAGTCGACTCGACGGTGAAGGTGCCCCCGAGCTGGCGGATGCGCTCCCGCATCCCGACGACACCGACACCGGCAAACCGTCCCGATGACTCCGGATCGCTGCCCTTGGCCGCGGCAATGCCGCGGCCGGCGTCCTCGATCTCGAGCACGACGCTCGCAGGCTCCGCCCGCAGCCTGATGGCGACAGAGGGGCTCGAGGAGTGGCGATGCACGTTGGTGAGCGCTTCCTGTGCGACACGAAAGAGAGCGAGCTCCTCCTCTGGGGTCAGGCCTTGCAACCGCTCGGGCAACTGCAACCGCAGCTCGAGGCCGCTGCGCTCGCGCAAGCCGTCTGCCAACCAACGCAACGCGCTCGCGAGCCCCAGCTCATCGAGCAGCGGCGGGTGCAGCAGGTAGGAGGCCGTGCGGATCTCGCCCGAGCATTGCCGGGCGAGCTGCACGCAGCGCTCGAGCTGCTCGCGGGCACCGGTGGAGAGCTTCTGCGCCTCGGGCTCGAGTTGCGCCAGCTCGATCTCGAGCGCCGCGAGCGACTGGCCGGTCGAGTCGTGCAGCTCGCGCCCGATGCGGCGGCGCTCTTCATCCTGAAGCCGCAAGAGCTCGGCCGAGATGCGGCGCAGCTCCTCCTCCGCGCGCTTGCGCGTGGTTACATCGTGGACCAGGGCGAGTGCCAGGGTGGTGCCGTCGGTACTGAGACTCGACAGGTCGACCTCCGCCGGGAAAATCTCTCCGGTATCCGCGCGCCTGTGCAGCCACTCGAAGGTGATGCCGCCATCGCGCGCGGCGGCGAGGATGCGCTCGCGCGCGACATCCTCCGACGGCCTGCCATCAGGCTGTCGCTCCGGGGAGAGCTGCCAGGGCGTCAGCCCGATGGCGGCGCGCTCGCTCTGCAGCCCGAACATGACCGCCGCGGTGCGATTGGCATCCACGAACCGATCGCCTTCGAGCAGGAATACGCCGAACCGCGCGCTGTCGACCAACGTGTTGTAATCGCGCTCACGTGTGCGCAACGCGCGCATGTAGTGGTTGAGAAATGCGGTCAGGATGAGGACCAGCGCACTGAAGGCGGCGGCGGCCGCAATCATCTGCCTGCGGCGGCTGTACCAGCCAGCCAGGAATACATTGCGCAGCTGGCCGGCAGCGACGTAAATGGGATAGCCCAGCATGGGATAGTAGGCGATGATGCTGCTGCGATCCGCGACGATCCCACCGCGTCCGTTGTCGATTGCGCGGCGGAAAAGCTCGTGGCGCGAGATGCTCTGGCCGGCATACTGGTTCAACTTGTGGTCTTGGACGTCGGCGAGGATCGTGCCGTCGAGTCCGATCAGACTCAATTCGTGCACTCGATCGCCGAACCGTCGCGCGAGCGGCTCGAGCTCACCGAAGCTGATCAGAGCGCCTACCCAGCCGCTTGCAGCCGGACCGGTTTGCGCACGGCGCGCAATCGGGACCACCCACTGGCCTGGATCTTCCGGATCCTGCAACGGCTGTCCTACCCAGACCTCACGCGCGGCGGCCGTCCCCGCCAGGTAAGCCGGCGCGCTGGCTCCCGCGAGCACCCGGGTGCGGCTTGCGAGCACGAACCGGCCGGAGTCCTCGAGAAAGAGAAAACGCACATATGCGCCGCCCGTGAGTTGCCGTTGCAAGGCGAGGTCGAGCGCCTGGCGGGAGAGGCTATCCAGCCCGCCGGCGGACCGCACTTCACTGGCTGCCGCCAGAGCCGCCCCCAGCCCATGATCCAGCATGGTCTGGGCGGCGCTGGTCAATGCTGCCGTCACGCTGCGCAGCCCGTCGCGCTCATCTTGCATCACTTGCAGGTAGTCGCTGTGGATCCTCAGGGCGGCAAAGGCGCTGCCGGCCACGACGGCCACGACGGCATAGGCGAGGAGCACCCAGCTGAGCGCCAAGGGCGCCCCCGAGGGCACAAACGGACTGCGCGCCTCCGCCCGAGGCCGAAAGGATCTTCGGAGCAGCATGCGCACGCCCCTCCCTCGACTGATGCGAGGTTTTTGCTGGCTCGACGGCGGCATTGTGCGCCAACTTCCCGGGCCACTCCAGCCCTCCGGCGGGGAACGAAATGCCTGCCGCGTCACGTCCGGCGCCGGGGAACTGCTACCGCGCGCACAGTTCGAGCGGCTGGCGATGGCGGGCCGACCGGGCGCTCTGGGACACTCGATGTGCTTGTGGCTGCGCCGCGCGCGCAATATCGGGGTGAGGTATGACCGGCTTGATCATCTTCGTCTTGCTCATGGTCCTCCTGATCGGGTATGCCGTCACGATCTACAACGGGCTGGTGCGTACCCGCAACGAGGTCAAGCTCGCCTGGTCCAACATCGATGTGTTGCTGGTGCAGCGGCACGACGAGTTGCCGAAGCTGATCGAGGTCTGCAAGCGCTACATGCAGCACGAGCGCGAGACGCTCGAGCGCGTGACCCAGGCGCGATCGCAGGTCGATGCGGCGCGCCACTCCGGCGATGTGACCTCGGTGAATGCGGCGGAGGGCGCGATGCGCAGCGGCCTCGCCAACCTCTACGCGGTCGCCGAGCGCTACCCCGAGCTCAAGGCGGACACCCTGTTCCGCAATCTCGCCGCGCGCATCAGCGCCCTCGAGACCGCGATCGCCGACCGCCGCGAGATCTACAACGATGCGGCGAACGCGCAGAATGTCCGCATCCAGACATTCCCCGACGCGATCGTGGCGGGCATGTTCGATTTCTCGTCCGCGCGGCTGCTCAAATTCGACGCCGCGCAGACAGCCGACGTCGATGTAGGTCTGGCGTTCGGCAAGTGAGCCCGCAGGGAGTCGTCCCGGGGTTCCTCGCGCTTGCCGTCCTGCTCGCGGCCGGCACGGCCTACGCCGTCTACCGCTTCTTCGTCAGCCTGCGCCGGGACCGCTTCGCCGCCGATACGCCACTGGCACGGATCCGCTCGGCAGCGCAGGGCTATGTGCACCTGCAGGGTCGCGCAGGACCGCCGCCCGAAGGAGCGATCAGCGCGCCGCTGAGCGGTCTGCCGTGCGTCTGGTGGGACTACCAGATCGAGCGCCGCCGGGCCGCTGCCGGGGGCAACCGCAGCGAGTGGTCCATCGTCGATCGCGCCACCAGCGTGGCGCCCTTTGCCCTTCATGATGGCGATGGCGAGTGCCTGGTCGGACCTGTTGGTGCCGAGGTGACGCCGACCTCGCACGAGACCTGGTATGGAAATGCGCCGCGTCCGGCCTGCCTGCCGGGCCTCGAGGGCCGGGGCTGGAGCCCTGATCGCGATTACCGCTACACCGAGCGGGTGATCAGTCCGGAGGCGCAGCTGACGGTGCTCGGCGAGCTGCGCTCGCGCTCGATGGTCGAATCCATCGAGGCAGAGGTGGGCAAGGTCGTGATCGGCTGGAAGCACGACCAGGCGGCACTGCTGGCGAAGTTCGATCGCGACCACGACGGGCGGCTCGATGGCGAGGAATGGGAGGCGGTGCGCAGCGCCGCGCGGGAGCAGGTGGAGGCGGGAATCGCTTCCACCGCGCAACGGGTGAGCGTCGTCGGGCAGACGACTCACGGCGAGCCGTTTCTCATCGTGCCGCTCGACGGCCAGCATCTGGTCAGGCGGGAGAAGCAATACGCCGCCCTGGCGCTGGCGGCGAGCGTGGTCCTGGCGCTCCTCACCGCCTGGGCGGCGCAGCGGGCCTATCTTCGCTAGCCGCGTTCGTGTCGGCTGCCTTCGCGCGCGGATTCGGGCATGCTTGCCCGATGCGGATAAGCGTACGCCTGCTCCTCGGCCTCACGGCCGCTCTCCTGCTCGCGGGGTGCGCCACGCCGCCGGCGCACTATCCGTCCGAGACCGCCGTGAAGTATGTCGGCAAGACCTTGCTCGATCTGGAGATGCACTGGAGCGTGCCCTGGGCCCTCACCGCGGCGGGTGGAGGGCAGGCGGCCACCTGGCGGTTCGATCAGTACAATCTGGCTGGATGCACGGTGACGATCGATACCGACGCCAGCGGCATCATCAGGAAAGTGGTGTGGACCCCGGGTTGTGGCCCCAAGGGTACCGGGACCGGCTCGCCAATGGGATACGACTCACCCTGAGCGGCGGCTCGCCTTGACCGACTCCGGCAGCATCTTCCTGGCAGGGGCGGGCGGCGCCATCGGCAGACGCCTGTGCCTGCTGCTCCTGGCCGACGGCTGGCGCGTATTCGGCACCACACGCTCGCCGGAAAAGGCGGCGATGCTGCGCTCGTTGGGCGTCGAGCCTCTCGTTGTCGACGTATTCGATGCGCACGCGCTGGCGAACGCGGCTCGCGCCGCCGATGCGCGTACCGTGATCCACCAGCTGACCGACCTGCCGCCCGGCCTCGATCCGAAGCGCATGCCGGCCGCGAGGGAGCGTAACGCGCGCCTGCGCGAGCTCGGCACGCGCAACCTGATTGCCGCAGGGCTCGCCTGCGGCATGCGGCGGCTGATCGCGCAGAGCGTCTCTTTTGTGTACGCACCGGGACCCCTGCCGTATCGAGAGGACGCTCCACTCGACGTGGGCGCACCCGCCGAAGCAGGAGGTCTCAGCGCACGCGGCGTTGCCAGCCTGGAGAGTCAGGTCCTGCAGGGCTCGTTCGAAGGCGTGGTGCTGCGCTACGGCCGGCTGTACGGGCCCGGAACGGGGTTCGATGGGCCGGCCGCGGGCGGTCCGGTGCACGTGGATGCCGCTGCGCAGGCAGCCAGGCTTGCGGTGAGCCGCGGCTCACCCGGGATCTACAATATCGCCGAGGAAGACGGCGCCGTCTGCAGTGCGAAAGCCGCGCGCGAGCTCGGCTGGCAGGCCGATTTCCGCATCCGCGAGGAATGAAGACGGTGCGCGGCCGCCCGCGAATCCGAGGGGCGGTAACGCCCCCCGGTCACGCGCACGCTACTTCGGCTGCGGCGTCAGGCG
>DASYGA010000114.1:0-18369 GCA_036000265.1 Steroidobacteraceae bacterium | reverse complement strand
ATGTTCTTGCCGCGGTAGCGGATTTCCAGCGTCTCACGGTTGTAGCGCTGGCCTTTGCAGACGTCGCAGGCGACGTAGACATCAGGGAGAAAGTGCATCTCGACCTTGATGACTCCGTCGCCCTGGCATGCCTCGCACCGTCCGCCCTTGACGTTGAAGCTGAAGCGGCCGCCGTCATAGCCGCGCGCACGCGCCTCGGGAACGGCCGCGAAAAGCTCACGGACCGGCCCGAAGAGGTTGGTATAGGTCGCCGGGTTGGAGCGGGGTGTGCGGCTGATCGGCGCCTGATCGATGTCGATCACGTGCTCGATGTCTGCGAGGCCCTCGATGCGCTCGCAGGGCGCGGCATCCGGCGCGCCGAGCCGGCCATTGACCTTGGCGGTGACATGGCCGAAGAGGGTGTCGATGATCAACGTCGACTTGCCGGACCCGGAGACCCCGGTTACGCAGGTGAGCAGTCCCAGCGGAATCTCCGCGCTGACGTTGCGCAGGTTGTTGCCGGAGGCGCCCACGATGCGGATCTGCTTGTCCGGCGAGCGCGGCGTGCGCAGGCGTGGCAGGGCGACGGTACGCTGGCCGCTGAGGTACTGGCCGGTCAGTGAAGCTGCGGAAGCTTCGATCTGCGCCGGCGTACCCTCGGCCACGATGTGGCCGCCGTGCGCGCCCGCGCCCGGTCCGAGATCCACGACATGGTCGGCCTCACGGATCGCCTCCTCGTCGTGTTCCACCACGATCACCGTGTTGCCGAGGTCGCGCAGGCGCTTCAGCGTGCCGAGGAGCCGTGCGTTGTCGCGCTGGTGAAGTCCGATGGAAGGCTCATCGAGGATGTACATCACGCCGGTGAGGCCGGAGCCCACCTGGCTGGCGAGCCGGATGCGCTGCGCCTCACCGCCCGACAGGGTCTCGGCGCTGCGATCGAGCGTCAGATACTGCAATCCGACATCGGCCAGGAAGCGCAGGCGTTGCCCGACCTCCTTGAGGATCGGAGCTGCAACCTCGCTCCGCCATCCGTCCAGGGTGAGCGTGCGGTAAAGCTCGAGTGCGTGACCGACGCTCAGGCGCGTGACCTGCGGCAGAGCCTTATCGGCGATAAACACGAAGCGCGCTGCGCGATTGAGGCGGGCGCCGCCGCAGTCGGGGCAGGTGCGCACGCCGAGATACTTCGCGAGCTCCTCGCGGACCGTGGCGGATTCCGTCTCGCGATAACGCCGCTCCAGGTTCGGCAGGATGCCCTCGAAGGGGTGGCGCTTCACCGCTACGCGGCGCTTGCCCGCGGATTGGCCCTCGCTGTAGCGGAACTCGATCACTTCATCACCGCTGCCGTTCAGCAGCACCTGCCGCGCTTGCTCCGGCAGCTCCGTCCACGGCATCTCGATATCGAACTGATAATGCCGGGCGAGAGACTGGATGAGCTGGAAGTAGTGGCTGTTGCGCCGGTCCCAGCCGCGCACGGCACCGCTCGCGAGCGAGAGGTCCGGGTGCATGACCACGCGCTGCGGATCGAAGAACTGCTGCGTGCCGAGGCCATCGCACGTCGGGCAGGCGCCGGCCGGGTTGTTGAACGAGAACAGCTTCGGCTCCAGCGGCGGCACGCTGTAGCCGCAGATCGGGCATGCGTGCCGGCTGGAGAAGACGAGCTCGTCGCTCTGCGGCTCATCAAGGAAAGTAAGCCGCGCCAGCCCGCCGGAGAGCCGCAGTGCAGTCTCGAAGGACTCCGCCAGGCGCTGCTGCGCATCGGGCCGCAGGCGCAGGCGATCGACCACCGCCTCGACCGTGTGCTTGCGCTTCGGGTCGAGCTGCGGCAGGCCGTCCATGTCATGGATGCGCCCATCGATGCGCACGCGCACGAACCCCTGGTCCCGCAGCGAGTCGAGGATGTCGGCGTGCTCGCCCTTGCGATCGCTCACCATCGGCGCAACGAGCGCGACGGCGGCACCTTCCGGCAGCTTCAGCACTTGATCGACCATCTGACTGACCGTCTGGGCCGTCAGGTCGATCCCATGGTCCGGGCAGCGCGGGGTTCCGGCACGCGCATAGAGCAGGCGCAGGTAATCGTAGATCTCGGTGACCGTGCCGACGGTCGAGCGGGGGTTGCGGGAAGTGGCCTTCTGCTCTATCGCGATCGCAGGCGAGAGTCCCTCGATGCTGTCGACGTCGGGCTTGTCCATCATGGACAGGAATTGCCGGGCGTAGGCGGAGAGCGACTCCACGTAGCGCCGCTGTCCCTCCGCGTAGAGGGTGTCGAAGGCGAGCGAGGACTTGCCGGAGCCGGAAAGCCCCGTCACCACGATCAGCCGCTCGCGCGGCAGATCGACGTCGACGCTTTTCAGATTGTGGGTGCGCGCCCCGCGGACACGGATTTCTTGCATATAGCCGAACGGCCGTCGGCCGCGAAAAATCAAGCCTTCAAGTGTACCGGCCGCAGCCGTTTCGGCCGAATAATTCCAAGTCCGCCCAGCCTTGGCGGGTTCGCTAAGGGCCCGCGCCCGTCTACAATGGCGCCATCTTCAAGAGGGCACACTCATGGCGCGCGGAGTCAACAAAGTCATCCTGATCGGACACCTGGGCGCGGACCCGGAGACGCGTGCCATGCCTTCGGGCAGCAGCGTGGCCAACCTGCGCATCGCGACCACCGAGAGCTGGCGCGACAAGCAGAGCGGCGAGCAGCAGGAGCGCACCGAGTGGCACCGTGTCGCCCTCTTTGGCCGCCTGGCGGAGATCGCCAGCGAGTACCTCAAGAAAGGCTCGCAAGTCTATATTGAGGGTAGCCTGCGCACCCGCAAGTGGCAGGATAAGCAGGGCAACGAGCGCTATTCCACCGAAATCGTCGGCAACGAGATGCAGATGCTCGGCGGCCGCGGCGGCGGCGCAGCGGGAGCAGGCGCGGGTGCGGGCGGCGGCGGCGCTGCAGGCGCGGCGCCGCGCGAGCCGATGCCGGACTATTCGGCTCCGGCCGGCGGCGGCGCGGCCGGCGGGACGGGCGGCGGGGAGCGGGAAGACTTCGACGACGACATCCCGTTCTAAATCGCAAGTACCTGATTCAAGGGGCATTTTTTTGCTGGAACGCAGTTCCGTGCGGCTTTCGTGCGGGCGGGTGCCCGAGGCCGTAGAATTGGCCGATTCCCTGCCTATGCCCCGCCGCTACTTCATCAAGACCTTCGGCTGCCAGATGAACGAGTACGACTCCGCCCGCATGGCGGACGTGCTCGAGGCTGGCGTCGGCCTCGCGCGCACTGAGGATCCGGCCGAGGCGGACGTACTGCTGATGAACACCTGCTCCGTGCGCGAGAAGGCACAGGAGAAGGTGTTCTCGCTGCTGGGGGAATGGCGCAGGCTCAAGACGCAGCGGCCGCACGTGCTCATTGGCGTCGGTGGATGCGTTGCGAGCCAGGAAGGCGAGGGCATCACGCGGCGGGCCCCCTTCGTGGACCTGGTGTTCGGTCCGCAGACCCTGCACCGCCTGCCGGAAATGATCGCGGAGCTGGGCCGCACGGGCCGCTCGGTGGTTGATATCAGCTTTCCGGAGATCGAGAAGTTTGACCGCCTGCCGGAGCCGCGCGCCGAGGGCGCCACCGCCTACGTGTCGGTCATGGAGGGATGCAGCCGATATTGCAGCTTCTGCATCGTGCCGTATACCCGCGGGGACGAGGTCAGCCGGCCGTTCGAGTCGGTGCTGCAGGAGGTGCGGCAGCTCGCCAGCCAAGGCGTGCGGGAAGTGACTCTCCTCGGCCAGAACGTCAACGCCTACGCCGGCCCCATGGCCGACGGGGCCGTCGTCGACCTTGCCACTCTGATACACCACGTCGCAGCGGTGCCTGGCATCGAGCGCATCCGCTTCACCACCTCGCATCCCCTCGAGCTCAACGACAGCCTGATCGAGGCCTTCGCCCACGTGCCACAGCTCGCCAGCCACCTGCATCTGCCGGTGCAGAGCGGCTCCGACCGGGTGCTGGCTCTCATGAAGCGCGGTTACACCACCATTGAATTCAAGGAAAAGGTCCGCAAGCTGAGGAGTGTGCGGCCGGACATCTGTATCTCCTCCGACTTCATCGTGGGATTCCCAGGGGAGAGCGAGCGCGATTTCGAGGCGACGCTCACGCTCGTGCGCGAGGTCGGCTTCGATCAGTCTTTCAGCTTTCTCTACAGCCGCCGGCCCGGCACACCGGCCGCGTCCCTGCCCGATGACACGCCGGCCGAGGCCAAACAGGAGCGGCTGTCGCGGCTGCAGGCGCAGCTCGATTCCCAGGCGCGCGCCATCAGCGAAGGCATGGTTGGCAGCGTGCAGCAGGTGCTGGTGGAACGGCCAGCGAAGAAGGACGGGCGTGAGCTTGCCGGCAGGACCGGGCACAATCGCTGGATCAACTTCGGCGGTCCCGCCGAGATCATCGGCCGGTTCGCCCGCGTCACCGTGACCGAAGCCATGGCCCACACCCTGCGCGGACGCCTGTGGCAGTAACCGTCCCCGAGGCGGCGCGGGAATTCGATCTCGAGCCCTCGGACAACGCGCGGCTGGCCAACCTCTGTGGCCCCCTCGATGAGAATCTCCGGCTGCTGGAGGCGCGGCTCGATGTGCAGATCCGCCGCCGCGGCGACAGCTTCCGGGTACTCGGCGCGCGCGCCGGCAGCGCCGAGGACATCCTGCACGAGCTCTTCACGATGGCAAAGGACGAGGAAGTCACGCCCGAGCGCGTCCATCTTGCGCTCCGCGAGCGTGAGTCCGGGCAGGCGCCCGCTGACCTCGAGCCGGCGGACCGCGGCGTCCGTGTTCCACGTGGCGGCATCCGCGCTCGCGGCCACCACCAGCGTGAATACCTCGCGCAGATCCGCGGCCGCGACCTGACATTCGGTATCGGTCCCGCCGGAACGGGCAAGACCTATCTTGCCGTGGCGTGTGCGGTGGAGGCGCTGCAGGCGGAGGCCATCCGGCGCATCATCCTCGTGCGTCCGGCAGTGGAAGCCGGGGAGCGGCTGGGATTCCTGCCGGGCGACCTCACGCAGAAGGTCGATCCATACCTGCGCCCGATGTATGACGCGCTCTACGAGATGCTGGGGTTCGACCGGGTGACGCGCTTCATCGAGCGCAATGTCATCGAGGTGGCGCCGCTCGCCTTCATGCGCGGCCGCTCGCTCAACGACTCGTTCATCATCCTCGATGAGGCGCAGAACACCACCATCGAGCAGATGAAGATGTTCCTCACGCGCATCGGCTTTGGCTCGAAGGCCGTCGTCACGGGTGATGTGACCCAGACCGACCTGCCCGCGGGCCGCCAGTCGGGCCTGAGCCATGTCATCGGCGTGCTGAGCGGCGTGGAGGAAGTTGCGTTCACCTTCTTCGATGCCCACGATGTCGTGCGCCACCCGCTGGTACAGCGCATCGTGCAGGCTTACGAGTCGCGCACCGCCGCCGCGGCAGGCTCGCCGCCAAGCCAGCCAGCCGCGCAACCGCAAGGCGGCCCGACATGACGAGCCCTCACAGGCGAGTCGGCGCAGGCCGCGTACCGTCTGCCGGTGGCAGGCGCCAAGGAGGCACCCCGTTGGATTCGTTGCGAGTCGACGTGCAGACGCGCGTCAGGGCCTGGTCACCGCGCGCTCGTGACATGGCCGACTGGGCCGGTGCGGCGATCGGCCACCGTGCCGCTGGTGGCGAGCTCGGCATCCGGGTGGTGGGCTCGGCCGAAAGCCGGCGCCTCAACGCCCGCTATCGCGGTAAGGACAAGCCGACCAATGTACTCTCATTTCCGCCGGCGCCGCTGCCGCGCCCGTTGTCTGGCGGCCCGGCGCCCCGAAACCGGCAGAGCGGCGCGGCTGCGCGCCCACTGGGCGATCTGGTGATCTGCGCCCAGGTGGTACGCTCGGAGGCGCGCGAGCAGGAAAAGCCGCTGCAGGCGCATTGGGCGCACCTGGTGGTGCACGGTGCATTGCACCTCATCGGCTATGACCACGAGCGCGACGCGGAAGCGAAACGCATGGAGCGCCGCGAGATCGCCATCCTGCGCCGCCTGGGCTTTGCCAATCCCTACAGGATCTGACCCGTGGCCAAGGACATCAACACGACCGGAAAGTGGCTGAAGCGGCTGACGCAGACCTTCGCCGCGGAGCCGCAGGATCGCCAGGAGCTGCTCGAGATCCTGCGGGAGGCCCGCACCCGCGGCCTGCTCGATGCGGATGCCCTGCCGATGCTCGAAGGGGTGCTGGAAGTCTCCAACCTGCACGTGCGCGAGATCATGGTGCCGCGCGCACAGATGGTGTTCCTGCGCCGCGACGATCCGATCGCGCGCATCCTGCCGACCGTGGTCGAGTCCGGGCACTCGCGCTTCCCGGTGATGGACCAGGATCGCGACGACATCGTCGGCATCCTGCTAGCCAAGGACCTGCTGCGCCTCTGCAGCGGCGAGGCGCGCGAGCGCTTCGACATCCGCGAATTCATGCGGCCGGCGGTGTTCGTGCCGGAATCGAAGCGCCAGAACGTACTGCTGAAGGAAATCCGCGGCAGCCGCAACCACATGGCCATCGTGGTCGACGAGTACGGCGGTGTCGCCGGCCTGGTGACCATCGAGGACGTGATCGAGCAGATCGTCGGTGATATCGATGATGAGTTCGACGTCGAGGACGACCAGAACATCCGCAAGGAGGCCGACCGCCTATTCCTGGTGCGCGGCGTGACGCGGATCGAGGAGTTCAACGAGTACTTCGGCGCCCGCCTCTCCGAGGAGGAGGGCTTCGAGACGGTGGCCGGGCTTCTCATGAAGCAGTTCGGCCGGCTGCCGCGCCGCGGTGAGTCGGCGAGCATCGATGGATTCGAGTTCCGGGTCATGCGGGCGGATCGGCGCCGCATCGATGCGTTGCGCGTGGTGCCGCCGCGAGATGTGACCCCGCCCGACAGCCATGATGGGCACGCGAACCCGCAGGACGAGTCCCACGCATGAGCTCACCGCGCCCCGCGGCCGTAGCCTCTCCACCGCGAGAGGCGACTCCAGCGATGGCACCCATCGGCGCGGTCCCGCTGCTGATGGTGGCCGTTGCCCGCCATGCAGCGCTCGCGCGCAGGCTCCTGGCCTTTGGTGCGGGCGCCCTGCTCGCTTGCTCCTTTGCCCCGTTCGAGTGGTGGCCGCTCGCCATCCTCTGCCCGGCGGTGTTGATGTGGTTGTGGGAAGAGGCGGCGCCGCGGGAAGCGGCGTGGATGGGATTCTGGTTCAGCTTCGGCACCTTCCTCGCCGGCACGTACTGGCTGTATGTCAGCGTTCATGATCTTGGCAAGGCGCCTGTCTGGCTGACCATCGCCATCATGCTGGGCCTGATAGGCATCATGGCCCTGTACAACGCACTGATCGGCTACGTCGTGGCGCGCTGGCTGCCGCGCAGCGGCGCCTGGCGCTGGCTCATCGGCATGCCGGCGGCGTGGCTCCTCATCGAGTGGTGGCGCGGCTGGTTCCTGTCGGGCTTCTCCTGGCTGTCGCTCGGCTACTCGCAGACCGATACCTGGCTGGCCGCGCTCGCGCCGGTCGTGGGGGTGTACGGCATCAGCCTGGTGCTGCTCATGAGCTCGGGCGCTCTCATCGCGCTGCTGCGCGGCACGGTGCGCATGCGTCTGATCGCGGCATTGATGCTGATCGCGCCCTGGGCCGTGGGCGCGGCTCTGGGGCTGGCTCGCTGGACGCACCCTTCGGGCGCTCCCGTCTCCGTGGCGGTCATTCAGGCCAACATCCCGCAGGAGGACAAGTGGCTCGACAGCGAGGCGCCGATGATCCTCAAGCGCTATCGCACCATGACCGAGTCGGCGCTCGGCGCCCAGCTCATCGTCTGGCCGGAGGCGGCGCTGCCGGACTTGGCCAATAACCTGCTGCCCTACATTGCGACGGTCGACCGCGAGGCGCAGGCGCACGGCTCATCGCTGGTCATGGGCGTGGTGCGTGCCTCGGAAGACGGCGAGCGCTACTACGATTCCATCCTGGCGCTCGGCAAGACGGCGAGCTGGTATGCGAAGGACCATCTGGTGCCCTTCGCGGAATTCTTTCCGGTGCCGCATTTCGTGCGCAACTGGCTGCGCCTGATGACCCTGCCGTACGAGAGCTTCAGCCGCGGCGGCACGGACCAGTCGCCGCTGCCGGTGGCCGGGCTCGAGCTCGGACCGACGGTTTGCTATGAGGTGGGATACGGCAGCTACATGCTGAACATGCTGCCCAAGGCGGACGCGCTGGTGAACGTCACCAACGACGCCTGGTTCGGACACTCCACAGCGCGGTACGAGCAGTTCCAAATGGCGCGGATGCGCTCGCTCGAGGAAGGCCGCAGCATGATCGTCGCCTCCAACGACGGTATCTCGGCGATCATCGGTCCGTACGGCGAGCTCCTGGCTTCCGCGCCGCCCTTCCAGCAGTATGTGCTGCGGTCCTCCGTCACGCCCAGGGCCGGGCTCACCCCGTTCGCGCGTGTTGGAAACTGGCTGATCGTGAGCCTCGCCGCCGGCGCGCTCGCCGCCGCGGTCGCAACGGGTGTGCTGCGCCGGCGCTCAGGCACGGCGAGTGCTACCACCCTCCCACCCCGGAGTCTGACATGAATGTTTCTAGGCTCGCGCGTCCCCGTGCGGCACTGCTGTCCTGGGCTCTCATCGCCCTCGCCTCCTGGGCGGTGATCAGCGTCCAGGTGGCATCCGCGGCCGCTTCCTCCATCCAGTGCGCCCCCGGCGGGGCAGCATCGCTGCCGGACTTCTCACCGCTGGTTGCGAAGTACGGCCCGGCCGTCGTCAACATCGAGGTGATCGAGAAGGATCCCGGAAGCGGCGATCAGGGCGACGATCCGCTCAACCAGTTTTTCCACCGTTTCGGCATCCCGGCACCCGGCGGCAACCCGCAGCACCAGGGCGAGCCGGTGCGCGGCGCGGGCTCCGGGTTCATCGTGAGCCCGGACGGCTACATCCTCACCAACGATCACGTCGTGGAGGGGGCGAGCCAGGTCACGGTGCGACTCGTCGATCAGCGGGAGTTCAAGGCGCGAGTGGTGGGAGCCGACGAGCGCACGGACATCGCCGTCCTCAAGATCGCGGCGGCGGGGCTGCCGGTCGTGCGCTTCGGGGATCCGGCGAAGCTGCGGCCCGGACAGTGGGTGCTCGCGATCGGCTCGCCGTTCGGTTTCCAGAACAGTGCCACCGCGGGAATCGTGAGCGCGATCGGCCGCTCGCTGCCCACGGAGAACTACGTGCCGTTCATCCAGACCGACGTGGCGGTGAACCCGGGCAACTCCGGCGGTCCGCTCTTCAATCTGGAGGGTGAGGTGATCGGCATCAATTCGCAGATCTTCAGCCGCACGGGCGGGTTCATGGGGGTCTCGTTCGCCATCCCGATCGATGTGGCCGCGAACGTGGAGCGCCAGATCATCGAGGTCGGCCACGTGGTGCGCGGCAAGATCGGGGTCACCATCCAGGAGGTGACGGCGGACCTTGCCGACTCGTTCGGCTTGAGAGGCCCGCACGGGGCACTGGTGAGCTCGGTGCAGAGCAAGAGCCCGGCGGCGGCGGCCGGCATCGAGCCCGGGGATGTGGTGCTGGCGGTCGACGGACACTCGATCGATCACTTCGGGGAGCTGTCGAGCCGCATATCGGACATGAGGCCCGGATCGCAAGCGACGCTGACGTTGTGGCGAGACCATCGGGACCGAACCGTTCGGGTGCGGGTCGAGGAATTGAAGGAGCCGCAGACCGCCGCGGCGGGAAGTGCGGCCCGGCCGGCGCCAGTGGCGCGCAAGCCCAATCAGCTGGGGCTCACGATCCGGCCGCTCGGCCCGCAGGAGAAGGCTGAGGCGCGGACCAGCGGGAGCTTGGTGGTGGAGGGGGTGTCGGGGGCCGCGGAGGTCGCGGGAGTCGAGCCGGGGGACATCATCCTGGGAGTCGATGGGCGGCGGATCAGCACGGTGGAGCAGCTGGAGTCGGCGGCGAGCGCGAAGCGTAACAAGAGCATTGCGCTGCTGATTCAGCGGGAATCGGCGCAGCTGTTTTTGCCAGTCGCTGTTCCCTGATAGCACATTCGGTCGCGTCGGCCCGGCTGCAAAAGGAATTTTCCGGGGGACGCCGTGAATCCGGGTTGCTCGGCCCATCCTGGGCCTCGGCCTTTCAGGCCCGGCGCTTCGCGCCGTCCAAAATCGCTCCGCGCGATTTTGTCGCGGGCTCACGGCCGCTCGACTGGTCCATATAGGCTCGCTTCCGTGTTTTCCCGCTCCGCTGTCCTGCTCCGCGGAAAAACCCGGGGATTTGCCAGTCCCGGTAAATCCCGCGCGGCGCATGCGCCGCGCCCCTGACTCCAGACGCCCCCGGAAAATCCCTTTTGCATCCGAGCCACCGCTCGTCCTGTAACGAGCCGCCGCTCGTTCGTGTAAATTGGCAGGCTTTCCAGAGCTGAGAATCCAGGCGTTTTTCAATGGAAGAGCATTACGATCCGGCGGCTGTCGAGAGGGCGGCGCAGGCTTATTGGGAAGAGCATCGCTCCTTCGAGGTGAAGGAGGAGAAGGGGCGGGAGAAGTATTACTGCCTGTCGATGCTGCCGTACCCGTCCGGACGGCTGCACATGGGGCATGTGCGCAACTACACCATCGGGGATGTGTTGGCGCGCTTCATGCGGATGCAGGGGCGGAACGTGTTGCAGCCTATGGGGTGGGACGCGTTCGGATTGCCGGCGGAGAATGCGGCGATGAGCAACGGCGTGCCGCCTGCGAGGTGGACGCGACAGAACATCGGGCACATGCGGGCGCAATTGAAGTCGCTGGGATTCGGCATCGACTGGAGCCGTGAGGTCGCCACCTGTGATCCGAGCTATTACCGGTGGAACCAGTGGCTCTTTCTGCGGATGCTGGAGCGGGGGATCGCGTATCGCAAGACGGGGGTGGTGAACTGGGACCCCGTCGATCAGACGGTGCTCGCCAACGAGCAGGTGATCGAAGGGCGCGGGTGGCGCACGGGGGCGCCGGTCGAGAAGCGGGAGATCCCGACTTACTACCTCAACATCACGCGGTACACGGAGGAGTTGCTCCGGGATCTCGAGCGGCTGCCGGGTTGGCCGGAGCGGGTGCGCCTCATGCAGGCCAACTGGATCGGCCGCAGCGAGGGTTGTGAGATTTCGTTCCCTTATGCGCCCGACACGCACGCGGCGATGTCAGCCGCAGGGGCCCTCAAGGTGTTCACGACCCGCGCCGACACGCTGTTCGGCGTCACTTTCATGGCGATCGCGGCGGAGCATCCGGTGGCTCTGGCGGCGGCGGCTTTCAACCCGGCGCTGGCGGCGTTCATCGACGAGTGCCGCCGCGGCAGCGTCATGGAGGCGGACGTTGCGACCCAGGAGAAGAAGGGCATGCGCACCGGATTGCATGTGCTGCATCCCTTCACTGGCAAGCCGATCGAGCTCTGGGTCGCCAACTATGTGCTCATGGGGTACGGCGAGGGCGCGGTGATGGGCGTGCCGGGGCACGATGAGCGCGATTTCGAGTTCGCGCTGCGGAATTCATTGCCCATCGTGACGGTCGTGCGCTCGCCGAGCGGCGCTTATGACGAGGTGCGAGCGCCCTGGATCGCCGACTATGGCGACTACGGTGTCACGGTCAATTCGCAGGAGTTCTCGGGGCTCGAGTTCCGGGCCGCCGTGGATGCGATTGCGGCCGCTCTCGAGGAGCGGGGCCTCGGGAAGAAGCGGGTGCAGTACCGGCTGCGCGACTGGGGCATCTCGCGGCAGCGGTATTGGGGCTGCCCCATCCCGCTCATCCATTGCGAGGCCTGCGGCGAGGTGCCGGTGCCGGACGAGCAGCTTCCGGTGCTGCTGCCGGAGGATCTCGTCCCGGACGGCAGCGGCAACCCGCTCGCCAAGTCCGCGGCGTTTTACGAGTGCACCTGTCCCCGTTGCGGCCGGTCCGCGCGCCGCGAAACCGACACCATGGATACGTTCGTCGACTCGTCGTGGTACTACATGCGTTACGCGTGTCCGGATCAGGACCGCGCGATGGTCGATGAGCGCGCGGCCTACTGGCTGCCCGTGGATCAGTACATCGGCGGCATCGAGCACGCCGTGCTGCACCTCCTCTATGCGCGCTTCTGGACCAAAGTGATGCGCGATGTCGGCCTGCTGAGGCTGGACGAGCCGTTCACGAACCTTCTGACCCAGGGCATGGTGCTCAACCATGTTTACTCCCAGACAGCGGTGGACGGGCGGCGCCGGTATTTCAACCCAACTGACGTCCGCTCCCGGCGCGATGCGTCCGGGACGGAGGTGTTCGAGACGACTCTGCCGAGCGGCGAGACCATCCGCCTGGATAACCTGGGACTCGGGAAGATGTCGAAGTCGGAGAACAACGGCGTTGACCCGGAAGGGCTGATAAAGCGCTTCGGCGCCGATACGGCCCGGCTCTTCACCATGTTTGCCTCGCCGCCGGAGCAGACACTGGAATGGTCGGACGAAGGGGTCCAGGGGGCATCGCGGTTCATTCGCCGGCTCTGGGTTGCGGTGTACGGGCACGTCAAGCGCGGGCCTGCCGTACGTCTGGAGGTCGATTCGCTCAATGATGCGCAGCGTGGCTTGCGCCGCGCGGCACACCACACGCTCGCGAAAGCGGCAGATGACATCGGCAGGCGGCGCAGTTTCAACACGGCGATCGCCGCGAGCATGGAGCTTCTGAACACGGTAGGGCGCTTCGATGACCTGTCGGATCTGGGCCGGGCGGTGCGTCAGGAAGCGCTGGAGATCATCACTCTTGTCCTGTCGCCCATCGTCCCGCACATCGCCCATGAGCTGTGGCGGGCGCTCGGCCATCGGCGCGCGGTGGTCGACGAGCCTTGGCCGGCGGTCGATTCTTCGGCGCTGGTACAGGATTCGGTCGAGTTCGTGGTGCAGGTCAATGGCAAGCTGCGCGGCCGGGTCCGGGTGGCGCCCGGGGCGGAGGAAGCGCTGATCCGTGAAGCCGCGCTCGCCGACGAGCACGTGATGAAGTTCGTTGGCGGCAAGGCCGCCATCAAGCGCGTGATCGTGGTACCGGGCAGGCAGATCGTCAACATCGTGGCGAGCCCGCCTGCCGGTGGACAGGATGGCTGACATGAGGGCTGCGAGCGCACTCGGCCGGCCAGGAGTCTGGATCCGGCGCTTGATACCCACCGCGGCGCTGCTGCTCTGTGGCTGCGGCTTCCACCTCGAAGGCCGCGTGCCGCTGCCGCAACCCATCCGCCGCCCGTACATCGAGGCCCCGGATCAGCAGAGCGACTTCGTACAGAGCCTGCGGCGCCAGATGCTGATCTCCGGCGCGCACCCGGTTGATTCCCGCGATGAGGCCACGGCCGTCGTCGATATTCTGGATGATACCGTGACACGCCGCGTGCTCTCGGTGACAGCGCAGAACCGCCCCGCGGAATACCAGGTCACCTACACGGTACGCTTCTCGGTGAACGCGGGTGGCAGGGAGCTGCTGGCGCCGCAGCAGGTGGCGGCCACGCGCTCCTACAGCTTCGATGAGAGCGTGCTGCTCGCCAAGGGGCACGAGGAGGCGATTCTGCAGCAGGCCATGGGCCAGGACATCGCTGACATCGTGATGCGGCGCCTTTCGCGGGTGTCCGGCGGTTGACATGCTGCTGCTCGGAACGGTGGATCGCATCGCGGTGGCGGTGCTGCTCGATCGTTATGGCTTGCGGCTGGGGCTGATCGCTCCCAACGAGGTGATCCCGGGCTCCTACTGGGGCGAGCGTGAGGCGGGGCTGCGGGGCGACCGCCTGTACGCCCGGCTCGACACGCCGGTGCACTCGGTGCTGCACGAGGCCAGCCACTACATTTGCATGACTCCGGAGCGCCGGGCGGGATTGGACCGGGATGCCGGCGGGGATGACCTGGAAGAGTCGGCGGTGTGTTATCTACAGGTGCTGCTGTCCGGCGAGCTGCCGGGAGTGGGGATGGATCGCGCCTTCGAGGACATGGACGCATGGGGATACAGCTTCCGGCTCGGCGGCGCGCGAGCGTGGTTCGCGAGCGATGCGGAGGATGCGCGGGCGTGGTTGCGGCAACACAGGGTGACCGGCGAGGGGGACCGCTTGACCGGCTCGTGCCGCGAGTGACGCTCGCGAGGCACCTGCCTTGCTGCTTGGCGCCGCAATGGGTATTGCTGAGCGTCAGGCGAGGGTGGCGTGTCCGGACTGCGGCCTGGTACAGCGGCTGCCGGCGCTGGGGCGCCGCCACGTCGCCGAGTGCCGGCGCTGTGCCCGATTGCTGGTGGGCCCGGCGAGCGGACGCGTGGACGCTCCGCTTGCGCTCGCGCTGGCTGCGCTGATCCTCCTGATTCCGGCGACCGTCGCGCCATTGCTCCGAGTGGCCTCGCACGGAGCTGCGCGCGTCAGTTGGCTATCGAGCGGAATCGCCGGCCTCTGGCACGAGGGATTCGCGGCGCTGGCGGTGATCGTCGGGGCCTTCTGCCTCGTGTTTCCGTACCTCTATCTCGCGGCGCTCATCGCCCTGCTGGCGGCCTTGCGCCTGGGAGCGCGCGCGCATCTCGGACCTGTCTTTCGCTGGCTCTTACGGCTGCGCCCCTGGATGATGCTCGAGATCTTCCTCGTCGGCTGCTTCGTCGCCTACAGCCGCCTGCGGCTGGTGGTCGGTGTGCAGGTGCTTTCGGGAGGCTGGTGCCTGCTGGGCGCGACCGGGGCGCTGTTGCTCGCACTGACGCAACTGGATGAGCGGACCGTCTGGGATGCGCTGCCGCTGCAGCGGGCGAGCTGGCGGCTCAGGAAGCATGGCAGTGGACAGCGTGGCCGGCATACGAGCCGGCGCGGGGGCGAGAGCGGCAGCGGCGGACGACAGATCGCCTGCACGACGTGCGAGCTGCTGGTGACCGCCGCGCATTCGGGCGGCTCGTGCCCGCGATGCGGTGCGGCGCTGCACGATCGTAAGCCGTACGCCTTCAGGGTGACCGCCGCGCTGGTGGCGGCGGGTTTCATCCTCTATGTTCCAGCCAATGCCTTGCCGGTACTGACGCTGGTGAGCTTCGGACACGCGGAGTCGAATACCATCATCACCGGGGTGCTCGAGCTGATCCGCAACCGGCTATGGCCGCTGGCGATCATCGTGTTCCTGGCGAGCATCGTGGTGCCGCTGCTGAAGCTATGCGGACTCACCTGGATGCTGCTCGCGACCCTGCAGCGCTCGCCGCGGCTGCTGATCGCGCGCACCCGGCTCTTCCGGCTCATCGACACCGTCGGCGCCTGGTCCAACATCGATGTGTTCGTCGCCTCGGTGCTCGTCGCCCTGATGCAGTTCGGTACCATTGCCCAGGCGCGGGCGGGCGCGGGGCTTACTGCCTTCGCGGCGGTGGTGGTCCTCACGATGATCGCCTCGCGAACGTTCGACAGCCGGCTGATGTGGGACGCGCCTCGGGGGGAATGAGCCGTCATGCCCGATGAGCCGGACGACCCGGAGGACCCTGTCGAGGCGCGCGTGCGGCCGCATCGCTGGGTCGCCTGGGTGTGGATCGTGCCCATCGTGGCCGCGGGGGTCGTGGCGTGGCTCGCATGGCGAGCGATCGCCTCGCGCGGGCCAGAGATAACCATCTCCTTCAGCGCGGCGCAGGGGTTGCAGCCCGGCCAGGCGACCATCCAACACCTCAACGCGGTGGTCGGGGTCGTGACCTCGCTTGGGTTGACGCACGACATGCGGCGCGTGGTCGTCCGCGCCCGGATGACCCGGCGTGCGGCTCCGTACCTCACCAACTCCACGATCTTCTATGTCGTCACGCCGCATCTGGGGGTCGGCGGAATCTCGGGATTATCGACGATCGTCTCGGGCGCCTACATCGAGATGTACCCGGGCACGGGTGGCAGCCCGCAGCGGCACTTCGTCGGCCTGGACAGCCCTCCCATCGTTGCACCGGGGACGCGGGGACGCTCGTTCATCCTGCATACGCCGGACCTCAGCTCCCTGACGCGGGGCTCCCCTGTCACCTACCGTGGCGTCGATGTCGGCGTGGTCACGGCCTTCGGTCTTGCCGGAGATGATGTGCAGGTGACGGCATTCATTCGCGCGCCCAACGACAGCTGGGTGCATCCCGGAACGCGCTTCTGGAACGCGGGCGGCGTGGCGATGACACTCGGAACCCAGGGGCTGCAATTGCGCGCCAACTCCTGGCAACAGCTCCTCGCCGGCGGGGTAGCCTTCGACACCCCGAGCGCCGCGATGGCCGGTGCGCCCAGCCCGCCGGGCGCTGTCTTTCGGCTCTACGACAACCGCCAGGCCGCGAGCGGCAGCCCGGCGGCCCCGCCGCTGATGGCGGACACGCTGCGCAACCTGAACCAAGTGCTGCGAAACCTGAATCGGGCCACCGCGGGACCGCAGCTTCGCGACTCGATCGTTTCGCTGAATCGCGTGTTGACACATCTGGATCGCCTGGCCGTGGAGACCCAGCCGAATCTCAACCAGTTGCTCGAATCTCTGCGCGCCACCTCGGAATCCACCCAGCGCACACTCGCGCTGATCCAGCAGAGGGCGGGCGGCAATGCGCCCGCCAACACGGACCTGCCGCAATTGATGAATGAGCTCGGCCAGGCGGCGCGCTCCGTACGGGAGCTTGCCGACTACCTCGACCGCCACCCCGACGCTCTCCTGCGCGGACGTAGGAAGGAATCGCCGTAACCCTGTTTGGAAGCCGTTCCAGGCATTCTCTACCACCGAACCCTTTTTTGATCGTCAGTTGGCGACGTCTGCTGTAGCGTCGTGTATGACGTCCAATTTCAGCCGATCGCTTGTGGAGGGCGAAAAAGGGAATATCATTCGTACATCTACGATGCCAGCGCAGTGGGTATGCCACCATGTCCCTGGAAGCGATTCTTGCGGAGCTGCCCGAACTGACGGAGGAGGAACGCGAGGCTATCGAGCATAAGCTTTACGAGTTATCACACGACGCGGTACGCTCGAAGCTCAGGCAGTGGGAATCGGAACCTCCTTTGCCGGTGGGGTACTGGAAGGAGGTCTTCAAAGACTGGACGTCGCAATGCAAGGAGGACATGCCGGGGGATTTCGCCCTGAACCATGACCACTACATTCATGGGAGGCCAAAGGAGTGGTGAATAATGCGGTGTTCGCGGATTCCGTATACTTCCTGGCGCTAACGATCGAGCGGGATACGCTGCACGGCCAGGCAGTGGCTATTGAAGCCACGTACCAGGGCCGCATCGTGACCACCCAATGGGTGCTGACGGAAGTCGCGGATGGTTTGGCCCCACCATCCCTGCGGTCCCGGTTCACGCGATTGTGTGAAAGCCTGGGTGCGCGGAAAAATGTCCACATCCTTCCGGTACATCACCTGCAATATCAGATGGGTTGCCGGCTTTACGAACGACGCGTTGACAAGGCTTGGTCGCTGACAGACTGCATGTCATTCCTGGCCATGCGGGCTTATGGGCTGCAAGCGGCACTGACTGCGGATCAGCATTTCGTGCAGGCGGGGTTCCGGATACTGATGGGCAGGGATTTCACTGGTGTTTCGGAACCTGCGCCGGCTTATGGCGATATGCGCATCTATCCTGATTGGGAGGAGACGCTGGTTCGGGATGCTGCGTGACGCGGAAGTTGCGCTCCGTTGCGCGCGCCACCGCGTAATGTGCCGCACACTCTCCTGAATCCAGCAGAGGGCGGGCGGCAACGCGCCCTGCAACACGGAGCTGCCGCAACTAATGAATGACCTGAGCCAGGTGGCGGCGCTCTCCGTGCGGGAGCTTGCCGGCTATCTCGATCGTCAACCAGATGCCCTGCTGAGAGAACGGAAGGCGGAACCCCACTGAGGCGGACCGTCCGCCGAAATCACCCGTCGGGCCCCTCCGGGCCCCTCGGGCCTTGACGGGCGCAGATCTGGTGATATACTTGACTAGAACACTAGATATGCTGAAGCCCAATCGACTGAAAGCCGGCGAGAGCGCACATGACTTCTGCCTCAGAGCGACTTCCCGCAGCAGTTTCGCCCCGTCTGCTCGCCAGGACCGCCGGCGTTCTCTACCTGCTCATCTTCATCGTGTGTCCCAGCGGTGCGGCGACGGCCACGCCGCTGAACATGACCGTGACGATGGCATGCGATACCGGCGTGGCGCTCGTCTTCTATGTTCTCTTCAGGCCCGTGAGCCGCGACCTCTCCATGCTTGCGCTGATCTTCCGGCTCATTTTCGTCGCGATCATGACGTTCGACTCGCTGCAGTACTTTGGCGCACTCAATCTGTTCCACGGCGCTCACTCTGCGCGTGCTTTCAATACGATCGATAGCATCGCTCTCGTACCATTCGGGATTCATTGCCTGCTGATCGGCTATTTGATCTACAAATCCGGATTCCTCGCGAGATTCCTCGGGGTGTTGATGGCTGCCGCCGGGCTCACCTAT
>DASYGA010000109.1:0-8618 GCA_036000265.1 Steroidobacteraceae bacterium | reverse complement strand
TTGAACATCTCCGCATCGAGCGCGTGGCTCAGCGACTGCGGCTCCGGCGTCGCCGCGCCCATGGCCCTGGCCCGCTGCTCGAGCTCGATGCCGATTCCCTCGCAATCGACCGTCTGCTCGTGCCGGTACCAAGCGAATCCCTCGACACCGACTTGCGTGATGTTGCCGCCGAAGCAGCCGTATCGCTCGAGCAGAGCCGTGCGGGCGCCGGCCCGCGCGGCAGCGAGCGCGGCAGCCAAACCGCCAGGTCCACTGCCGACCACCAGAACGTCGGTCTCGTGCACGACATCCACCGAGCGCGCCGGCTCGGGAATACGCTTAACGGTCATGATGGGCCAAGCATAGCGCCGCGCGGTGGAGCCGGCTGTCAGATCGGCTCGCCGGCCATCTCCAGATGCAGTTGCGAGCCCGAGTAAGGATGCGCCAGTGCGACCGCCTCATCGAGCTCGATGCCGAGGCCCGGCTCGGTGGGCGGGATGACGTAGCCCTCTTCCCAGCGGATCGGCTTGCGCAGCAATTGCGCGTGCAGGCCCTGCCAGCGCTCGATGCCTTCGAGGATCAGGAAATTCGGGCTGCAGGCGGCGAGCTGAATATTCGCCGCCCCCACCACCGGCCCGCAGTACAGGTGCGGGGCGATCTGCACATGCTGTACTTCAGCGAGGGCCGCGATCTTCTTCGCCTCGAGGATGCCGCCGACGCGGCCGAGGTTCGGCTGTAGAATGGCGGCCCCGCCGGCCGCCAGCAGCCGGGCGAAATCGTACTTGGTGGCGAGGCGCTCGCCCGCCGCGACGGGCACGCGTATCGCGCGCGCAACCTTGCCCATCTCCTCCGGCGCATCCGGGGGCACGGGCTCCTCGAGCCACAGCGGATCGTAAGGCTCGATGCGGCGCGCCAGGCGGATGGCGCCGGCCGCGGTCATCTGCCCGTGGGTACCGAAGAGAAGATCGGCCTTCGATCCCACCGCCGCTCGCAACTGCTGCATGAAGCGCTCGCAGCGATCGAGCGCGGCAAGAGAGGGCTGCCGTCCGTCGAAGGCCGAATAAGGTCCGAGCGGATCGAACTTCAGCGCCGTGAAGCCCTGCGCGAGGTATTCCGCCGCCCGCTCCGCGGCGAGGTCCGGATCCTGGTAAACGTCCGTTCGATCTCCGGGTCTTGCGTAAATGTAGGTATAGGTGCGCAGCCGCTCGTGCACACGGCCGCCGAGGAGCTTATAGACTGGCTGCCCCGCCGCTTTGCCGATGATGTCCCAGCACGCCATCTCGAGCGCGCTGAGCACGCCCATCAGCGTCAGGTCCGGGTGCTGCGAATAGCCGGCGGAGTAGACGCGCCGCCAGATCCTCTCGATGTCGTGCGGGTCCTCGCCTTGCAGGTAGCGGCCGAACACATCCTCGATCAGCCTCGCCACCTGATGCGGACCGAACGGGACGCCGTACGCCTCGCCAACACCCTCTATGCCATCCGCTGTAGTCAGCTTGGCGAAGACGAAGTACCGCCCGCCGTTGTGCGGCGGCGGATTGCCGACCACGAAGGTTCGAATTTCACCAAGCTTCATATCAGGAGCGCATCCGCACGCCGGCGGGATCGTAGGCGCAGGCCGCACCTCCCGGCGTTGCGGCGCAAAACCGCTCCGCGGGCCGCCGCTCCCCGATGATCTCGATCTCGAACCCTGTGCTCGCCGTGGCGAGGGCCGCCGGGACGTAGCCGAGGGCGAGCGAGCGCCCCACCCGATGGCCATAAGCGCCGGAGGTCACCCAGCCGACCACCCGCCCGTCGTGCCAGATCGGCTCATCGCCGATCGCATCGGCATCGGCATCGGCATCGGAGTCGCCATGCGCAGGGCTCAGCGCAAACGCCGCGAGGCGCAGCTCGCCGCCGCCCGAGCGCTCCTGCGCCGCCGCCGCGCGGCCGATGAAGTCGCTCTTCTCCAGGGCGACGAAACGGCCAAGGCCTGCCTCATGGGGACCATAGATGGGGCGATATTCCCGTGCCCAGTTGCCGAAGCCCTTCTCGATCCGCATGGCATTGAGCGCGCGCGCTCCGAAGGTCTTCAGGCCAAACCCGGCTCCCGCCTCGACCAGCAGGTCATAAAGGGCGCGCTGATAATCGGGAGTGACCCAGATCTCGTAGCCCAGCTCGCCGGTGAAGGAGATCCTGCCCACCAGCGCGGGAATCATGCCGATGTCGACCCGGCGGAAAGTCAGGAACGGAAACGCCGCGTTGGAAAG
The DNA here is from genome assembly GCA_036000265.1 of Steroidobacteraceae bacterium. Taxonomy (GTDB): domain Bacteria; phylum Pseudomonadota; class Gammaproteobacteria; order Steroidobacterales; family Steroidobacteraceae; genus 13-2-20CM-66-19. Next base: position 6,393 of record DASYGA010000109.1, on the reverse strand, counting down.
GTCATCGCGCACCAGGTTTTGCAGCAGCGCTCGCGAGGCGGGCCCGGCGATCGACAGACCGACATGCTCCATCGCGCAGGCCCGCACGTGCACTCCCGCGGGAGGCAGGTGGCGTTCGAACCAACGCAGGTAATACGTCTCGGCCGCCAGAGTCCCGATGAGCAGCACGCGGTCGGCGGCGAGCCGGCACAGGGTGAAGTCGCCGATCAGCTTGCCGCGTTCGTTCAGCATCGGCGTCAACGCGATGCGTCCGACAGGAGGCACGCGGTTCGCCATCATTCGCGAGAGCCACGCCTCGGTTCCCGGGCCGCAGACCTCGATCTTGCCGTAGTTGGACGTCTCAATGATGCCAACTCCCGCGCGCACTGCCCGACACTCCGCGGCCACGTGGGCATGGGCGTTGGAGCGGTGGAAAGTGACATCCTCACGGGCTTGCGCAGCCGTCGGCGCGAACCACAGTGGATGCTCCAGCCCGCAGTACTCCCCGAACACTGCATGCGCCTCGCGCAGCCGATCGTAGATCGGCGTCGTGCGCAGCGGCCGGGCGGCCGGCAGCTCCTCGTTGGGGAAGCGGATCCTGAAGCGGCGCGAATAGTTCTCGCGCACCTTGGCGTGGGTGTAGGGGAGCGTCGCCCAGTCGCCGTAGCGCGCGACATCCATCGCCCAGATGTCCGAGCCCGGATCCCCGCTCACCATCCACTGCGACAGTGCGAGACCCACTCCGCCGCCCTGGCTGAACCCTGCCATCACGCCGCAGGCCACCCAGAAATTACGTAGCCCCTTGATGGGTCCCACGAGCGGATTGCCGTCCGGCGCGAAGGTGAACGGACCATTGACGACCTTGCGCACGCCGACTTCGCCCAGCGCCGGAAAATGCTGGAAGGCCAGCTCCAGGCTCGGGGCGATCCGATCCAGGTCGTTGGGCAGCAGGCTCTGAGCGAAGTCCCAGGGCGTCTGCACCGGCGACCAGGGCATGCCGGCACGCTCGTAGGTACCGATCAACATCCCGCCGCGCTCTTCGCGCAGATAGAGCTCACCCTCGAAGTCGATGCAGTGCAGCTGCTCGGGCAGCCCCGCGATCTGCGGCACCGCCTCGGTGATCAGGTATTGATGCTCCATTGCGAGGATCGGCAGCTCGAGTCCCACCATCCGGCCCACTTCCCGCGCCCAGAGTCCTCCGGCGTTGACGACGTGCTCCGCGTGGACGTTCCCATGGTCGGTGATCACGTCCCAAGTACCGTCGGATCGGGGCTTCAGGTCCACTACGCGCGTGTGGCGAATGACCTCGGCCCCGGCAATCTGCGCCGATTTGGCGTAGGCGTGCGTCACCCCGTACGGGTCGACGTGACCCTCGACGGGATCGAACATTGCGCCGAGGAAATGCCGCTCGTCGAGGAGCGGAAAACGCCGCGCCGCCTCCGCGACGCTGAGCATCTCGAGCTCCATGCCGAGATAACGGCCGCGCGCCTGCGCCATCTTCAGCCAGTCGAGCCGCTCGCGGGTCCCTGCCAGCATGATGCCGCCGGTGAGGTGCACGCCGCACGACTGGCCGGAGATGCGCTCGATCTCGCGGTAGAGATTGATGGTGTACTGCTGCAGTCGCGCGACATTGGGGTCGCCGTTGACGGTGTGCATGCCCCCTGCCGCATGCCAGGTCGAGCCACACGTCAGCTCATCCCTCTCGATCAGCATCACGTCCGTCCAGCCGGCTTTCGTCAGGTGATAGAGGACGCTGGCGCCGACCACACCGCCGCCGATCACCACGACCCGCGCAGCGCTTCTCATGATGCGTGTTTCTCCGGTTTCTCCCAGTCGTTGGACACCGCGAGCTGCACAGCAGGCGCGGCGGCGGCGCCGCTCGCCCCGAAGCGCTCGATGAGCCATGACCGGAAGAGCGCGATGGCCGTATCGGCGAGTCCTTCGGGGTGGGTGAGAAGGTAATAGCCGTAGCCGTTCTCGAGGCTGGTCTCGAATGGCCTCACCAGCCGCCCGCTGCGGATCTCTTCCGCGAACAGGTTGGTATCGACCAGTGCAATGCCCTGTCCGCTCAGGGCGTATTGCGCTGCGAGCAGAGCGGTGTCGAATACGAGGCCGCGCTCGACGTTGACCGGGCCTACCCCCGCATGGCGCATGAACTGCGCCCACGCCTCGTGCCGCGGCAGCTCGTCGATACGCACGTGCACCAGCTCATTCGCCTCGATGAAGCCCGCGAGGCCCTTGGCGGCATGCAGGGCGGCGATCTGCGGGTGACAGAGGATGCTGACGCGTACCGGCCAGAGAAGATCCGCAACCAGATCGGTGACCATCGGGCGCGAGTAGACCACGGCCACATCGACATCGCCGAGCGGCGGACCGGCCGCGGCCGGGCTGATGAGATCGATGTCGACCTCCGTCCCCGCCTGGCGAAAATCCCTGAGGATGGGTACTGCCAGCTGCACCGCGAAGCTCGGCGGCATGCGCACCCGCAGGGTGCGCTGGGCGGGGGCGCCCTCGTTGCGGATGTCATCGATCGCGTATTCAAGCCGGTCGAAGGACTTGGCTACGGCCGGCAGCAGATGTTGGCCGGCCTTGGTGAGCGTCAGGGCGTGCGGGCGCCGCTCGAAAAGCTGCACCCCGATCAGGCGCTCGAGGGAGATGACGTGCCGCGACAGCGCGCTCTGCGAGATGAGCAGCGCGTGCGCGGCGGCGGTGAAGCTGCCATGCTTGGCCACGCCCTCGAACGCCCGCAGCGCGTTCAGCGGCAACCAACGCCGATCGATCGTCTTCTTGCCCATGTTTGCCTCCGCAGCGGCCCGAGGATACTAGCCGAGCGCGCCTGTGGCGGCGCAGGCCATTTCGATGCCTTTTTTCGATGCCGGTAGCCAAATTCTCGGCTTGGAGCACGATCGCGGTTGTGAAAGGCTACGCCTGACCCATGAACGCGTTGCCCCAGCAACCCGCGCCCCTGTCCCCGGTGCACCGGATCGCCTCGATCCGCATCACCCATCATCGCCTGCCGCTCGACCCGCCATTTCACGCGAGCTGGGACACCCGTCCGCGGGTGCATTTCGATGCCACCATCGTGCGCGTGACCACCGACACCGGACTGGAAGGCTATGGCTCCGGTGATCTGATGGTCGGCTTCGCCGGCCACGAGCCGCTGTTCATCGGCCAGGACGCGCTCGCCATCGAGCGCCATTACCGGGTCCTCTCGCACATCGATTTTCATTACGGGCGCTGCTGGCCGCTCGATCTCGCTCTTTGGGACCTTGCCGGCAAGATCACCGGCCAGCCATGCTGGCGGCTGCTCGGCGGCCTCGCGAACCGGGTGCGGGCCTACGCCTCCAGCGGCACGCTGCGCGACCCGGCGGCGCTCGCCGAGCAGGCGGAGCGTTATGTCGCCCAGGGTTTTCGCGCCATGAAGATCCGCTTTCAACGCAGCGGCTGGCGGCAGGACATCCGTGCACTGGAGGCCGTGCGCCAGCGCGTCGGCGAGCGGCTCGAGCTGATGGTCGATTGCAACCAGGGCTGGCGCATGCCGTGGGATACCCAGGCGCCCTGGAGCCTGAAGGATGCGCTTACCGTGGCGCGGGAGCTCGAGCGCCTCGACGTGTTCTGGATGGAGGAGCCGCTGCATCGCGGCGATCACGCCGGCATGAAGGCGCTGCGCGAGGCCACCGAGGTGAGGATCGCAGCGGGCGAGATGACGCGCCAGATGCACGAGCTGCGCGACCTGATCACCACCGGCTCGGTGGATGTCGTGCAACCGGACGCGGCTCTGGTCGGCGGCATCACCGGGCTGAGGCGCATTGCAGCCCTGGCGCACGAGCACCAGCTCGTCTTCACGCCGCACACCTGGACCAACGGCATGGGGCTCACGGCCAACGCTCATCTGGTCGCGGGCCTCGCCGATGCGCCATTCCTCGAATATGCCTACGACCCGCCGCAGTGGTCGCTCGCGCGGCGGGACTTCATGATGGCCGAGCCGCTGCAGGCGGATGCGGACGGCTGGCTGACTCTCGGCGAGGCGCCCGGCATGGGCTATGTGCTCGATGAGCGGGCGCTCGCGGCCACGGCGATCTAGTCCCCTGCTCGAGGCCGCGGACTCGACGCCGCGAATCGGCAAGGCGGTGTCGGGGCGGCTCAACCCGTCCGGCCAAAGCACTATCGGCGTAGGATGTCTCGCTCGCATAATGCCGGTGAGGGGGAGACTTCATGCCACGCTACATTGGCGCCATCGACCAGGGCACGACCAGCTCGCGATTCATCGTCTTCGACCGCAAGGGGGAGATCGTCTCGGTTGCCCAGAAGGAGCACCGGCAGATCTATCCCAAGCCGGGGTGGGTCGAGCACGACCCGCTGGAGATCGCGCGCAATACCGACGAGGTGATCGGTGCCGCGCTGGCGCGCGCCAATCTGGCCGCGGGCGACCTCGCCGCAATCGGCATCACCAACCAGCGCGAGACCACGGTGCTCTGGGAGCGCAAGACCGGCAGGCCGCTGTGCAATGCGGTGGTATGGATGGACACCCGCACCGCTCAGCTGGTGGCCGGCTACGCCCGCGATGGCGGCCAGGACCGCTTCCGCGCCAGAACCGGATTGCCGCTCACCACCTACTTCGCAGGGCTCAAGCTGCGCTGGATCCTGGATAACGTCGAGGGCGCCCGCGGCCTGGCCGAGTCCGGCGAAGCCTTGTTCGGCACCATCGACAGCTGGCTGACGTGGAATCTGACTGGCGGCCCCAACGGCGGGGTGCACGTCATGGACGTCACGAATGCCAGCCGAACACAGCTGATGAATCTCGCCACCTGCGAGTGGGACGCGGACATGCTCGCCGAGTTCGCGATTCCGCGGGCCTGCCTGCCGCGCATCGTCTCCTCGTCGCAGATCTACGGCGAGGTGCGCATGGCCTGGCTGAAGGGGGTCAGGCTTGCGGGGATCCTCGGCGATCAGCAGGCGGCCCTGGTCGGGCAGACCTGCTTCGCGCCGGGTGAAGCCAAGAACACCTACGGCACCGGCTCGTTCCTGCTGATGAACACCGGAACCGAGCCGGTGCAGTCCAAGGCGGGTCTGCTGACCACGCTGGCCTACCGTTTCGGCGGCGAAGCACCGCACTATGCGCTCGAGGGCGCCATCGCGATCACCGGCGCGCTGGTGCAATGGCTGCGCGACAATCTGAAGCTGATCGATTCCGCGCCGCAGATCGAGCCGCTGGCGGCGAGCGTGGAGGACAACGGCGATGTCTACATCGTGCCGGCCTTCTCCGGACTGTATGCGCCATACTGGCGGGATGATGCGCGCGGCGTGATCGCAGGCCTCACCCGTTACGCCAACCGCGCGCACCTCGCGCGGGCGGCGCTGGAGTCCACCGCCTACCAGGTGCGCGATGTGGTCGACGCCATGCAGGCCGACAGCGGCATCAGGCTGGCGAGCCTGAAAGTGGACGGGGGGATGGTCGCCAACTCGCTGCTCATGCAGTTTCAGGCCGACATTCTCGACGCCCCGGTGATCCGTCCGAAGGTGACCGAGACCACTGCGCTCGGGGCTGCTTATGCGGCCGGCCTCGCGGTCGGATTCTGGGACAACACCGAGGATCTGCGTGCCAACTGGGCGATCGACCGCGATTGGACACCCGCCATGAGCGGGCAGAAGCGCGAGCATTACTACAAGTGCTGGAAGAAAGCGGTCGCGCGGTCCCTCGGCTGGATCGACTCGAATTGAGGAGAAAACTGGTGAAGATCGGCGTCAAGACGGGCTGGCGCGCCTGCAGCATCTGGAGCGAGCTGCTGGCCGAGTTCTTCGGCACGTTCGTCATGCTGGCTTTCGGTGCCGGCGTGGTGGCGGTCGCAGTGGTGGGACTGCCAGAGTCCGGCCGGACGCCGGCGATATTTGCCGGCGCGGGTGACTGGCTGCTCATCACCTGGGGGTGGGCGATGGCGGTCGCCATGGCGGTATACGTGGCAGGCGGCGTCAGCGGAGCACATCTCAACCCCGCCGTGACGGTCGCTTTTGCGGTCAAAGGCGATTTCCCCTGGGCCAAGGTCCTGCCGTATTCGGGAGCGCAGATTGCCGGCACGTTCGCCGGTGCGGCGCTGGCATATGCCGACTACGTCCCGGCGATTGACATGTGGAACGTCGCCCACAACGTCGTTACGCGTGCGGACCCCGGCGGCATGACCACCTTCAGCATCTTCGCCACATTCCCTGCGCACTACTACGGCGCGAGCATGCTCGGGCCGCTGTTCGACCAGATCGTCGGCACCTTCTTCCTGCTGGTATTCGTGCTGGCCATCATCGATTCGATGAATGTCGGCGTGAAAGCCAATCTCGCGCCGTTCATGGTCGGCATGGCGGTAGCCGCGATTTGGCATGTCTTTCGGCACTGGCTCGGGTTATGCCATCAATCCCGCGCGC
>DASYGA010000098.1:0-17185 GCA_036000265.1 Steroidobacteraceae bacterium | reverse complement strand
GCTCTCGGCCTGCCGGCCGCTCGCCTGATCCATGTAGGCTCTGTTCCGCCATCCATGGCTACACAAGCCCCGGCAAAGTATTTTGGCCGATCCCGCGCTATTTCACGGGGATCTTGATGTCGGCGAACATCTCGGCGACTTCTGCCGGCGAGCTGGCGCGGTGGGCGCGATCTACCAGGCGGCGATCGAGGTGGGGGGCGATGAGCTGCGCGAAGTCGTACATGTACTTGCGCAGCAGGGTGCCGCGGCGGAAGCCTAGCCAGGTGGTGTGGGCGGGTAAGAGATGGGACGCGTCGATGACGGCGAGGTCGGGGTCGTTATCGTCCACGGCCATGTGCGCCACGATGCCGACGCCCATCCCGAGGCGGGCGTAGGTCACGATGACATCGGAGTCGCGCGCGGTGATCGCTACATTCGGTGTGAGGCTCGCCTTGGCGAAGGCATCGATCAGGGAGGATGGGCCGGAGAAGCTGAACGTGTAGGTGATCAGGGGATAGGCGGCAAGCGCGCGATAGGTGAGCTTGCCGGCGCTGGCGAGCGGATGGTCGCGCGGGACGATGACGACGCGGTTCCAGCGGTAGCAGGGAAGGATCGTCAGGTCGGAGAAGAGGCGCTCGGAGCCGGTGTTGATCGCGCAATCGATGCGGTCCTGGGCCGCCATCTCGGCAATCTGCTCCGAGGTCCCCTGGTGCAGGTTCAGCCGCACATTGGGGTATTTGGCGAGGAACTCGCGGATCACCCCCGGCAGGACGTAGCGGGCCTGGGTGTGGGTGGTCCCGATCGAAAGGCTGCCCTTGCCCTCATCGCGCAGCTCCGTCGAGAGCGCCTTGATGCTCTGCGCCTCCTGCAGGATGCGCAGCGCCCGGTCGATCACCTGCTGGCCGGCGGGCGTGATACGGGTGAGGTTGCGGCCTTCGCGCACGAAGATCTGGAAGCCGAGCTCGTCCTCCAGGAGCTTGATCTGCTTGCTCACCCCGGGCTGGGAGGTATGCAGCTTCTGCGCTGCCGCCGTGATGTTGAGGCCGCTTTGGGCCACCGCGGCGAGATAACGTAACTGGTGCAGCTTCATGGTAGGCAGAGCCTAGCGCAACCCTGGACGTGCCGGCCACGAATAATCGGTCCGCGTCCCTGCGCCCTCTGAGATCCGCGCTCGCGAGTAGATGTTCACCGGGAAACGCCCATAACCGGGCCGCAGTGGCTCAGAAGAAATCATTCGTTCTGTCCGCCGGGCGACCGTGGCTATAGTCCCGCGCACTATGGGTGACCTGCTGAACCTCGATCTCGAACAGAAGGCGGTGAGCGTGCGCGAGCAGCTCGCCGCGGCGGTGCGCGAGCATGGCCGGGTGGTTTATTCGAACAGTCTCGGCGCCGAGGCGATGGTGCTCACGGACATCATCTGGACACACGTGCCCGAGATCGAGATGTTCAGCATCGACACCGGGCGGCTGCACCAGGAGACCTACGATCTGCTGGAGAAGCTCGAGCGCCGCTACAAGCGCTCCCTGCACCTGGTATTCCCGGACGCGCAGGCGTTGCAGCAACTGGTCAGTGCCCGGGGCATCAACGGCTTCTACCACAGCCTGGATGCGCGCCTCGCCTGCTGCCACGTGCGCAAGGTCGAGCCCTTCAAGCGCGCCATTCAGGGCTACACGGCGTGGGTGACGGGTGTGCGCCGGGAGCAATCGGCGGCGCGCGCGCAGGCACAGCCGGTGGAATGGGACACGGAATATGGCCTCTACAAAGTAAGCCCGCTGCTCGATTGGAGCGAGGCCGAGATCTGGCAGTACATCCGCGCGCGCAAGCTGCCTTACAATTCGCTGCACGATCGCCAGTTTCCCAGCATTGGCTGCTTCCCCTGCACGCGCGCGATCCAGCCGGGCGAAAGCCGCCGTGCGGGCCGCTGGTGGTGGGAGCAACCCGAGTCTCGCGAATGCGGCTTACATCCCAGAGTCCGTCATGCGGCCGCGCAGGCCTGACAGACGATCCGGCCTCGATGGATTATCTGCCGGTCTTTCTGCAGCTGCGCTCGGCGCGCGCCGTCATCGTGGGCGGCGGGCGCATCGCGGCGCGCAAGGCGGATCTGCTGCTGCGGGCCGGCGCACGGCTGACGGTGGTCGCACCGCACCTGCACGAGGATCTGCGCAGCCGCGCCGCAGCCGGTGAGCTGATATACACACCCGAGAGCTTCGTTCCAGCGCACCTGGATGGGGCCGCAATCGTAATCGCGGCGACCGGCCTCGCAGAGGTCAACAGCGCTGTATCGGAAGCCGCCCGCGCGCGCAACATACCCGTGAACGTCGTCGACGACGCGGCGCTCTCGACCTTCATCTTTCCCGCCATCATCGACCGCTCACCGGTCATGGTCGCCGTGGGCTCGGCGGGACAGGCACCGGTGCTCGCCCGCTGGGTGCGGGAGCGCATCGAGGCGGTGCTGCCGGCACGCCTGGGCGAGCTCGCGCGCTTCATGGGCGAGCGGCGCCAGAGCGTGCAGCGGCTGCTGGGTGCCGGCGCGCGCCGCGCATTCTGGGAGCGCATCGTGCGCGGCCGCACGGGCACCCACCTGCTGTCGGCCGATCAGGCGGACGCGCAGCGCGCGTTCGAGGCGGAGCTGTTGATCTCCCAGCTCACCACATCGGCCGCAACTGGCGGCAGCGCCCTCGGTGAGGTCTATCTGATCGGAGCCGGTCCCGGCGATCCGGATCTGCTCACGCTGCGCGCGCTGCAGCTGCTGCAGCAGGCGGACGTGGTGCTTTACGACAGGTTGGTTCCCGCCGCGGTGCTCGAGCACGCGCGGCGCGAGGCGCGGCGGATCTTCGTTGGCAAGATGCCGCACGAGACGCACTCGCGGTCGCCGCGCGCCGCCAGCGCAGGCGAGGCATGCCGGGGAACACCCGCCGCAAGCGAGCCTACCGCGCAGGAAGACATCCACGAGCTGATGGTCCGCTTCGCCCGCGAGGGGCGCAAAGTGGCGCGTCTGAAGGGTGGCGACCCGTTCATTTTCGGCCGCGGCGGCGAGGAGGTCGAGGCGCTTGCGCGTGCAGGCATCCCGTATCTCGTGGTGCCCGGCATCACGGCCGCGCTCGGTGCCGCGGCGGCCGCCGGCATCGCACTCACCCAGCGCGGGTTGGCGCAGAGCGTAACCTTCGTGACCGGGCATCTGCCGCAGGACGACGGCCTCGACTGGCAAGCGCTCGCGCGGCCGCGCCAGACCGTGGTCTTCTACATGGGCGTGGGCAAGCTCCCGTTCATCGTGGCGCGGCTGCGCGCGGCCGGGGCGCCCGATGCGCTCCCGGCGGCGCTCGTCGAGCGCGCCACCCTTCCCGGGCAGCGGGTGCTCCGCGCTACACTGTCGCAAATCGCCGATCTGGGCGGCCGCGCGGGTGTTTCGTCCCCGGCGCTGCTCATCGTCGGCGAGGTCGTCGCGGCGTGCGCCAGTGCTGAGTCTGCGGCCTCGCCGGCTGGGCACGCGGCGGAGACGGCTGCCGACCTCATTCAGCCCATTTGACCGGGAGATATTGCGCATGCGCGAGGGGTTCGTCGGGTCGGTCGGCAACACGCCGCTGATCAAGCTGCGGCGGGTGAGCGAAGAGACCGGCTGCGAAGTGCTCGGCAAGGCGGAGTTCATGAATCCCGGTGGCTCCGTCAAGGACCGCGCCGCGCGCGCCATCGTGCTCGCCGCCGAGCGCAGCGGCGAGCTGGCGCCCGGCGGCACGGTCGTGGAGGGCACGGCGGGCAACACCGGAATAGGCCTTGTTCACGTTTGCAACACCCGTGGCTACCGTTGCGTCATCGTGATGCCGGACAACCAGTCGCCGGAGAAGTACCGGCTGCTGGAAACCCTCGGCGCCGAGGTCCACAAGGTGCCGACCGTGCCCTACAGCAATCCCAACCAGTACCAGAAGGTCTCGCAGCGGCTTGCCGCCAGCCTGCCGAACGCCATCTGGGCGAATCAGTTCGACAACACCGCCAACCGGCAGGCGCACATCGACACCACGGGACCGGAGATCTGGGAGCAGACGGCGGGACGGGTGAACGCGTTCGTCGTCTCCGCCGGCACCGGGGGCACCTTCGCCGGCGTATCCGAATACCTCAAGTCGCAGCGCAGCTCGGTCAGGTGCGTGCTGGCGGATCCGCCCGGCAGCAGCCTATACGAGTACGTGCGCAACGGGACACTGAAGGCGACCGGCTCGGGCTCGATCACGGAGGGCATCGGCATCGGGCGCATCACGGCCAATTTCAAGGACGCGCCGGTCGATGATGCGGTGCACGTCGAAGATCCGGAAACCGTCCGCTTCGTTTACCGGCTGCTGCGCGAGGAGGGTCTCTTCCTCGGCAGCACCAGCGGCATCAATGTCGCAGCCGCGGTGCGCGTCGCGCGCGAGCTCGGTCCCGGCCATACCATCGTCACCGTGCTCTGTGACGGCGGCGCCAAGTATCAGTCGCGCCTGTTCAATTCCGAGTGGCTGCGGATGAAAGGCCTGGCGGCCGAGGCGGTGCCGGCTGCCGCCGGGCCGCCGATCTCTCTCGACAGTGTCATGCTTGCCTGAGACAGCGCCGTGACACTGTCCACGCAAGTGCTGTGGCTGATCCCGGTGGGCTTTGTCGCCCAGATGGTCGACGGCTGCGTCGGCATGGGTTACGGCATCTCCGCGAGCTCCATCCTGGCGACCCTCGGCATTCCACCGCTCATCACCAGCGCCACGGTGCATGCGGCGGAAGTGGTGACCTCCGGAATCTCGAGCGCCTCACATGCATGGTTCCGCAACCTCGATCGCAAGATCTTCCTGTCGCTTCTTGCACCGGGTGTCGTTGGCGGCGTCGTTGGGGCGACGGTGCTGGCGCACGTACCCACTCACGCCATCCGCCCCTTCGTGTGGAGTTATCTCATCATCACCGGGTTATGCGTGGTGGGCAGGGTTGTCCTCAAACGCTCGCCCCCGCTCACCACCGGCAAACCCGGCCCCGCGCTGGGGCTGATCGCGGGCTGCCTCGATGCCATCGGGGGCGGCGGCTGGGGCACGATCGTGACCTCGACCATGATCGCTCGCGGCGTGGCGCCGCGTTACGCCATCGGCACGGCCAATGCGGTGGACTTCTTCGTCGCGCTCGCCATCAGCATCGCCCTGTGGACGCAGATGGGCCACATGCGATACGACATGGTCCTTGCCCTGCTGATCGGCGGCGCGGCGGCAGCACCGTTGTCGGCGTGGGTCACACGCCACGTGCCGGCGCGCGCGGCGGCGACCGCCGTGGGCCTGGTAGTGGTACTGCTCGGGGCCGCTGGGCTTCTCAACGCGCTGACCTGAGGCGCCTGCGCCTCAGGCCGCGGATTTCTCGGCCTGCTCTTTTTCGGCGGGACGGACCGCTGGCTTCTGACTCTCCGCCGGCGCCGCCAGCGCCACGTCCAACGCCTCGGACACTCGCTCCACCCACACGAGCTCCAGCATCGAGCGGGCGCTCTGCGGGATGTCTTCCAGATCGCGCCGGTTGCGCGCCGGCAGAATGACCTTACGAATGCCCGCACGGGCCGCGGCGATGGTCTTCTCCTTGATCCCGCCCACCGGCAGCACCAGTCCCCGCAGGCTGATCTCTCCAGTCATCGCGATATCGGGCCGCACGGCGCGCCGCTTCAGCAGCGAGGCGAGTGAGATGAACATGGCGACCCCGGCGCTCGGCCCGTCCTTCGGTATCGCCCCCGCGGGCACGTGCACGTGGATGTCGCTCTGATCGAAGAGCTTCGGATCGATGCCCAGCTCCCCGGCCTGGGCCTTGACCAGGCTCAGCGCGGCCTGCGCGGACTCCTTCATGACATCGCCGAGCTGCCCCGTCAGGATGAGCTTGCCGCTGCCCGGCATGCGCGCCGACTCGACAAAGAGGATGTCGCCGCCGACAGGCGTCCACGCGAGCCCGGTCGCAACGCCCGGAACGGACGTCCGCTGCGCGACCTCATTCTCGAATCGTGTCGGTCCCAACACCTCGGCGACATCGTCCGCCTCGAAGCGGACACTCTCGACCTTGCCTTCGGCGATCCGCATGGCGGCGCGGCGCAGCAGCGCGCCGATCTGCCGCTCGAGGCTGCGGCAGCCGGACTCGCGGGTGTACTCGCGGATGATGCGCGTGAGCGCGGCATCGGACAGACTCACCTGGGCTGACTTGAGGCCATTGGCCGTGAGCTGGCGCGCAACCAGATAGCGCTTGGCGATCTCCAGCTTCTCCTCCTCCGTATAGCCGGTGAGCTCGATGATCTCCATGCGATCGCGCAGCGGCCCGGGGATGGTCTCGAGCACGTTGGCGGTGGCGATGAAGAGCACGTGGCTCAAGTCGAAAGGCAGCGCGAGATAGTTATCGCGGAAGGTCGAGTTCTGCTCCGGGTCGAGGACCTCGAGCAGCGCCGAGGCCGGGTCGCCCTGAAAGCTCGAGCCGAGCTTGTCGATCTCGTCGAGCATGAACACCGGATTGCGGGTGCCCGCCTTGCGCAGCGACTGGATGATGTTGCCCGGCAGGGCTCCGATGTAGGTACGCCGGTGCCCGCGGATCTCCGACTCATCGTGCACGCCGCCCAGGCTCGCGCGCACGAACTTCAAGCCGAGCGCCCGCGCGACGCTCTGCCCGAGCGAGGTCTTGCCCACTCCGGGAGGCCCCACGAAGCACAGGATGGGGCTCCTGCCCTGCGGGTTGAGCTTGCGCACGGCGAGATACTCGAGGATGCGCCGCTTCACCTTCTCCAGGCCGTAATGGTCCTCATCGAGCACGCGCCGCGCACGCTCGATGTCGATGTCCTCCACATCCGCGTGGCTCCAGGGCAGCGCCACCAGCCACTCGAGGTAGCTGCGCACCATGCCGTGCTCGGGACTCGCCTCGTTCATGCGCGCGAGGCGTTTGAGCTCCTTGCGGGCGTGCTCGTCGGCCTCGGCGGGCATGTGCGCTGCGGCGATCGCCTTCTCGAGCTCCGCAACGTCACCATCCGCGCCCTCGCCTTCGCCGAGCTCCTTCTGCAGCTGGTGCAACTGCTCGCGCAACACGGCCTCGCGCTGGCGCTCCCCGAGGGCGGCCTGCGTCTGCTCGGTGATGTCGCGCGTGATCTTGAGCACCTCCACCCGGTGGGCGAGAAGCTTCACCACCTTGTCCAGCCGCTGCTTGAGGTCGAGCGTCTCCAGCAGGTCCTGCCTCTCCTGCGGCTTCACATCCATGAAGCTCACGATGAGATCCGCCAGCTGACCGGGCGAGTCAACGCCGCGGATGGTGCGCGCCAACTCCGCGGGCACCTGCGGCAGCAGCGTCAATGCCTCGACGGCGCGCTGCTTCAGGAAGTCCATGCGCGCTTCGATGTCGGCGCCGTGGGTCTGCGACTCCTCCAGGGTCTCGATGCGCGCCGCGAGGAACGGGGTGTCGCGCACGACCTGCACCAGGCGGAACCGGCTCTCGCCCTGACAGACCAGATGATGGGCGCCGTCCGGCGCCGTCACGTAGCGGACCACGGTGGCGAGGACCCCGACATCGTAGAGGTCCGTGACCACCGGCTTTTCCAGTGCGGCATCGCGCTGCAGCAGCAGCCCGACCTTGCGCCCGGTACGTACCGCTTCCTGGGCGGCAGCGATGCTCTCCTCGCGCCCGAGGGTGATGGGCAGAACGATGCCGGGGAAGAGCACCACATTGCGAAGCGCCACGATGGGCACTGCATCCGCCGGCAGCGGGGGCAGCTCGATTCGTGCAGTTGCAGGGCTCTGGTCGTTATCCGCCATAAGTCATCTCTCTTTGTCCTGGGTTGCCCGCCGGGTCAGCCGGACCTCGAGGCAGCCGTTCTCATAACGGCTTGCCGCCAACTGGAGCGGCACGCCTGCGAGCGCAATGCGCCGGTAGAAGCGTCCGTGCGGGATCTCGAGACGCCGGATCACCGCCTCAGGGTGGGCAAGCTTCAGCGGACGCATGGCGCTGACGATCAGCTCCGTCGGCTCGAGCGTGAGGCTGATCTCTTCGGCGACCACGCCAGGCAGCACGAACAGCAGAATCAGCCCGTCGGAAGTCTCCTGAATGTCGACCGGCGGCTCCCAGCTGGCCGCATCGGCGCCAGGTCCCAGGTAGCGCAGGAACTGGCGTTGCAGGCGCTCGGCCCGGTCCAGAACCTCACACGCCTCCACCCACATCCAACCGTATTGACGCTCGCTGCTCATTCGTCCCTTCGGGGCGCAAAGACCGCACCCGGGGTCTACGATGCGGCCGTATGGGGGCAAGTCAAGGTGCACTCGAGCCGGCGCATGCGCTAAGGTCGCTCATGGTACGAAGGCCGCGCCCACGCCCCTGGCAACCTCCCCATGGCAAATCACCATGCTGTCATTGACCCCCGCCGAGCTCGACGCGCTGCGCCTCAGCCTTGGGATCGCCCTGCGCAGCGTCGCAGTCAGTCTGCCGCCCGCCGTGCTCGTCGCCTACCTCCTCGCGAGGAGCCGCTTCCCGGGCACGCTGGCGCTCGATGCCCTGGTGCATCTGCCGCTGGTGCTACCCCCAGTTGCGGTGGGTTACCTCCTGCTGGTGTCACTGGACAGCCGCAGCACCGCCGGCCGCTGGCTGCTCGCGCATTTCGGTATCGAGCTGCCCTTCAGCACGGCGGGCGCCACCCTGGCGACCGCCGTCATGACCTTTCCGCTCATGGTGCGGGCGATCCGCCTGGCGCTCGAGAGCGTGGACCGGGGGCTCGAGGCAGCCGCGCGCACCCTCGGCGCAGGACCGCTCGACCGGTTTATGTCGATCACCCTGCCCCTGATGTTGCCGGGAATTCTGGCCGGTCTCCTCACGGCGTTCGCCGCCGGGCTCGGGCAGTTCGGCGCGGTGATCACGTTCGCCTCCAATGTGCCCGGGGTCACGCGCACCCTGCCCCTCGCGCTCTATACGGTGATCCAGGAGCCCGGGGGTGAGGCTGCGGCAATGAGGCTGGCGGTCCTTTCGATCGCGCTCGGACTGCTCGGACTGGTGCTCGCGGAGCTTCTGGCACGGCGTGTCTACCGGCTGCTCGGGCGGCGCTGAGGCGCAGTGCAAGCCTCAAGGTAAGCCCTGGACAGTCATCATGCTGCGTGTATCGGTCGTCAAGCGCTGGGAAGGGTTCAAGCTGCGCGCGCAGCTCGATGCGCCGACGCCCGGAGTCGTGGCACTGTTCGGCCGCTCCGGGTGCGGCAAGACGACACTGATCAACATCATCTCGGGACTCGTGCAGCCCGACGAGGGACGGGTGGAGCTCGACGAGACCCTCCTCACCGACACGCGCGAGCGCGTTCGTGTGCCCGTGGAGCGCCGCCGCATTGGCTACGTGTTTCAGGACGCGCGGCTATTTCCGCATCTCGGCGTGCTTGCGAACTTGCGTTACGGATTGCACCGGGCGCCGAAAGACCGCCGCTTCATTGGGCTCGAGGAGGTGCTCGCCCTACTCGGGCTCGAGCGGCTCCTCGAGCGCCGTCCGTACCAGCTCTCCGGCGGCGAGCGCCAGCGGGTCGCTCTCGGACGCGCCCTGCTCGCACAGCCCCGGCTGCTGCTTCTCGATGAGCCCCTCTCCGGCCTCGATGCCGCCCGGCGGGAGGAAGTACTCCCCTACCTCGAGGCGCTGCGCGACAGACTATCGCTGCCGATGGTGTTCGTCAGCCATCAGCTCGATGAGGTGCTGAGGCTCGCGACTCATGTAGCGCTGATGGAGGCCGGAGAGATCGTCGCATCGGGTACGCTCGGCCAGATCAGCCTGCAGCCAGAATTCCGCGCAATTGTCGGGCCGGAAGTTGTCGGTGCCATCATTGATGGTACGGTCACAGAGGTCGATCCGGAGCGCGGGATGGCTGACGTCCATCTCGGACGTGGCACCCTACGTATCAGCGTCCCGGGCGCGCGGGTCGGAGCGAGAATCCGCATCCAACTTCTCGCCCGCGACATCATTCTGGCGACCGAAAGACCGCGTGGGCTGAGCGTGCGCAATGCATTGGAGGGGATCATCACGGACCTTTCCGACGACGTAGGCCAAGCTGTGCTCGTGAAGGTCGACATCGGCGCAGGCGCCGCAGTCCTCGCCCGAGTCACCCGCAGCGCCAAGGAGGACCTGGATCTGCGGCGCGGCATGGCCGTCTGGGTGCTGATCAAGGCGGTCTCCGCAAGGGGACATACTTACCCGGCCGGATCGCTCGCCTAACCGCCTGCTCGAGCAGCAGCCTGCCGGTGCGCATTTCTGCGCAAACACGCAAGCAAACATCATGGACGGCAGGTGCCACATACCCCAAGCTGGGTCGCAGTAAAGGTGGTGACGTCCCGGTTGGGACCAGTCCCTGTTTGCGATAAGCTTGCCCCATTGACCAGCAGCCATGATTGCAGCCGTGTCCCAGGACCTCGTCCGCCGCCACCGCATCACCGTCGAGGAGTACTACCGGATGGCGGAGATCGGTCTGCTCGCGCCCGATTCACGCGTCGAGCTGATCGAAGGAGAGATCGTCGACATGGCACCCCAAGGGGTCGCGCACGCGACCATCATCAGGCGGCTCAGCAGGGTCCTGCTTCTCGCGGCGGGCAATCTCGCCAGCGTCTCCGTGCAGTTGCCATTGCGGCTCGATCAGTATTCCGAGCCGGAGCCGGACCTTGCGCTTCTCAAGTGGCGGGAGGATCAGTACGCCACCGCGCACCCCGTGGCCGCCAATACCCTGCTCGTCATCGAGGTGAGCCAGAGCTCACTCCGTTACGACCGCGACAGGAAGCTGGAGCTTTACGCCAGATACGGAATCCCGGAGGTGTGGATCGTGGACGTGGCCACGCCACTTCTCCATACCTTCCATTTCCCTCAGGTCCCCGATCGAAGTGCAGCGCGCGCGCATTATCTGCACCAGTCGTCAACACCCCAGCCGGGCGTCAAGGCCCTCGAGGCGCTGCCGGATCTCGCAGTCGATCTTACGGCGCTCTTCAAAGACCTGTAGAGCGACTGTCACCGAGCGACTGCCCGCTCGAATTGATCAGGCGTCCGGCAGGGCCTTCTCGCTCACCATGGTCAATACATCGTATGCCGCAACGATCTGTCCATCCTGGTTGGTGATCGCCGCGTCCCAACGCACCTCGCCGTACCCCTGTCCGGTGCGCAGGGATTTCTCCTTGCAGGTGATGCGCACCTTGATGCGGTCGCCCGGCTTGACCGGCTTGGTGAATCGCAGGGAATCGATCCCAAAGTTGGCCAGCACGGGGCCGATCGGCGGGTCGACGAACAGCCCGGCGGCGGCGGAGATGAGGAAGTAGCCATGGGCGACGCGGCCGCCGAAGATCGGATTGCGCCGCGCCGCGGTCTCGTCCATGTGGGCATAGAAGTGATCGCCGGAGAGGTCCGCGAAGCGCTCGATGTCGGCCACGGTCACCTCCCGCTCCCCGGAGTTGAAAGTATCGCCGATGGTGAGTGACCCGAAGGGAATGCGGAACGGGTGTACGCCCGGGTCACGCTGTCTGGAACCCTTGATCCAGCGTCCGGTCACGGCCGTCAACACATCCGGCGTCCCCTGGACCGCGGTGCGCTGCATGTAGTGCAGTACGCCGCGGATGCCGCCCATCTCCTCTCCTCCGCCCGCGCGGCCTGGTCCGCCGTGAACCAGATGCGGCAGCGGCGAGCCATGTCCGGTCGATTCCTTGGCGCAGTGCCGGTTGACGACGAGGATGCGGCCATGAAATGGCGCGAGTCCCAGCACCAGCCGCGCCGCGATGCCATCGTCAGCGGTGAACACCGAGCCGACGAGGCTGCCGGCGCCGCGGCGTGCGAGCGCGACTGCGGAGTCCAAACCCTCGTAAGGCACCACGGTGCATACGGGGCCGAACGCCTCGATCTGGTGAATCGCCGCGGCCCGCCCCGGATCGCGGCAATAGAGCAAAGTCGGCGGGATGAAGGCGCCGCGATCCGCATCGGCATCGGCAAGCTCGACTTGGCGGCCATCGCCATGGACGATCTGCGCCTCGCGCTCGAGCTTGGCCAGCTGAGCGAGAACCTCGCGCCGCTGTGACAGCGAGGCCACTGGCCCCATGCGTACCCGCTCCAGGCGCGGATTGCCGACGACGATCTTGCTCAACGCCGCCTGCAATGCCGCCACCACCTCGGCTGCCGCCGAGGCCGGAACGATCGCCCTGCGGATTGCCGTGCACTTCTGACCCGCCTTCACCGTCATCTCACGAGCCACCTCGCGCACGAAGAGGTCGAACTCCGGTGTGCCAGGTGTCGCATCGGGTCCGAGCACGCAGGAGTTCAGGGAGTCGGTCTCCGCGGTGAAGCGGACGGAGTGGTCGATTACCGCCGGATGCGTCCGCAGCTTGCGCGCCGTGGAGGCGGAGCCGGTGAAGGCAACGATGTCCTGTGTATTCAGATGATCGAAGAGGTTGCCAACGCCGCCGCAGATGAGCTGTACGGCGCCTTCGGGCAGAATGCCGGACTCGATGATGCGGCGGAATGCGAGCTCCGTCAGATAAGCCGTGGCGGTGGCGGGCTTGACCATGGCGGGCACGCCGGCGAGCAATGTTGGGGCGAGCTTTTCCAGCATGCCCCAGACCGGAAAGTTGAAGGCATTGATGTGCACCGCCGCCCCTTCCAGGGGAAGGCAGATGTGCTGACCGATGAAGCCGCCGGACTTCGACAGGCCCTCCGCGGCTCCGTCCATGTAGACGTGCGCATCGGGCAACTCGCGCATCCCCTTGCTGGCGTAGACGAAGAGCGTCGCAATGCCGCCGTCGATGTCTATCCAGGAATCGGCCTTGGTCGCTCCAGTCGCGTAAGAAAGCGCATAGAGCTCGTCCTTCTTGTCCGTCAGGTGCTTCGCCAGGGACTTCAGGAGTGCCGCGCGCTCGTGAAACGTGAGGCGGCGAAGGTTCGGGCCACCGACTTCGCGTGCGTGGGTGAGGCCGGCCGAGACATCGAGCCCATCGGCGGATGCCTCGGCGATCACCGCGCCCGTGGTGGCATCGCGCAGGGCGACGAGCGTGCCGGTACCCGCCTGCCAGCGGCCCGCGATGAAGCTTTCTAACTGCATGGCTCAGTCCCCTTGATGCGGTTGCGGCTACCGGCCGGTGAAGCGCGCAACGCGCTTCTCCATGAAGGCCGCGACGCCCTCGGCGTAGTCGGCGGAATGCCCGAGCTCCTGTTGGTAATCGCGCTCGATGTCGAGCTGCTGGGCGAGCGTGCGATTCCAGCCCTCGAGCATCGCCTGCTTGGTGCGCGCGAGGCCGCGGGTGGGCGCGGCCGCAAGCTGGCGGGCGAGCGAATCGACCGCCGCCGCGAGCTCATCATCCGCCACGCAGCGCCAGATGAGACCCCACTGCGCGGCCTGCTCCGCCGGCAGCTTCTCACCGAGCAGCGCGAGGCCCATGGCACGCGCATGGCCCACGAGCCGGGGCAGGAGCCACGTGCCGCCGGAATCGGGCACCAGGCCTATCCTGGAAAAAGCCTGGATGAAAGCCGCGGAGCGCGCCGCAATGACCAGGTCGCACGCCAGCGCAATGTTGGCGCCGGCGCCCGCGGCCACCCCGTTGACGGCGGCGATGACGGGCAGCGGCAGCTGCCGCAAGGCGAGGATCAGGGGCTTGTAACCCCGCTCGATGGAAGGGCCGAGATCGGGCGGCGCGTCGCCCGGAGCGACCACGCGATCGCCAAGGTCCTGACCGGCACAGAAGCCGCGGCCGGCGCCGGTGAGGACAAGGACGCGTGCCGAGCCGTCACGCTGCACCGCGGTCAGGGCGTCCTGCACCTCGGCATGCATGGCGCTGTTGAAACTGTTGAGGCGGTCCGGGCGATTGAGAGTGAGCCGCGCAATGCCTTCTGAGATCTCGAAAAGGATGGTCTGATGGTTCATGGCAGCATGCCTGTCGGGTCTGGATCACGCGCGTCCGGCGCTGCAGGGCGATGTATCGCGAGCCTCGGCCGCTGGCTCACCGCTCGTCATAATCGAGCTCGAGTACCGGAGTCTTGACCTTGGATTGGCAGGCGAGCACGTAACCCTGCTCCAGCTCCCAGTCCTCGAGCGCGTAGTTCTGGTCCATGGCAACCTCGCCTCTGACGACTTTCGTCCGGCAGGTCGAGCAGACCCCCGCGCGGCAGGAAAACGGCAGGTCGAGGCCTGACTTGGCCGCGCCATCCAGTACGCTCTCGGCGTTCATCCGCATCGTGAAGGAGCGCCGGCGGCCATCCATGATGACGGTCACCTCGGCAATGCCGGGCTCCGCGCCGGCTGCACGCACACCTGCAGCCGCCTGGTCGCCCGCGCTTTCGGGCGCTGAGGCGGTGGCCACCGTGAAGTGCTCGGCGCGGATGCGATCGGGGCTCGCGCCGAGCTCGCGCAGGGCACCGGAGACCTCGTCGATCATGTTCCCGGGACCGCAGACGAAGTATTCGGCGACCTCCCCGGGTGCGAAGAACGACTGCGCCAGCTGCCGGACATGGGCGCCATCCAGCCTGCCGTTGTAGATCGCCACCTCCTGCGGCTCGCGGCTCATCACGAAGTGCAGCGCCAGGCGCTCGAGATAACGGTCCTTCAGCGCCAGCAATTCCTCCAGGCACATCGCGCGCGCCATGCTGCGATTGCCATAAAATACGAGCACCCGGCCGGTCGGCCCGGCCTCGAGCCAGCTGCGCGCAATGGCGACGATCGGTGTGATCCCGCAGCCGGCTGCGAACGCCACACAGGTGCCGCGGCCCGCCGCCGCCGAGTGGGGTGTGAAGCTGCCGTTGGGGGGCAGCACGTCGATCCGCTCACCCGCGTGCAGGCGCTGTGCGATATGAGTCGACAGAGTGCCCCCGGGGTGCACGCGCGCCACGATGCGCAGCGGCAGCTCCCCGGGCATGCTGACCAGCGAATACGTCCGGCGCACCTCCTGGCCCGCGGGCGCGGCGCGCAAGACGACGTGCTGTCCGGCGGCACCCCGGTACTGCGCCGCGAGGTCCGCGGGAACCTCCAGCGCCAGCTCCATGGCGTCCTCCGCCTGCGGCTGCACTTGCGCTATGCGCAACGAGTGGAATTTCAGCATGGGATCAGATGCACTTGAAGACGTCGAAGGGCTCGAGACAGTCGCTGCAGCGATAGTGCGCCTTGCAGGGGGTAGAGCCGAACTCGCTGAGGCACTGCACGTCATGGCTGCCACAGCGTGGGCACGAGATGTTGGCAGCGGTACGTGCGCTGGGCGCAGCGATGCCGAACGCTTGCAGCTTGTGCCTGCCCTCCTCGCTCAGCCACTCGCTCGTCCAAGGCGGTGAGAGCACCGTCTCGATGCGGACATCCTCTAGCTCCTCGCGAGCGAGAGCTTCCCGGATGGAGCGTTGAATGACCTCGGTCGCGGGACAGCCGGAGTACGTAGGCGTTATCCCCACGCGCAGTCCTCCCTCCTCGCGGCGCACGTACCTGACGATTCCGAGATCGACGATGGTCAGGACCGGGATCTCCGGGTCCGGCACCGACCGCAGCACCCGCCACACCCGCTCTTCGCTCGAGCCGGCGAGGTTGCGGTGCTGCGGCTCGGTGAGGATCCCGCTCACCATGCCGCACCGGGAAATACCCGCGCCAGGTGTTGCATCTCACCCAGCATGTGGCCTAGGTGCTCGGTGTGCACACCGCACTTGCCGTACCAGGGATAGCGCGCGGCGGCCGGTGGCTTCAGGGTCGCTTCCTGCAGCGCCTCGCCGACCCGGACCTCCCATCGCGGCCGCAAAGCCGCAAGCGACGGACCCATGCCCGCGGCCGCCATCTCCTCATCGAGCGCATCGGGCGTGAGGAGCTCATCGGTGAATCGCCACAGCGCATCCAGAGCCTGTTGCATGCGTGCATGGCTCTCAGCCGTGCCGTCGCCGAGCCGTATCAGCCACCCGGCGCTGAAGCGCAGGTGATAGCGGGTCTCCTTCACCGCTTTGGCGGCAATCTCGGCCAGCCGCGCATCCGTCGAGGCGGACAGCGCCTCGTAGAGCTCGCTCTGCCAGGCGTCGAGCAGAAACTGCCGCATGATGGTCTGACCGAAGTCTCCGTTCGGCTGCTCCGCCAGGGATACGTTGCAGAACTGCGGCGCATCGCGCAGGAAGGCGAGCGCGTCCTCGTCCCGTCCCCGCCCCTCGATCTCTCCTGCATGGGTGAGAAGGAGCCTCGCCTGCCCGATGAGGTCGAGCGCGATGTTGGCGAGCGCCAGATCCTCCTCCAGCGCCGGCGCATGGCCCACCCACTCGCCCAGCCGCTGGCCGAGCACGAGACTGGTGTCCGCGAGCCGCAGAATGTAGCGGCAGCGGGCGAGCCGGTGGCTTTCAGCGAGGACACTCAACGTATCCTAGCTCCGGGCGAGCGCCCGCGCACGGACGCGCGGGCCGGAGAGGCTGCCGCCATGGACGGCAAGTGGCACCGGGTCCGATGGCATCGGGATGCTCACAGGTTCTTTACCTCATCGGGAATGGCGTAGAACGTCGGGTGACGGTAGACCTTGTCGCGTGCCGGCTCGAAGAGCGACTCCGCCTCCTGCGGATCCGAAGCGAGTATGTCACTCGAGCGCACCACCCAGATGCTTACGCCCTCCTGGCGGCGGGTGTAGACGTCGCGTGCGTGCTCGATGGCCATGCGCGCATCGGTGGCATGGAGGCTGCCGACATGCTTGTGCTCGAGGCCGGAGCGCGCGCGGATGAAGACTTCGAACAGCGGCCAGTCGTTATTCATGGGCTGACACCTGATTCATGGGCCGATACCTGCGCCCGGGCGCCCGCGGTGTTGGAAAGGGCGCGCGGCGGTGAGCCCCGCCCGCCGTGCTTGGCGGCATGGGCGGCAGCCGCCTCGCGAACCCACCGCCCTTCCTCGTGGGCCGCACGCCGCGCCTGCAGCCTCTCCTGATTACACGGCCCGTTGCCCTGCAGCACCGCCTTGAACTCGCTCCAGTCGATGGCGCCGGTGAGGTAGTGCTCGCCAGCCTCATCCCAGCGCAGTGCCGGATCCGGGATCGTGAGCCCGAGGAACTGCGCCTGCGGGACGGTGATGTCGACGAACTTCTGCCGCAGCTCGTCGTTGGTGAAGCGCTTGATGCGCCAGCGCATCGACTGCGCCGTGTGGGTGGAGCTGGCATCGCTCGGCCCGAACATCATGATCGAGGGCCACCACCAGCGGTCGAGCGCGTCCTGAGCCATCGAGCGCTGCCGCGGCGTGCCGCGGGCGAGCGCCAGCATGATCTCGAACCCCTGGCG
>DASYGA010000053.1:0-9379 GCA_036000265.1 Steroidobacteraceae bacterium | reverse complement strand
TTCACAACCGGCGAGGACGGCATCGACCGCTTCGACTACCGCAAATTCCACGACGTCGAGCCGCTCGCGTGAACCGGTAGGCGATGGCAGTCTGTCAGGTGAGACGCAGGTGTCGAGCAACAGCTTCATGCCGCTTCTATGACCGGCTCCACACGCTCTCGGCCCACGAGTCTACGCGCGAACACCAGGCATGCCTGAACATCTTCCCGCTCGAGGTAAGGATAGGCTTCCAGAATCGTTTGGGACGTGTCGCCCGCTGCAAGCATCGCAAGCACGTGTTCGACGGCCATGCGGCGCCCGCGGATGATGGGCTTGCCATCAAAGATCTTCGGGTTGACTGTGATGCGCGCCAAAAGGTCGGTTTCAACCATATCACTGCTCCAGCATGAGAACGCCGCTGCCCATAGTCGCTGCGCGCCGCAAAGATCTCTCGGCAGCCAGCTCTATTCCGCCTTTCCGCCCAGATTCGCCGCCGTCTCCTTGACCAGGAACTCCACCACCGCCTGCAGCGCCTCGCGCGCGCTTGCGCCGGCGGCACGCGCCTCCTCGTGGATCCTGATCTGCCGGTGCGCGCTGGTGCCGTGCATCAGGATGCTCTCAAGATGCTCGACCTCGCGCAGGCAGCCGAGCGCCACCGCGTCCTCGCGCACGAGCTCGATCAGCTCCTTGACGAGCTGCGGAAAGGCAACCAGCTCCCCGCGAGCGAGGTCGAGCAGCTCGCCATCGACGCTGTAGCGCATCGCGCGCCAGCGGTTCTCTGCGATCAGCATGTTGGGATACAGGCGCCAGCTGCGGTTCTCGAGCTTCAGCCGGTAGAGGCGGCGTGCGAGGCAGACGATGAGTGCGGCGAGCGCGGCGGCATCGTCGATGCTGGTACAGCTGTCCATCACCCGCACCTCGAGCGTCGGGTGAAGGGAGCCCGGGCGCACGTCCCACCACATCTTGCCCCGGTGCTCGATCATGCCATTGCGCACCAGCATGTCGAGATGGCGCAGCAGCTCCGCGTAGCTCGCAAACCGCCCCGGCAGGCCGGTGCGCGGCAGGGAGCTCAACAGGGTCATCCGGAACGACATGAGCCCGGTGCGCTCCCCGTCCCAGAAGGGCGATGAGCAGGAGAGCGCCAGCAGGTGCGGCACGAAGTACGTGAGCTGGTTCATCAGGTCGACCCGCAGGTCATCGTCATCGATGCCGACGTACACCCGCATGCCGCAGATCATGATGCGCCGCGCGGCCCCCTGCATCTCGTTGGCGAGCGCAAAGAACTGCTCGCGCTCGGTGGTGATCTGGCGGGTGGCCTTGGCGAAGGGGTGCGTGGAGGCGGCGATCGGCGCACGGCCGTAGCCCCTGCCCACCTCCGCGATGATGCCGCGCAGGCGCGCCAGGTCGGCGCGCGCCGCGGCGACGGAGCGGCAGACCTGCGTGCTCGCCTCGAGCTGACTGCGCAGGAAGCGCGGACTGACCTGCCCGCCCGCGCGGCGCGTGCACTCCTCGAGCAGCGGCGCCGGCGGATTCTCATCGACATCGCGCGAGTCGAGCTTGACGAGCAGATACTCTTCCTGGATACCGACGGTGAACGGCGGCTCGGCACTGCTCATGAGCAAACACTCCCGGGTGGGGATCCCCGGAGGTAGTGTAGCGCAGCGGGCGGCGGGAACGCCCGGCGCGAACCCCTACAGCGACAGCCGCTCGATCGAATCCGGCCTGGCGAGGAAGTAGCCCTGCGCGTAGTCGACGCCGATCCGGCCGAGCTCATCGAGCACGGCCTGCGACTCGACACACTCCGCCACCGTCTCGATGCCGAGCGCCCGGCCGACCTTGCAGATGGCCTCGACCATGCTGCGGTCCACCGGATCGTCGGCGATGTGGCTGATGAACTGGCCGTCGATCTTGAGGTAATCCACCGGCAGGGTCTTCAGGTACATGAAGGAGGAGAGCCCCGTGCCGAAGTCATCCAGCGCGAACTTGCAGCCCCGCGCCTTGAGCTCGCGCATGACGAAGGTCGCATTGGAGAGGTTGGTGACCGCGGCGGTCTCGGTGATCTCGAAGCACAGTGCCTGGGCCAGGGCCGGATCGCCCACCTGCTGCATCACCCAGTCGATGAACGACTGCTCGTTGAGCGAAGTGCCCGAGAGATTGACGGCCAGCAGCGGCAGTCGCGGCGCGGCGAGCTCGCGGGCCTGGCGCGCCTCGGGCGCGGGCCGCGTTCCCGTCCTCGTCCCACCGGCGGCATTCGCGGCTTCCGGCAGCTCGGCCCGCGCGAGCCACTCCTTCAGGCGCTCGATCGCCCGCTGCACCACCCAGCGGTCGATCACCGACATGACGTTGTAGCGCTCCGCCGCCGGGATGAACTCCCCCGGCAGCACCAGCCGCCCGTCATCATCGCGCAGCCGCACCGTCAGCTCGTGAAACCCCACGGCCCCGGCGCGCGCAATGGGCCGGATCGGCTGGAAGAAGAGCTCGAGCCGGTTCTCCTCCGCGGCGCGGGTCACCCGCGCCACCCAGTGCATCTCGCGGTGGCGGGGGTGGGAGATCCCGTCCGCCTCGTAGAGGTGGACGCGATTGCGGCCTTCGTCCTTGGCCGCATAGCACGCGATGTCGGCAGCGCTCATCACGTTCGCGACGCTCTCCGTCTCTGCCGTGATCTGAACGACGCCAACACTTGCGCCGACGGACAGCGTCGTTGCGCCCCAGACGAATCGGTAGTCGCGGATAGCCTGCCGGACACCTTCAGCGATCCGCGTCGACTGGTCCACGGTGCAGCCCTCGAGCAGCACCCCGAACTCGTCACCGCCCAGCCTCGCGATGGTATCGGAGGCTCTCACTCGCGCTTGCAGCAGGCCGGTGACATCCCGTAATAACCGGTCGCCCGCCTGGTGGCCGCAGGTATCGTTCACGACCTTGAACTGGTCGAGATCGATGTAAAGGAGCGCGTACGTGCCCTCGCCGCGCTGCGCGCTCAGCACCGCCGCATGCAGCCGGTTGTCGAACTCACGTCGATTGATGAGGCCCGTCAGCGCGTCATGGCTCGCCTGGTAGGAGAGCGCCCGCTTGAGGCGCCGCTCCTTGGTGACGTCGTGGAAGACGATCACCGCGCCGATCACCCGTCCCTGGCGGTCGCAGATCGGTGCCGCCGACTCCTGGATGGCCACCTCGTGGCCGGAGCGGGTGATGAGCACGGAATGATCGGCCGGCGTGGTGACCTCGGTGCCGCCCAGCACGCACAGCAGCGGGTTCTCGATCGGCTCGCGGGTGATCTCGTTGACGAGGCTCAGCACCTCGCCGATCGGACGGCCGCGCGCCTCCTCCAGCGTCCAGGCGGTCAGGCTCTCCGCGACGGGGTTGATGTACTCGATGCGGCCATCGGCATCCGTACTGATGACGGCGTCGCCGATCGACTGGAGCGTCACTTGCGCCCGCTCCTTCTCGGCGAAGACCGCCTGCTCGGCGCGCTTGCGCTCGCTGATGTCGGCAATCGTGCCCTCGTAATGCGTGATCCGGTGGGCCGCATCGCGCACCGCGCGCGCGTTCTCGAGAATGACGACCTGCTCCCCATCGCGCCGGCGCATCAAAAACTCCGCGTTGCGGATCTCCCCTTCCGATTCCACTCGCCGAATGAACTCGGCGCGATCCGCCGGGTTCCAGTAGAGCGTTGCAACGCTCGGCAGCGCATACAGTTCCTCGGCGCTGCCATAGCCCAGGATGGCGACAAAGGCGGGGTTCACGGAGCGCAGCCGTCCGTCGCGGCCGCTCTGATACACCCCCTCGATGATGGTCTCGAACAGGCCCCGGTACTCGGCCTCGCTCGCGCGCAGCGCCTCCTCCGCCAGCCGGCGCGCGATGGCAAGACCCGCAAGCTGCGCGGCGTGATCGATGATGCGCAGCTCCCGTTGGCCCGGCAGACCCGAGGTCGAGTGATACACGCCCAGGGCCCCGAGGAGCCTGCCGTCGGTCGCCTTGATGGGTGTCGACCAGGCGGCCCTGAGCCCAGCCGCGAGCGCCTGCGCGCGCGGCCCTTCCCAGAAAGGATCGGTGGCGATGTCCGGGACCAGGACCTGGCGGCCGAGGTAGACCGAAGCCGCGCACGAGCCATTGCGGATGTCCACCGCACAGCGCTCGAGCGCGGCGCGCAGAGTCTGCGCCAGCTTGGGGGCAACGAGATACGAGAAGGCCTGGCCATCCGGCGCCAGCACCGCGATGGAGCAGACGGTGCCCACCCCGACGGACTCGATGAAGCGGGTGATGGACGCGAGGATGTCCGCCAGCGGCGCCGTCCCGGTCAGCTGCTCCAGCACCGCCCGTGCGGCGACTGCGACGCGCTCGGTCAGCTCCGATTCACGGGCGCGGTGCGCGAGCTCCGCGGCCTCCTCCGCCATGAGGCGCATCGATTGCACGATGCCGCGCCGCTCGGCATCCATGGCCTCGAACTGCATGCCCACGAGGGTGAGCAGCACGCCGAGGTCCGGCGCCTCCCGTCCCGACCTCAGCCGCGCCTCCTTGAGGAGGCTGCGAACCAGAGGATGCAGGTCAGGCGGCGCGGGCACCGCGAGCCCAGGCTCCGCTCGGATCACCGTCGTCGTCGCCGTGCCAGTGCTCGGCGCATCCTCGGACGGCAGGGCTGTCTGCGGCGTTGACATGACGTGCTGCTAGGGGCCTGCTATGGACGATTGGCCGCCGTCTGAGCGGGACCCTCACCGGCTATGACGGGGATGGTGAACGGCCACACCACCGTCTCACCCGAGGAAACCACGGCGACGGCGACACTCAGGGTGAATAGACCCGCCTGGATCGGCCGGACGGTCACCGAGCCGAAGATCGGCACGCCGCTCGCCGGCTTGATGGCGGCCAGGTCCGGGCCCTGGCTGACGACCTTGAGGCCGTTCAAGGCGCCGAACGCGATGCGAAGCGTCTCCAGCCCGGCGGCCTGCGGGACCAGGGCATAGTCGACCTCATCATCCTGCCCCACCTGAGGGCGGTCGCGGATCGAGAACCTGAGCTCGACCGGCGCCTGGGAGCTGCTCGGGCCCACGGCCTCCACCATCCCCGCGAGGGCTTGGGCGGTAGGATCTGCCGGTGCCGGCGCGTGAGCGCGTGCAGGGGCATGAAGCGCATGCGCGGGACTCGAGCCGCCGAAATAGCCACAGCCCGCCAGGACGCCCAGTGCGCCCCAGAGGCTCCCCCATCGCATGGCGGCGATTCTTCTTCGCATCCGCATGGATTCCGCGCAAACAGAGACCAACCTATTTTGACAATACGCGAGCGAGGGGACTCTGGCACTGAAATCGGTGGGTTTTCGTGAAATTCGGCTCACCCCGCGAGCAGCGGCGGCTCATCGACGGCCGACAGCTGCTCGCGCAGGTCATTGAGGTACCCCTCCCAGTAGCGCCCCTCGCCGAACCAGGGGAAGGCGCGCGGGAAGGCGGGGTCGAGCCAGCGGTGGCACACCCAGGCGGCGTGGTGCAGCATGCGCAGGCTGCGCAGCGGCTCGATGAGCCGCAGCTCCAGGAAATCGAGGTCGGCGAACTGCTGGTAGCCGGCGAGCAGCGCCGCCCATTGCGCCTGCTGGTCGGCGGGCGGTCCGGAGAGCAGCATCCAGAGGTCCTGGATGCGCGGACCCATGGCGCAGTCGTCCAGATCGACGAAGATCGGCCCCCGTTCGTTCCACAAGAGATTGCCGAGGTGGCAGTCCCCATGCAGGCGCAGCCGTCCGACGGGTCCGACCTCGCTGTAGACGCGCACGATGCGCTCGAGCAGGTGCCCGCTGACGCTCTCGTACGGCTCCCGCAGCCCCTGCGGCAAGAGCTCCGAGCGCAGCACCATGGCCCGGGCCTCGATGCCTAGGCGCTCGACGCCGATCTGCGGCCGCCCCTCGAAGGGCCGCCGGGCGCCCACCTGGTGAAACCGGGCCAGCGAGCGGCCGAGGAGCTCGCGGGCCTCGGGCGCATCGAGCTCCGGCACCGCCCCGCGCAAGTAAGGAAACGCGGCGAAGCGGAACTCATGGTGCCGGAAGAGAGTCTGTCCCGAGATCGTTACCGGCGCCGCCACCGGCAGCTCCGCGGCGGCGAGCTCGGCCGTGAAGCGGTGCTCCTCGATGATCTGCGCATCGCTCCAGCGCGCCGGGCGGTAGAACTTGAGGATCAGCATCCCCTCGGCGCTGCCCAGCTGGTACACGCGGTTCTCGTAGCTGTTCAGGGCGAAGAGCCGCCCGTCGGGATCGAGGCCCACGGAGCTCGCGGCGTCGAGCACCCGATCAGGGCCGAGTCCGGCGAACGGTGTATTGTCCTCGGCTGGACGCGCGGCCCCCCTCTTGGACCCGCCGGTGCCAGAAGAAGAGCCCCGGGAAACCGTTTTGTTTATCATCGCCGGCGACTTCCGCTTCCACCCATAGCCCCCCATTCTGCATGAAACAGGCCACCATTCTCGTCACAGGCGGCGCCGGCTACATCGGCAGCCACGTCGTGCTTCAGCTTCGCGCGCGCGGCGAGCGGGTGGTCGTGCTCGATGACCTGTCGCGGGGGTTCCGCCAGGCCGTGCTCGACACTCCGCTCGTGGTCGGCCAGGTGGGCGACCGGGATACCGTGCTCGGGGTATTGCGCGAGCACGGCGTCGATACGGTGATGCACTTTGCCGCCTACACCATCGTGCCGGAGTCGGTGCGCGAGCCGCTGAAATACTACGGCAACAATACCTGCTCGACGCGCTCGCTCCTGCAATGCTGTCTCGAGGGCGGCGTGAAGCAATTCGTCTTCTCCTCCACGGCGGCCGTGTACGGGATGCCGCCGGATGGAGTGGCCGCGGAGAGCAGCCCCACCGCGCCCATCAACCCCTACGGGACCTCGAAGCTGATGTCGGAATGGATGCTCCGCGATGTGTCGGCGGCGTCCGATCTGAAGCATGTGGCCTTGCGGTATTTCAACGTTGCCGGCTCTGACACCCAATGCCGCCTCGGCCAGGCGACGCCCAAGGCTACGCTTCTGGTGAAGGTAGCCTGCGAGGTAGCCGTCGGCAAGCGCCCGAGCATTTCGATCTTCGGCACCGACTACCCGACACCTGACGGCACGGGAGTCCGCGACTATATCCACGTCGAGGATCTGGCGACGGCTCACCTCGATGCTCTCGATTACCTACGCTCCGGCGGCAATTCCAACGTCCTTAACGTGGGTTATGGCCACGGCTACAGCGTGCGTGAAGTCCTGCAAAGCGTCGAGCGGGTCTCGGGCGAGCGCCTGAAGGTCATCGAGGAGCCCCGCCGGGCCGGCGATCCGCCCGCCCTGGTGGCGCGTGCCGACCGGATCCGCCAGGAGCTCGGCTGGAAGCCGCGGCTCGATGACCTCGACACCATCGTGCGCACTTCCCTGGCGTGGGAGAAGCGACTGCTGCGCGAGCCTTGGGCGTAGAATCGACCCCAATGCAATGGGTGCGTCCCAAGTCCCTGAGCGGCCTGATGCTCTTCGGGCTGGGGCTTCTCGCCCTGCCGCTGCTGGTCGCGATCATCACGGCCGCCCTGCAGATCCGCACGCTCGCAACGACAGGCCAGAAGATCGTGATCGAGGGTGTCACGTCCGCACGCGCCAGCCAGCAGCTCTTCAGCCAGATCGCCTCGCTGGAGCGCACCGCGCGTCTCTACGATGTTCTCAACGATCCGAAGATCCTCGACTCCTATGAGCAGGGGAATCAGGCGTTATCGGCCACACGCGCGAAGCTCTATGTGAATGCCACGGCAGGAACGCGTCGGACGCTCGCAGAGTTGGGCAGCGTGCAGAGGAACATCCGAGCAACCGTGCTGACAACAGCGGTGAGCAACGGCGCCGCGGAGACGACGGGGCTGGCCAAGCAGTTCTCGGCCATGAGCTCACTCGTCGACCAGGTGGCGCAGGAGAGCAACCAGCAGATCGACGCCGAGGTGGCCTCGCTGCAGCGGCAGACCGACCACGCCCGCGCACGGCTCTTCTGGGAGGCGGCGGGCCTGCTGCCGGTAACGCTGATCGAGATCATCACGCTCACCCTGATGGTCGGCCGGCCGCTGCGGCAGATCGACCGCGCAATCGATGAGATCGGCCACGGCAAGATCAGCCACCCGATCGAGGTGAAGGGCCCGCACGACCTGGAGCGCTTAGGTGCCCAGCTCGAGTGGCTGCGCCTGCGCCTGGTGGAGGTCGCGCAGGAGCGCAACCGCTTCCTGCGCCACATGTCGCATGAGCTGAAAACGCCGCTCGCCAACATCCGCGAGGGCACCGAGCTCCTCATGGACGGCGCCGTGGGCGAGCTCGACCCGGGGCAGCGCGAGGTCACCGCCATCCTGCGCGACAACGGCATCAAGCTGCAGCGCATGATCGAGAACCTGCTCTCCTTCAGCGCCTGGCAGACTTCGAGCGTCGGCCTGGAGACCTCGGAATTTCGCCTGCGGCCGGTGGTGAAGCAGGTGCTGGAGAACCAGCAGCTCACGCTCCTCTCCCAGCGCGTGCGCCTCGATGTACAGGTGGAGGATGTGACGCTGGTCGCCGATCGCAGCAAGATGCGCCTCATACTCGAGAATCTGGTGTCGAATGCCGTCAAATACTCCCCGAAGGGCGGCACCATTCACATCAAGGCGGCCACGGCAGCCAGCTCCCTCATCATGGACGTGGCCGACAACGGCCCCGGCATCCCAAAGGAGGATCGCGACCACGTGTTCGAGGCGTTCTACACCGGCCGGGCGGCCAGGAGCACGGCCGTCAAGGGCACCGGCATCGGACTGTCCGTGGTGCTGGAGTTCGTGGCCGCGCACGGCGGCACGGTGCAGATCGTGGACGGCGAGTACCCGGGAGCGCATTTTCGCATCCGCATGCCGATCAACCTGGCGCGCGGCGGCCGCCCCGGCGACACCCCGCAGCGCAGGACCGAAGCCCATGCCGCGTGACACCCTGCCCGCTCGGGGCCGGCGCGGCCTGGTGAGCGCCGGGCGGCTGGCGCGCGCCTTGCCAGCGTCCCTGGCGCTGGCGCTCATCCTGCCCGCGGCACTGGCCGGCTGCGCATCCGACTTCTTCACCCAGAAGCCGCCGCCGCCACCCAGGCCCGTGATCGATCACAAGGCGGTCTCCTCCGAGGCGCTGGCCGAGGACTTCGCGTTGCTGGATAAGCTGATCGGCTCACCGCCCGACCAGCAGATGCAGATGGTCGGCGCGGCGGAGCAGGACTTCCAGAAGACTCCGATTCCGAGCAAGAAGCTGCGCCTGGCGCTGATCCTCGGCACCCCGGACCAGGCGGGCGCCGACCTGCCCCGGGCGCAGACGCTGCTCGAGGAGCTCTCCTCCGACCCCCACCCCTCCCTGATGCCGGGGGAGCGCCACCTGGTCGCGCTGCAACTGAAGCAAATTGGCGACTATTTGACGTTGGAGGCGGA
>DASYGA010000261.1:0-6464 GCA_036000265.1 Steroidobacteraceae bacterium | reverse complement strand
CCGCGAGCCTGCCCTGCTTGCAGGCGAAAGACGGCAGGCGCCGCTCGTGGCTGAATACGGGGAAATCGAACGCAATAGCGCGCTGGCGCAGCTGGCCAAGGCGCGGTACTCGCCGGAGTCGAACACCGGCAAAGCCGGCGTGCGCGCAGCCAGGGGCATGGAGATGCTGACCGTGCTCACGACCCTGGCGGAGGTGCGCGGCGCGGTCTGTCAGGTAGCCGCCTCCGCACAACGCCTCATCTCCATCTACACCCCCGATCTCGAGCCCGACCTCTACGATCAGACGCCTTTCCTGGAAGTGATCAAACACTTCGTGCTCGCGCGCAGCTTCGCCAAGGTGCGCGTGCTGCTCGCCGAGCCGACTCGCGTCATGCGCGACAGCAATCGTTTCGTCGCCATGGGAAGGCGGCTCTCGAGCTGCATCGACATCCGCTACGTGGCCGCCGAGGCCCGCCAGCGGGCCTCGGCCTACCTCATTGCCGACGATCGGGCCCTCGTCTACCGGATGCGCGCGGATACCTGGGACGGCGTCGCCGACATCAACAATCCGCCGGTCGCGCGGCTCTACCTGCAGGAATTCGACCAGATCTGGGACGCGAGCGCACCCGAGCACGGGCTGCACGCCGTACGCCGGGCGTAAACGGCTGCCCTGCCGGACGGAATATAATTCCGTCCATGCCCAATCCCGAGATTACCGTTGCGGCCGTGGTCGAGGCCGGCGGGCGCTTTCTCGTCGTCGAGGAGCGCATCGACGGCCGCTGCGTCATCAACCAGCCTGCCGGGCACGTCGAGCGAGGGGAGACGCTGCTCGAGGCCGTGATCCGGGAGGTGCGCGAGGAGACCGCCTGGCTGTTCACGGCGAGGGAGCTCATCGGCATCTATCTGTGGCGTCATCCCGGCACCGGCCGCAGCACCAAGCGCTTTACCTTCAGCGGGATGGTTACCGACCACCGGGTCGCGCAGCAGCTGGATCAGGGCATCGTCGGCACCCATTGGCTGACACCGGCCGAGCTGAAGGGGCGCGAGCAGCAGCTGCGCAGCCCGCTCGTGTTGCGCTGCATCGCCGATTATCTCGCCGGCCGGCATCAGCCACTCGCCGCGGCCGCGGCTCTCGATCTGGACTCGGCGCTCACCGTCGCCGCGGTGGAAGTCTGATGCATTGCGTAACGCCATGAGCCAGCGTGTCATCGTCGGACTTTCCGGCGGCGTCGACTCCGCTGTCGCCGCCCTCCTCCTCAAGGAGCAGGGGTGGGAAGTCCATGGGCTCTTCATGAGCAACTGGGAGGAGGACGATGATGGCTTCTGCACGGCCGCGCAGGATTTCCAGGACGCGCGCGCGGTCGCGCGGGAGCTCGCCATTCCGCTGCACCGCGCGAGCTTCGCAGCCGAGTACCGCGAGCGGGTCTTCCGGCATTTCCTGGCGGAGCATGAGGCCGGCCGCACACCCAACCCCGACGTGCTCTGCAACCGCGAGATCAAGTTCGGCGTAGCGCTGCGTCACGCGCGCCGGCTCGGGGCAGCTCGCCTGGCGACCGGGCACTACGCGCGCATCGTGCGCGGGCCCGCGGGCGCCGAGCTGCACAAGGCGCGCGATGCAGCCAAGGACCAGAGCTATTTCCTCCATGCCGTCGCGCTCGCGGAGCTCGCCGAGACCTTGATGCCGATAGGCGAGCTCGAGAAGGGCGCGGTTCGCGAGCGCGCGCGTGCGGCCGGGCTGCCGGTGTTCGACAAGCCCGACAGCACCGGCATCTGCTTCGTCGGCGAGCGCCCCTTTCGCGAGTTTCTCGGCCGCTTCCTCGCCGACCGGCCGGGACCCATCGAGTCTGCCGACGGCGAGCGGCTGGGGACGCATCGCGGGCTCGCCTTCTACACCCTGGGGCAGCGGGAGGGACTCAAGATCGGCGGCCGCCCCGGCCGCGCGGAGCTGCCCTGGTTCGTCGCCGCCAAGGATCCGGAGCGCAACGCTCTGCGGGTCGTGCAGGGACACGATCACCCGCTGCTGTATGGCGCGGCGCTCACGACAGCTCGCGTGCACTGGCTCGGCGAGCGGCGCGGGGCGCCGTTCCACTGCTCGGTCAAGGTGCGTTACCGCCAGGCGGACCAGCCTGCCCGGCTCGAGCCGCGGCCCGACGGCAGCGCGCGCATCGCCTTCGAGCAGCCGCAGCGCGCCGTCACGCCGGGGCAGTACGCGGTGCTCTACGAGGGCGACCGATGCCTCGGCGGCGCCGTGATCGAGAGCGTGGAGGCTTCTCAGGCGCTGCCTGGCGCGGGGAGGATCGACCTGAAATCATTTTCAGGCCCCGAGCCTATATAATCCGCGCCGCTTAAATGCGGAGAGAGATGTCCCTCATGACGAACAGCTTCAAGGCGCGCTCGAGCCTCGCAGTCGGCAATCGCTCGTACGAGATCTTCAGCCTCGCGGCGCTGCCGCGCGAGCAGGTGGCGCGGCTGCCCTACTCGCTCAAGGTGCTGCTGGAGAACCTGCTGCGCTTCGAGGATGGCGTCAATGTAACTCGCAACGACATCGAGGCGCTCCTCGCCTGGGATCCCGCGGCAACCCCGTCGCACGAGATCGCCTTCACGCCGTCGCGGGTGATCCTGCAGGACTTCACCGGCGTGCCCTGCATCGTGGATCTGGCGGCCATGCGCGATGCCATCGTGCGGTTGGGCGGCGATGCGCAGCGCGTCAACCCGCTGGCCCCCGCCGAGCTGGTCATCGACCACTCCGTGCAGGTCGATGAGTACGGCAGCGCGGGCGCCCTCGCAGCCAACACGCGGATCGAGTTCGCGCGCAATGTGGAGCGCTATGCTTTCCTGCGCTGGGGCCAGTCCGCCTTCCGCAATTTCGCCGTCGTGCCGCCGAGCACCGGCATCGTGCACCAGGTGAACCTCGAGTACCTCGGCCGTGTCATTTTCGACGCGGAGAAAGACGGCGCGCGCAGCGCCTATCCCGACACGCTGGTCGGCACTGACTCGCACACAACCATGATCAACGGCCTCGGCGTACTGGGCTGGGGCGTGGGCGGCATCGAGGCGGAGGCCGCCATGCTCGGCCAGCCCGTCACCATGCTCATCCCGCAGGTCATCGGGTTCCGCCTCAAAGGCCGGCTGAAGCCCGGCACGACCGCGACCGACCTCGTCCTCACGGTCACGGAAATACTGCGCAAGAAAGGCGTGGTCGACAAGTTCGTGGAGTATTTCGGCGACGGCCTCGCCTCGCTGCCGCTCGCCGATCGCGCCACCATCGCCAACATGGCCCCGGAGTACGGCAGCACCTGCGGCATCTTCCCCATCGACGAGGAGACGATCCGTTACCTCGAGCTTTCCGGGCGGCCGCGGGAGCGGATCGACCTGGTCAGCGCGTACGCCAGGCACCAGGGGCTCTGGCGCACCCAGGGCGAGAAGGCCGCCCGGTACACGGACATCCTCGAGCTGGACCTGGGTAGCGTAGAGCCGAGCCTCGCCGGGCCGCGCCGGCCGCAGGACCGCGTGCCGCTGAAGTCGGCCAAGAGCAGCTATGAGAGCAACGCCAGCAAGGCTTCCGAGGAGCGTGCCGCGCGCAATGCCGCCGCCGGCGCGAATTCCCAGGGCACGGCCCAGGTGACGCTGGATGGCTCCAGCTTCGAGCTCAAGGACGGCGCGGTGCTGATCGCCGCCATCACCAGCTGCACCAACACCTCGAACCCGTCGGTCATGCTGGGAGCCGGCCTGCTCGCCCGCAAGGCACGCCAGCGGGGCCTGAAGGCGAAGCCGTGGGTGAAGACCAGTCTCGCCCCGGGCTCGCGCGTGGTCACCGACTATTTCAAGCGCGCTGGGGTGCTCGACGATCTGGCCGCAGTAGGCTTCGACCTCGTCGGCTACGGCTGCACCACCTGCATCGGCAACTCAGGTCCCCTGAAGCCCGAGATCTCCACCGCCGTGAAGGCCGGCGACATCACGGCCTGCGCGGTGCTCTCGGGCAATCGCAACTTCGAGGGGCGCGTCCATCCGGAGGTGCGGATGAACTTCCTCGCCTCCCCGCCGCTCGTCGTCGCATACGCGCTCGCGGGCACCCTCGACCTCGACCTCACGACGGAGTCCTTAGGTCAGGGCAGCGACGGCAAGCCCGTCTACCTCGAGGACCTCTGGCCGACCGACCAGGAAGTGCAGGAGCTGCTCGCCCGCTCGATCGACTCGAAGATGTTCCAGCAGAGCTACGCCGGCGTGTTCGCCGGCGACGAGCATTGGAGCAGCATCAAGGTGCCCGCCGGCAAGCTCTATACCTGGGATGCGAAGTCGACCTACATCCAGAACCCGCCCTATTTCGACGGCATGACGCGCACGCCCCCGGCGCTCAGCGACATCCGTGGTGCGCGTGCGCTGGCCGTTCTCGGCGACTCCGTCACCACCGATCACATCTCCCCGGCCGGCAATATCGCCAAATCCAGTCCCGCGGCGCGCTACCTCATCGAGCAGGGCGTCAAGCCCGCCGACTTCAACTCCTACGGCGCGCGCCGCGGCAATCACGAAGTGATGATGCGCGGCACGTTTGCCAACATCCGGCTGCGCAATCAGCTCGTGCCCGGTGTCGAGGGGGGCGTCACCGTCCATCTGCCGAGCGGCGAGCAGGCTTCGATCTACGATGCCGCCATGCGCTACAAGGAAGAGCGCACACCGCTCATCATCCTCGCAGGGCGCGAGTACGGCACCGGCTCCTCGCGCGACTGGGCGGCCAAGGGCACGATGCTCCTGGGCGTGCGCGCCGTCATCGCCGAGAGCTTCGAGCGCATCCACCGCTCGAACCTCATCGGCATGGGCGTTGCGCCGCTGCAATTCCAGCCCGGAGAGAGCGCGAAGTCGCTCGGCCTCACCGGCCGCGAGGTGTTCGAGATCACCGGGCTGCAGAGCGGCGATGCGAAGGAAGTCACCGTGAAGGCGACACCTGCGGACGGCGGGAAGACGGTCACGTTCAAGGCACGTGTCAGGATTGATACGCCAAAGGAGCGTGAGTACTACCGTCACGGAGGCATCCTCCAGTACGTGTTGCGGCAGCTCGTCGGTTCCGCACAGGCAGCCTAAGAAGAGCACTACGACGCGACGCACCCGTTGAGCACGGCTCATGCGTCTGGCTGTGTTCGATCTGGACGGGACGATTGCGCGGGGCGACACGCTGGCGCCCTACGCGCTCGGGTACGTGGCACGCAAGAGACCCTGGCGGCTCCCCGCGCTGCTGCTCGTGCTGCCCGCAGTGCTTGGCTACGCGATCGGCCTCGCCGATCGCGGCGGACTCAAGTCGGCTTTCATCCGTGCCACTCTGGGAGGCTGTCGCCGCGAGGATCTGCAGCGCTGGACCACGAGGTTCGTCGAGCGCCTGGTGGCGCGCGGCCTCTTTGCGCAAGCGCTGGAGGCGATCCAGGCGCACGCCCGCGCGGGCGATCACCTGGTGCTGCTGAGCGCGAGCACTGACCTGTACGTGCCGGCGATCGCGCACGCGCTCGGGTTCCAGGAGGTCATCTGTACCGGCCTGCGCTGGGAGGGCGAGCGCCTGCGCGGCACCCTGACGACGCCCAATCGCAGAGGCGAGGAGAAAGCGCGCTGTGTCGCGGCGCTGCGCGCACGCCACCCCGGCGCGCAGGCGGTGGCCTACGGCAATGCCCAGAGCGACATCGCCCACCTGAAGCTCGTCGAGCGCGGCGTGCTCGTCAACGGCTCGGCGGCGGCGCGGCGCGAGGCGGTGCGTGTGGGGATCACGTGCGCAACGTGGCGCTAGACCGAGACTTTTTTAACGAACGGCACAATCACGCAGCGGGGACTTGGTTCGCAAGGCCCCGGGACCTGAACAGTCATAGCCGGCTCACATCGAAGTGCGGATCTGCCACAGCTCTGGGAAGAACTTGAGCTCCAGCGCCTTCGCCAGGTAGGACACCCCGCCGGTGCCGCCGGTGCCCGGCTTGTAGCCGATGATGCGCTCCACGGTCTTCAGGTGATGGAAGCGCCAGAGCTGGAACTTGTGATCGAGGTCGACCAGCCGCTCGGCGAGCTCGTAGAGGTCCCAGTCTTTCTCGGCATTGTGGTAGACACCGAGCCAGGCGCCGGCGACCTGTTTGCTCGCGCGGTAGGGCTGGCTGAAGTCTCGTATCAGATAGTCCTCCGGGATGCCGTAGCCGCGGCGGCTGAGCAGCCGCAGTGCCTCGTCGTAGAGCGACGGCGACTCCAGGGTGCGCTTGAGAGTTGCATACGCCTTGGGATCGCGCGTGTGCGCCTCCAGCATCTGCGCATGCTTGTTGCCGAGGAGGAACTCGATCATGCGATACTGGAACGATTGAAAGCCCGACGAGCGCCCGAGAGCGTTGCGGAACGCCGAGTACTCGAACGGCGTCATCGTCGAGAGCACCTCCCAGGTGGAGAGGAGCTGGGTCTGTACCCGGGAGATGCGCGCCAGCATCTTGAAGGACGGGTCGAGATCGTCGCGCTGTACGCACGCG
>DASYGA010000469.1:0-2755 GCA_036000265.1 Steroidobacteraceae bacterium | reverse complement strand
GGCAGGGGTGGAGATGGTCATGCCCGGTGACAACATCAAGATGGTGGTGGAGCTGATCAGCCCGATCGCGATGGAAGAGGGGCTGCGCTTTGCGATCCGCGAGGGCGGCCGCACCGTCGGTGCCGGCGTCGTCGCCAAGATCATCAAGTAATCAGGAAACGGCAATGGCAACCAATCAGAACATTCGCATTCGGCTCAAAGCCTTCGATCACCGCCTGATCGACAATTCGGCGCGCGAGATCGTCGAGACCGCCAAGCGCACCGGAGCGACGGTGCGGGGCCCGGTGCCGCTGCCGACCAAGATGGAGCGCTTCACCGTGCTGGTCTCGCCGCACTCCGACAAGGATGCGCGCGACCAGTACGAGCTGCGCACCCACAAGCGGCTGATGGACATCCTCAACCCGACGGACAAGACGGTGGACGCGCTGATGAAGCTCGAGCTGCCGGCCGGGGTCGACGTTCAAATCAAACTGAATTGAATGATTTGATTTGAGGTAGAGGCGCGACTATACTTCGCGCCCCTTTCGCATCGGGCGAGGTTGGAGCACAAGGCTCCAAGACCACTCGAGAAGCCGGCGCAGCCCTTGTCTATCTACGGGGCGCGCCCTTTTCTCCTGTCGTCACCCGCCCGATGGCGCATAGCGCTATCAAGAGGCACGCAATGGCAATTGGAGTCGTCGGCCGCAAAGCGGGCATGACGCGGGTGTTCACCGACGCCGGAGAGACCATTCCGGTCACCGTGATCGAGGTTCAGCCCAATCGCGTTACCCAGGTGAAGTCCCAGGAGAAGGACGGCTATCGGGCCGTGCAGGTCACCTATGGCACGCGGCGGCCGCAGCTTTATTCCAAGGCGGTCATCGGCCACCTCGCCAAGGCGAGCGTGGCGCCGGGCCGGGCGCTGGTGGAATTCCGCCTCGCCGAGGGCGAGAAAATGGAGCTGAAGCCCGGGACGGAGATCAAGGTGGACCTCTTCAAGCCTGGCGAGGCGGTGGACGTCACCGGCACCACCCTCGGCAAGGGCTTCGCGGGCGTGATGAAGCGCCACAACTTCGGCGGCTTGCCGGCGACCCACGGCGTGTCGGTGTCGCATCGCTCGCCCGGATCCATCGGCCAGCGCCAGACCCCGGGCCGCGTCTTCAAGGGCCGCCGGATGTCCGGCCACATGGGCGTGGTGCGCCGCACCACCGAGAACCTCGAGGTCGTGCAGGTGGATGCCGAGCGCAATCTCCTCCTCATCCGCGGCGCGGTGCCGGGAGCGGAAGGCGGTCAGGTCATCGTCCGTCCGTCGCTGAAGGCGGCGCGCCGGGCACTGCGCAAAACCGTCGCGCCGACCAAGGTGGGCTCGGCACCCTCGACCAATCCGATGAAGCAGTCGAAGAAGTAACGCGCGATGAAGCTCAAGATGATCAATGGAGCCGCCGAGCTCCAGGTCTCCGAGGCGACCTTCGGCCACGAATTCAACGAGGCGCTGGTTCACCAGGTCGTCACCGCGTACCGCGCCGCCGGGCGCGCCGGCACCAAGGCGCAGAAGTCGCGGGCCGAAGTGCGCGGCGGTGGCAAGAAGCCCTGGAGCCAGAAGGGCACCGGACAGGCGCGCGCCGGTTCCAGCCGCTCGCCCATCTGGGTGGGCGGCGGCAGGACCTTCGCTGCCAAGCCGCGCAACTTCGAGCAGAAAGTGAACCGCAAGATGTACCGCGGAGCGCTGCGCTCGATGCTTTCGGAGCTCGCGCGCTCGGAGCGTCTGCTGGTGACGGAATCGCTCGCGCTGGAAGCCCCGAAGACGAAGCTCCTCGCCGGCCAGCTCAAGGCCTGGTCGCTGGCGAGCACCCTCATCGTCGTCGAGGCCACGGACGAGAAGCTCTTCCTCGCCGCGCGCAATCTGCCGCACGTCGAGGTCATCGAAGCCTCCGCCCTCAATCCGCTGTCGCTGGCGCGCCACGATAAGGTCCTGATGACCGTCGCCGCCGTGAAGATGCTGGAGGAGCGCCTGCAATGAATCGGGAACAGCTGATGAGCGTGCTCATCGCCCCGCACGTGACGGAGAAGACGTCACTGGCGATGCAGAACCACAACCAGTACACCTTCCGGGTCCGCCGCGACGCCACCAAGCCCGACATCAAGAAGGCCGTCGAGCTGATGTTCGATGTCAAGGTTGCCGCCGTCCAGGTCGTCAACGAACCCGGCAAGACCCGCCGCTTCGGCGGTCACGCCGGCCGCACGCAGGACTGGAAGAAGGCTTATGTGAGCCTCGCCGAGGGCCAGTCGATCGACTACGAAGCCCGCGCGAGAGCCTGATCGGGAAATCTCACCATGGCGCTCATCAAGTACAAGCCCACATCGCCCGGCACCCGCTCGGTCGTCAAGGTCGACCGCTCGCACCTGCACAAGGGCGGACCGTTCCTGCCGCTGACCCGCTCGCAGAGCAAGACCGGCGCGCGCAACAATTCCGGTCGCATCACCACGCGCCATCACGGCGGCGGCTCGCGGCAGAAGTACCGCGTCATCGATTTCAAGCGCGACAAGGACGGCATTGTCGGCGTCGTCGAGCGCCTCGAATACGATCCCAACCGCACCGGCCAGATCGCGCTGGTGAGGTACGCGGACGGCGAGCGCCGCTACATCCTCGCGCCGAAGGGCATCAAGCCTGGCGATAAGGTCCGCTCGGGCGCCGACTCGCCCATCAAGGCCGGCAACGCCATGCAACTGCGCCACGTCCCGGTCGGCTCCATCGTCCACAACGTGGAGATGAAGCCCG
>DASYGA010000450.1:0-6593 GCA_036000265.1 Steroidobacteraceae bacterium | reverse complement strand
TGATCCAGGATGATGCGCACACGCGAAAAGCGCTCGATGACCTCGACCAGGTGCGGCAAGCCGTCCTGACGCATCGAGATGGCCACCGGAATGCCGAGCTCTTCACAGCACTGCCACGCGGGGAAAGTGGCCGGATCCGCGATCCAGGACTGATCGGTCTTGACGGTGCTGCCCACTGCGAAGAGCCGCAAGCCCGAGAGCCCACGCCCGACCCAGTAGCGGATCCGCTGCGGCGCCTGCGGGTCACGGACGTCCACGGAGAACACTCCCGTGAACCGGTCACGATGGCCGGCGATCGCATCGGCGACATAGGAGTTGTCGTAGCCGTACGTCGTGGAGGAATGCACGATGGCGGCCTTGTCAATTGCCGCCGCGTTCATCCCGGTGACCAGCTCATCGAAATCGATCGAGCGGTGCGCCGACCATTCCGAGCGCTTCCCGCCCAGGGGCGCGATCGGGTATCGCTGCGTATCCGGCGCGATGATGTGGGGGTGAATATCGATCATTCTTTCGGCCATCGCGCCAGCTTACGCGGCCGCCCGACAGCGACGCTTCGATCGTCGCCGGAGGCCATAGAATTTACGTAATCCGGCTGCCCCGGCGCGAATTGCCGGCCATACTTCCGCCATGAACCCAAGCCGCCTCGAAACCTGGAAGCTGGTGGGCATCGCCTTTCTCGCCGGCGCGATAGCCACCGCGCTCGTGCCGGAGACGGTGCCGCTGTTGGGAGCGATCGGCCGGCAGTTCCATGTCGGGGGCGTACAGCTCGGTTGGATCGTTTCCCTGCCCACCGTGGCGTGCGCGGTCGGTGCGCTTGCATTCGGTGCAGTCGTCGATCGCGTGGGCGACGTGAGATTGCTGCTCGCCGGATTGGCGCTCGTGATCCTCGGGGATGTCGGGGTGAGCCTCGCGCCGGGCCTACACTGGCTGTACGCTGCCCGCGCCTTCCAGGGACTCGGCTACGTCTGCATCACCGTCGCCGGGCCGACCTTCATTCAGCGAGTCACGACGGGGGATACGCGGCGCGCCGCGATGGCGTTCTGGGCTGCACATACCCCCGTTGGATTTGCCAGCGCGGTTCTCTTCGGGGCGGAGCTGCTCGCATTCGGAGTCTCCTGGCGGGCGAGCTTTCTAGGCCACGCCGCCGCGGCCTTGCTGATCGGCGTGGCGGTGCTCATGCTGCCCAGAGCCTCCGGCAGCTCCGAGCTTCGCCGCTCGGCGGGAACATGGACCGTGCTCCGCACCGCGCGCAGCCACGCCGTCGCGGCAGGTGCTCTCGCCGCAGGCATGCTGCAGGTCAGCGTGATGGCGCTGGTGCCAATGCTGCTCGTGACGGTGCATCGAATGTCGGGCACACGATCCGCGCTGGTCATCTGCGCCGCCATGCTCGCCAATTGGCTCGGGTCCATGCTCGTCGTCGCCACGCCGCTGCGCAACAGGCCGGCCGTCGCACTGCCGGTGTCGGCGGCTGCGGCCGCCTTTCTCGGATTCGTGATCGTGTCGGGTGCAGCGACGGATCTCACCCTCGAGCTCGCCTCTGTCATGCTGTTTTGCGCGACCATCGGCACCGCCAACTCCTTCATCTGGTCGCTGCTCCCAGCCGCCGTCCCCTCGCCGGAGGCCGCTGGCGCCACGGCGGGACTGGTCACGCAGGGCTCCTACATAGGGGTGCTCGTCGGACCGCCTACGTTCTTCCTGATGCTGCACCAGGGACCGTGGCCCATTGCCGGGCTGTCCGCGGCACTCATGCTATTGATGGTGGCACCGCTCTTCGCGCACGCGCGCGCCGCCCGCTCGGGAGTCGGCGGCAGCCTGCACACCGCCAATTCTCATTGATGGCCAGCGGGCGACGTTCCCCTCACTCGTGCAGCCGCCGATTGCTCCCAGATCGCATAGGGTTGCGGCAGAAATGCCACGCGCGTCAGAAAATCCTTCAGCAGGATGCGCCACACGTACCACTCGTGGCCGCCATGGATG
Organism: Steroidobacteraceae bacterium; assembly: GCA_036000265.1. Lineage (GTDB taxonomy): Bacteria > Pseudomonadota > Gammaproteobacteria > Steroidobacterales > Steroidobacteraceae > 13-2-20CM-66-19. Next base: position 4,616 of record DASYGA010000450.1, on the reverse strand, counting down.
AAGTCCGTCGTCACCGGAATACCCGCCCGAGCAAAAGTGCTGACCTCGCGTGCCGGTCCGGTATGGATCCTGATCGAGCCCATGTTCCATCCCGCGGCGAAGATGACGTCCTCCCAACCGCCACCGATCCAGATGGATTTGCCGCGGAGTGCCGCTATCTGCGCAGCGGTGAGGGTGCCGTTCTCCGGGGGCAGCCCCGCGCTCATCATGCCGTAGTACCGGAACACCTCCGGATGCTTGATGATGAAGGAGTTCGTCAGCATCCCGCCAAGTGACAGCCCCGCAAATGCCCGGGCCGTGGCAGACATCGACACGTGGTAATGCTTCTCGACGTAGGGAATCACGTTGTCAATAATGTCTCGATCGAAGGCTTCGTTCATATCGTCATTGGACAGGCCCGCGGCGTTGGGCATCACGACGATGATCGGCTGTAGCTCGCCGCGATCGATGAGATTGTCGAGGATATTTCCCACGTCCCCCTGCAGGCTCCACCCCATCTCGTTCTCACCGCCCCCATGACTCAGATAGAGCGTCGGATACGGCCGGTCTCGTGTGGCGTCATAGCCAGGCGGGGTATAGATGACCAGACGGTTGTCGTGACCCGAAGTGCCGCGATCGAGCGCAGGGTAGGTCACGAGCGCGAGACCTCCCTTCCTGTTGGCCGGGCCCTGCCAGCAGTAATCGACGGTATCGAAAGCGGGATCGGAAGGAATATATACCTCGCCCGGCGCCGCCTTCGAGCCGTCGACAAGGAACTCGTAATTGAATGTTCCCGACGGCAGTGGCACGGTGTACGTCCAGACCCCGCCCTTGCCCTTCCTCATGCTGGCGACAGGCCAGTTCCCAGCCGTCGAGTTGGGATGCTGCAAGGGAAAATCGCCGGGGCGCCACTGCGCGGGCAGGAGCCCCTGCCCTTGCACTGCCGGATGCTCGGGCGTGGCGGCAATGCGCGCCAGATCGCCGGGGCGGGCAAAATACCACTCGCCCCTGATCTGCACGCTCGTGGCGCGCGGGTTCGCGTACCGGAAGGTGACGGTGTACCCGGTGGGAGCCGTACCGGTGTGCATGACTTGTGGCGAACGGATCGGCTGCGAGCCCCACGCCGCCATGGTCGAGCACAGCATGGCGGCCGCGCAGGATCCGGCGAGGACGGCCCGCTCTCTTTTCGACTGTCGCATCGCGCATGTACCCCTTGGTTCCTGTTGGCGCCGGCAGACGGCACCTCTTGGCGGCCAGCGCGCGGAAGATCGAAGATGAGGAGTCGCTCGATCAGCTCGCTACCGCTGCCGGGTCCGGCGGCAATGGCACGGCGCCGATGAGGACGAACGCGATGGCGCAGGGCTCCGTGCCGCGGTTGACCCACTTGTGGGCGGTGCCCCGCTGCACCACTACGTCCCCCTGCCCGAGCGTGACCTCGGCCCCGCCGTCGAGCTCGAGCACGATGCTGCCGCTCATGATCACACCCAGATCGAGGGATTCGGTGCGGTGCATCCGCCCGATTGCGCCCGCCGCGTAACGCACGATGCGGAACACGGCGCCGCCGGCGAGGAGAGTGCCGCGCGCCTCACCCGCACCGTCGGCCGGATCGAGATTGTCGGTCGGGATCTGGCCGGTCGCCCAGATCACACGACCATCCTGACCAGCGCGCAGTGCGCCGAGCGGCAACACTTCGTCCGCAGCAACGATGGGCTTGCGCTGCGCATCGTGGGCAGTGACCACGCGGCGTATGGCTGGCGTCACGGCGGACATGGGAATCAGCGCGGCGGCCGCGGCACGATCGGGGAGGAATGTTGGGAAAATCGCGGCGTCACCTTGTCGCCGTGATCGTGCGCCATATCGGAGTCGACACGATGCGAGCCGAAGCCGCTGCGGGCGTTCATGCGTTCCGTCGAGATCCAGTGCTCGTGGATCTGCTCGAACGGACTCATCCAGTAATCGAAAATCTGGCAGCCGAGCGCGTGCCGGCCGATGCCGCGGACGTGCTCGTATCTGCCGAGCCTGTGGAGGTGATCGTACCCCATGAAGATATCATCGACGTGCTCCACCTCGAACGAGGCGTGATGGGCGCCGGCTTTGGCGTGACGCACGACGAACATCACGTGATGATCTACGGCCTCGTCGCCGCGGTCGATCCGCGAGAAGACACCCAGGCGATTGTCCGGCGTGCCGCCGTAGATCTCGTCCGAAGGGATGAGCCCCAGCGTCGTGTGATACCAGTCGAGGGTCTCATTCATTCGCGGTGTGGTGAGCACCCCGTGACTCAACCTTCGTATGCGCGACGGTCCGCGCCGAATGCTGGCTCCCTCCGGGCCACGTATGGACTCACGAGACGGCAGCGGTGCGGCTTTTTCCCGCCCACTGACGACTTCGACCTCGAAGCCGTTGGGGTCGGTCAGGATGACTCGCTTGCCACCGCCCGGCTCATCGATGTCCGTGATCGCCCGGGCGGCGCCCGACGCCATGAATTCGCCCAGCACCGACTCATCGACCGCCTCGTAACCGAAGGCGATGGTGCCGGGATCGCCGCGCTCGGTGACCTGCAGGAACGGTGAGTCGCCGATGCCGCGGCTGTAAAGCCGATCTGCACTGCGATGCGCAGTGACCAGACCGAACGCCTGCAGAAATTCCTCCATGATCCCAAGATCCGGAGCGCTGAGCCGCGCATAGGCGATGCCAGTGATTGGCGAGGCCATGAGTCGTCCTCGATAACGATGATGGATGAGCTTCGCTCGCTCGTGGTGAGCATACCCAACCGGTCGAGGGATAGCCGGGCGGAAACGTGGTCTTGCGCTAAACTTATGACGCGGTGTCTCTTTCGCATGACCGGCGATGACTCTCGCGCCCTAGGCTGTCGGGACACGGAGCTTCGCGGCTCCGGAATGTTCATTGGCGGGAAGCAGGTCATACGATGCGCGGAATAGTGTTCGCGGGCACGGCAGTCACCCGGCCTGATTCGGTGGGGTCGCTGTATCGGCTGGAGCCTGGGCGCGAGTGGCGCACCGTGGAGGGTATTCCCACGGACGCAGGCGTCCAGGCGATCACGCCCCATCCGGGGAACGAGAGCGTCCTCTTCGCCGCGACCCGCAAGGGCCTCTTCAAGTCGGAAGATGCCGGGCTCACCTGGTCGCGGCTCGATGCACCGACCGAAGGGGCGCAGTACTGGTCCGTTCTGATCCACCCGGCCGACCACAATCTGATGTTTGCGGGAACGTCGCCGGTGGGCATCTGCCGCAGCGACGACGGGGGCAAGACCTGGCGGCGCGCCCGTTGCGAGCATCCCGAGCACTTCAAGATGAGCTTCGGCGGCTCTCGTGCAATGCGGATCGCCGCCCACCCGACCAACCGCAACATCCTGTATGCCGTGGCCGAGGTCAACGGACTCATCGTGAGCACCGATGGCGGCGAGACCTGGACAGGCTCCAATGACGGCGTGGCCGAGCTCGCCCGCGATCCAAAGCGCTGGAATCGCGAGCTCACTGACGACGACACCGAGGGCATGTATGACGCGCATGCGGTGTGCACCAGCACTGCAAGCCCGGAGGCGGCCTTTTATGCCTGCCGGATGGGCATCTTCTCCACCACCGATCGCGGCAAGCACCTGCGCGATCATGAGGTCAGCCGGTTCGCGCCCTTCCGCTACTCGCGCGACGTGCGCATCGCCTGCGACGACCCGCGCACGATGTACACCTGCTTCAGCATTTCCTCGCGCAGCAATGCCGGCGCGATGTATCGCAGCAAGGACCTCGGCGAGAGCTGGACACGCATCGATGCATCCATGAGCGTTCGCAGCACCATCATGGGGCTCGCACTGCACCTTTCCGACCCGCGCGGCGTCGTTTCGGTCACCCGGCACGGCCAGGTCTTCTACACCATGGACGGCTGCGAGACCTGGACCGAGACGCAGCTCCCGCCGATCGCGGGCGACGCCTTCTGCGCCGCGATACTCTGAGCGGGTCTCATGGCGGACACGAGACTGAACGGAGTGATCCGCGCGCTCGAGACAGGGCCGCGCGTCGCCTTCACCTCCTTCATCCAGGCGGAGGTGGAAAACGCAATCGCCTTCGCGCAATCGGATAACGATGGGGTGGTGTTCGAGCTGGAGCACAATCCATGGGACATCCGCGCGCTGCGTGAGGCGATGCAGTTCATGCTGCTGCGCCAGCAGATCGTGCAGCTGGCGTCGGTCGCCTGCAAGGTGACGCCGCTCGTGCGAATCCCCCCGAGCGGCGGCGAGATGAATCAGTGGTTCGCCAAGCAGGCGCTCGATCTCGGCGCCTACGGCATCGTCTGGCCGCGGATCAGCACGCCGGAGGAGGCCTACAACGCCGTCGCAGCGTGCCGCTATCCGCGGCTGCCGGCGGCCGAGCGTTACGCACCCGCTGGCTTGCGAGGCGATGCTCCGATGGCGGCTGCCCGCTACTGGGGACTCGGACAGCAGGCTTACTACCGCAAGGCGGATGTCTGGCCGCTCGATCCTCAGGGAGAGATTCTGGTCGTCCTGATGATCGAGGACACGAAGGCGATCGACAACCTCGAGCGGATCGTGCGGGAAGTGCCCGGAATCGGTGTGCTCCTCATCGGAGAGGGCGACCTCACGCAGGAGCTCGGGGTGCCGC
>DASYGA010000435.1:0-9515 GCA_036000265.1 Steroidobacteraceae bacterium | reverse complement strand
ACCCCGCTGCCGCCGATGCAGGTGCGGGGCCGCTCCGGCTCGATCGACATCTTCTGCGTGCCCGTCGAGGAGCGCCTGCACGTCTCGGAAATCCCCGTCGCGATTTGAGAGTCCTCAATCCGCCCGTACCGAGCGCCTCCCGGCGCCATCTGCGTTGGCAGCAGCTCCACGGCAGCGCTCCGGCTCTGGCGCTCGCCGAGGCCACCCACTCGGACCAGCGGCTGTACGTCATCGTGGCCGATGCGGCCCGGGAGCTCGATCGGCTGGCGGCAGAGCTGCACTTCTTTGCCGGCGAGCGCCTGACATTGCTCGCATTCCCCGACTGGGAAGTGCTGCCGTACGACCTCTTCTCACCCCATCCGGACATCATCTCCGAGCGGCTGCGCACGCTGTTCGAGCTGCCTCAGACGCGCCACGGATGCCTGGTCGTTGCGGCGGACACGCTGATGCAGCGGCTGCCCCCGAAGCAGTACGTCCAAAGCCGCGCGTTCGAGCTCACGCGTGGACAGGCGCTTGCGCTCGAGCCGTTCCGCCAGCGACTGGCGGACGCCGGCTATGCGAGCGTCGGTCAGGTCACGAGCCCAGGCGAATTCGCGGTGCGCGGCTCGCTGTTCGACGTCTTCCCGATGGGCGGGGAGGCGCCGCTGCGCATCGACCTTTTCGACGAGGAGATCGAGGCGATCCGCCGCTTCGATCCGGAGTCGCAGCGATCACTCGATGCGCTCGACAGCGTCCGCCTCCTGCCCGCGCGCGAGATGCCTCTCGATACGGAGGCGGTGAAGGAGTTCAGACGTCGGTTCCGCACGCGCTTCGAAGGAGATCCCAACAGGACGACCATCTACCGTGGTGTCAGCGAGGGTCTGGCGCCGGCGGGCATCGAATTTTATCTGCCGCTCTTCTTCGAGCAGACCGCGACGCTGCTTGATTATCTTCCGGCCAACGCCGTCATCGTGAGCGACGCCGCCCTGCCTGCCGCGCTGGAGAAAGCCTGGCACGACATCGCGATCCGCTACGAAGACCGCCGCCACGACATCGAGCGGCCGCTGCTCGCCCCCGCGGAGCTTTTCATCGAGCCCGATGAGCTCGCAGCGAAGCTCGATGGCTTCTCCTCCATCACCCTGGAGGCCTTCAAAGCCGACACGACGCTGGGCGCCGCAGGCGAGGAGGTGCGCAACTTTCCGACCGCCGCGCCCCGTGAGCTGCGTGTGGACGCGAGGGCGGAACAACCCCTTGCCGCTCTGGATGGATTTCTCGCCGAGTTCGATGGCCGCGTTCTGATCGCCGCCGATTCGCCCGGCAGGCGGGAAGTGTTGCATGACCTGCTGCGCGGACACGGGCACACAGTAGCCGCCGTGCAGGGTTGGGACGCGTTCTCCGATGGCGATGCCGCGCTCGCGCTGACAGTCGCGGCAGACCTCGGCGGCCTGACGCTCACGCAGCCGCGGATCGCGATCATTTCGGAGGCGCAGCTTTTCGGCGCACGGGCGCGCCAGGAGCGCCGGCGCAAGCGCGCCGCCGTCGATCCCGAAGCCATCCTGCGCGACCTGCAGGACCTCAATCCCGGAGCACCCGTGGTGCACGAGGAATACGGTGTGGGGCGCTACGTCGGCCTGCAGTCGATGGAGGTTGCCGGGCAGCCGGGGGAGTTTCTGATCCTCGAGTACCTCGATGGCGATCGGGTATACGTGCCGGTGAATGCGTTGCACCTCGTCACCCGCTATACGGGCGCCGCGCCCGAGAGCGCGCCGCTGCACAAGCTCGGGACGGATCAGTGGGCCAAGGCGCGCAAGCGCGCCGCCGACCAGATCCGCGACGTCGCGGCCGAGCTGCTCGATCTTTACGCGCGCCGCAAGGCACAGAAGGGCCTGAAGCTGCCGGTGAACGAGGGCGAGTACCAGGCGTTCGCCGACACCTTTCCCTTCGAGGAGACGGAGGATCAGGCCGAGGCCATCAGCAAGGTGCTGGCGGACCTGCGCAGCGATCGCCCGATGGACCGGATCGTCTGCGGCGATGTCGGCTTCGGCAAGACTGAAGTGGCCATGCGCGCGGCGTTCATCGCCGCACAGGGCGGCAAGCAGGTGGCGGTGCTCGCGCCGACCACCCTGTTGGTGCAGCAGCACCTGGCCAACTTCCGCGATCGCTTCGCCGATTGGCCGATCCGCATCGAGGGGCTGTCCCGCTTCGGCAATGCCAAGGAGACCCAGGCGACCCTCGAGGGAATCGAGCGCGGCTCCGTCGACATCGTCATCGCGACGCACCGGCTGCTGCACGCGCATGCCCGGTTCAAGGACCTGGGTCTGCTCATCGTCGATGAGGAGCATCGCTTCGGCGTGCGTGACAAGGAGAGGCTGCAGGCGTTGCGGGCCAATGTGCACGTCCTGACACTCACCGCAACCCCCATCCCGCGCACGCTCAACATGGCGCTGGGTGGACTTCGCGACCTGTCGCTCATCACGACGCCGCCCGCGGAGCGGCTCGCGATCAAGACCTTCGTCATCGAGTGGCACGGACCCACGCTGCGCGAGGCGGTGCTGCGCGAGCTGCGCCGCGGCGGCCAGATCTACTTCGTGCACAACGAGATCCGGACCATCGACAAGATCGCCGCCGAGGTGCAGAGCCTCGTGCCCGAGGCCAGCGTCAGGATCGGCCACGGCCAGATGCGGGAGCGCGATCTCGAGCAGCTCATGGTGGATTTCTATCATCGCCGGTTCGACCTGCTGCTCTGCACCACGATCATCGAGAGCGGCATCGACGTCCCGACCGCCAACACCATGGTGATCAACCGCGCCGATCATATGGGCCTCGCGCAGCTCCATCAGCTGCGCGGGCGCATCGGCCGCTCGCACCACCGCGCCTATGCCTACCTGGTGGCCCCGCCGCGCAAGGCGCTTGCGGGCGATGCGGCCAAGAGGCTCGAGGCCATCGAGTCGATGGAGGAGCTCGGCGCCGGCTTCGTGCTCGCGACCCACGACCTCGAAATCCGCGGTGCCGGCGAGCTCCTGGGCGAGCAGCAGAGCGGGCAGATGACCGAAATCGGGCTCGCCATGTACCTCGATATGCTCGAGCATGCGGTCAAGGCGCTCAAGGAAGGTCGCGAGCCGGCGCTCGACAAGCCGCTCGCGGCGGCTACGGAAGTCGAGTTGCGGCTGCCGGCGTTCCTGCCGGAGGCGTTCATCGCCGATGTGCACGTGCGGCTGGGCTTGTACAAGCGCATCGCGGCGGCGGCTAGCGCCGAGGCGCTGGATGATCTCACCGCGGAAATTCACGACCGCTTCGGCGCCCTGCCGCCTCCGGCTCAAAGTCTCATTCGAATTGCCAAACTGAAGCTGACCGCACGAGCCATCGGCATCCGGCGGCTCGACCTTGGACCGCAGGGCGGCTCGGTGACGTTCGAGGAGCGCAATACGATCGACCCGGGCACGGTCGTGCGCCTCATGCAGCAGGCGCCGCGGGAGTACCGGCTCGAAGGCCCGCTGCGACTGCGCATCGCGCGCGCGCTGCCCACCGAAGAAGCGCGGTTCGAGTTCGGCGGCAGCCTGATGAAGCGCCTGTCCGCGCGCTCCCGTTAGTGCGTAACTGTCTGCCGCGTTGAGAGACCCAGTCACATGCGCTGCGGAGACTGTCCGTAGGGTCCAGCCGGTGAAATCCGAAAAACGGCCGCAGGCCAGTTTTCCAATCGACTACGGTAGACTTCACGCATGCCACCCCGAAGCGACCCGCTCCGCCGGATCACCCTCCTCTTCCTGATTGCGCTGATCGCGCCGATCGGCGCACTCGCGCAAACGGCGGCTATCCGGGCTTCGTCACCCGGGGCGGCGCAATCCCCGCGAGCCATGCCGGCGCCGGGCGCGCCGGCCCAGACCGCTCCGGCGATGCCCTCCCAGGCTACTCGTGGGCAGCCGCAGGCGACTGTCGCGAAGCCGGCGTCCACCGCCGCATCAAGTGGACCGGCCGCAACGCCTCCCGCACCTACAACTCAACCCCAGCCTGCGCCCGCTCACAGCGGGCCTGCATACGATATCGAGATCGTCATTTTCCGGGCCAAAGTCGGTCTCGGCCAGTCGGAGAGCTGGGCCACGGAGACCACGGCCGCCGCCACCGTGGCCGGCGGGGAGGCTTCAGGCGGATCCGGCCCGGTCGGTAAGCTGTTGGCCGTGCTGCCCGGCTCCGACTACCGCCTGACCGCGTTGGAATCGAGATTGCGCAAGAGCGGCACCTACCTGCCGGTCGCACACGCGGCCTGGGTGCAGACCGCAAGCGCCTGGGGAACCCACGCCGGCTTTCCGCTCGCGAGTCTGGGAATCAACGTGCCCGGGCTCACCGGCGATATATTCCTCGAGCGGGGCCAGTTCCTGCATCTCGGGATGACCCTCGACTACGCGATGCAGGATCCGCCGAGCGGCCTGAATGCGCCGCCCGGCACCACCTTCGTGCTGAACGAGACCCGGCGCGTGCGCTTCTATCAGCGCAACTACTACGATCACCCGGCATTCGGCGTGATTGCCCTCATCACTCCCGCGCGAGGTCGCCGGCCGCCGGGCAGGTAACCCGACGGCATCGCTGAGGACCTCCTTCCCCCGCGCCTGGACCCATTTGACCGGCGCGGCCAGGACGCGCACCGGACGGTCGCGGACTCGTCCGCGGACAGGGCCGGACACCCATCCTCTATCGATTTTCTCCATAAGAACAAAGACTTGGCGATTGGCATGCGACTTGCCTTAGTCCTGTGTGCAGACCACACCGAGAGGCATCGCATGAACCACCCTACCAACGCTTTTCCGCGCCCTGCGTCCAAGGAGACAAGGCTCGCGACAGTCACAAACCTGTGCGCCGCACGCACCCGCGGCTCCGCACACGCCACCAACAGAGGAGAAATCATCATGAACCGCATTCAGAAAGCAACCGCCGCCGCCATCGCCCTCACCATCACACTGGCGGGCGCGGCCTTCGTCACCGCTCCCATGGCGCTCGCCGATATGCAGCCGCTCGCATTCCATCAGGAGATATCGATGCTGCGCGCAAACCTCGCCGGCCACCCCAAGGTGATGGTGACCTCACGGCATGGTTGAGGAACGCGTCCGGGCCGGCGGGCCGCTCATGGAGCTCTCCGGCCCCGAGCAGCGGCCTTGCGCGGCGGCAGAAAGGTAGTACCGTATAAAGTCGGGAGCGTTGTGGGACGGCCGGAGCAGGAAATCTCATCAGTCTCAACGGACAATCGATTCAACGGGGCAATCGATAATGAATGCCGCTGCTTTCGAATTCGGTCACGAGCGTGTATCGCCGCGCACCCTCGCGCGCATCTACGGTGCCATCGGCCTGTTCGGGATCGCCGCCGGATTTTTCGACATCGGCTATGTTCACGATCGCATCATGGTGGGCGGCGATGCTGCGGCAACCATGCGCAATCTACTCGCGCACCAGGCGCTGTTCCGCGCGGGGGTGGCGCTGCACCTGATCATGGTGTCGCTCAATGTCCTCGGGGAGGTCATCGCGTTCTACATCTTCAGACGGGTGAACCCGATCCTGGCAGCCATGGCGCTCTGCTGCGGCCTGGTGGGTGCCTCGACCGAAAGTCTGGATATGCTCGGATCGGTCCTGCCGCTGCAGATCGCGAGCGGGCACGCCTTCGGAGCCTTCAGCGCCGCTCAGCGCGATGCGCTGTCCTATCTCTCGCTGCAGCTGCAGCACACGGGTCTCGTGCTCTCGTTCCTGTTCTGGGGGCTCGACGAGATCCTGGCGGGATATCTGATCTTTCGATCCGGCTTCCTGCCGCGGACCCTCGGCATCCTGCTGGCAATTTCCGGCCTGTTGTATCTGTCCGACCCGCTCCTGATGTTCGGAGCGCCCACGTTTGCGGCGCCGATCTTCCCCGCCGCCCTGGCGCTGTGCCTGCCCGGCGAATTGCTGAGCGCCTTGTGGATGGCCACCGTGGGCCTGAACGTCACGAACTGGCAGGCCTGGCGGACGCCGCAACGGGCCGTGCAGCCGGCTGGAGCGTGAGGATTCTCAGACCGTCGCGCTCCGCACGAACGCGCGCTCATCGGGGTACCACCCGATCTGCTCATAACGGCGAACCTGCGGTGCCTGCGGCAACCGGGCAGCAGCCTCCGCTACGGCCACCTCGCGCCAGCCGAGTCGCTGGAAGTATCCACCCATGTCCTTGCTGAAGAGGTACATGTCTCGTAGATCGAGCCGCGTTGCCTCGAGCAGCGCACACCCGATGAGCCGCTCCGCAATGCTCTTCCCGCGCCAGCCCTCCATTACGCCGACGCTCCGCAAAAGGGCACAGCGATCGCCTACTTCAATGCCGCACGTGCCGACGAACCCGCTGACCGTCCGGCACACCCAGTAAAGGGTCCCCGGCGCCAATATCCCGAAGGACGAAAGCCCACATGCCTCGAGCACCGTCACCATGCCCGCACGGTCAGCGGTGGTCGCCCGCTCCACTCGCAGATCCACCCTCTTCCACCTCGTACGGCCATGGTGATCAGCGGCATTATGGACTTTATCCGCCGAGCCCGTTGAGAACTGATGATGTTGGTAATATCAGGGACGCCGGACGATCACCTTGGTCGCACGCGTGGTAAATGCTGCGGGCGCGTCATCCCAGTCCGCGACGAGCGTTGTCACCGCAAGTGGATCGAACTTTCCGCTCGCAATGAAATCTACGACGGCCGCATTCCATATCCCCCGCAGCATTGCTGCTGTATATCGTCGGCCTCGCCGTTGCGCCGGGTTCCCGCCGGCCACCTGCCTCGAGCCTTTCTCACGCAATTCCTATTTTAGCCACCGCGACCAACCACTGCCGTATGGCGTCCCGGTGGCTTGCATCCATCTCTGAGTTGAGGGCGGCTTCGATGGGCGCCGTCAAAGCACGGCAGCGTTTGTTCAGGGCGCGCCCTTCTTCGGTAATGATCAATCGCAATATACGGCCGTGCACGCGGTCCGGCTCCTTTCTGATTGCGCCGCGTATCTCCAGCGCGCGGACGATTCCATTGACCGTTTGGGGCGTAAGCATCGTCAGGCGCGCCAGATCAGCCGCCGAGACAGCCTCGTAGGCGCGGATCATCGTCAGCGCCGATTGCTGCGGATATGTCATCCGCTCCTTCGAGAGCGCGCGGTCGAGTGCCAGCCTGACGGACGCGTTCGCCTGTCGCAGCAGATAAGTGAGATATCCCTCGGGTCCACGCTTCGCCTCCCCCACGTGAGGCAGGTATGGGAGCCCTTCGCGAGCATCCTTGACCATGTTATCAGTGTGCTGATATCGTCTAAGGACCCTGATATTACCAGAACGTGAAATGGAGAAATGCGGATGATCAGTCCGACTCCCGTCGTCCTCGAGCGCGGATCCATTCAGCTCGAGCCGATGAGCAAGGCGCATGTCCCGGCGTTGCAGAAGGCGGCTGCGGACGGCGCACTCTGGGACCTGTGGTTCACGGTGGTGCCTGCACCCGACGACACAGAGGCCTACGTCGCCACTGCGTTACGGGGCCTCGAGGACGGCCATATGCTTCCCTGGGTCGTACGTGACCTCGAATCAGGCGACATCGTCGGCAGCACGCGCTACCACGACATCGTCGCGCCCATCGATCGGGTCGAGATCGGCTACACCTGGTACGCGAAGAGCCGGCAACGGAGCCACGTGAACACCACTTGCAAGCTCATGCTTCTCGGGCATGCCTTCGAGACACTCGGCTGCAAAGTGGTGGGTCTGCGCACGGACAATTTCAATTTCCGCTCGCAGCGGGCGATCGAGGCGCTGGGGGCAAAGAAGGACGGTGTGATCCGTCACCACGTGGCCCGCAAAGACGGCACGGTGCGCGACTCCCACATCTACAGCATCCTTCGCAGCGAGTGGCCCGATGTCAAAAGGCACCTGGAGTTCCGCCTGAAACGCCACACTGTCCTCGCCTGATACTCGTAACGTGTTACGCCGGAGCGGGCCCGACAGGGGGCACGGCAGGGGGCACGGCAGCCGTGGGGATGATGTTGGCCTCGGACCGAGCCCCCGCTTCCGCGGAAGCGCGCGCCGCGCGCCGTTCCCTGAACAGTAGACTATCGATGGCAATCTGGTAATCCATCGATTCGCCCGTCCAGCGCGTCGTCGCGGTCCGCGCATCGATGGCAAGGCCCCGCCGCTGGTTATCGGCGATGACCGCGTGCCAGCTCGAGAGCGGCAGGGTGTGCTCCGGTGCACCAACGCTTTCGAAGGTCTCGCCACTGGGTTTACGAAAGCGCAGCGCGCCATCGTCGAGTACGTCAATGACGACGCGGCCCTCGTGCACCTGCCGGTGATGAAAGCGACAGAGACTGACGAGGTTGGATGGTTTCGTCTCGCCACCATGAGCGCAGTGGCGGATATGATGCGCGTCCACGTAGCGCGTGTTTGGACATCCCGGGAAGCGGCATCCGCGGTCGCGCGCATTCAATGCGACGCGCAGCGCCGGCGCGATCGCACGCGTTCTCCTGCCAACGCTCAGTGGCTCTCCGTCTTCGCTTTCGATCACGGTCACCAGGCTTGCGTCGCAAGCCAGCCTTCGGACCGTTTCCGCGGCAAGCGAAGGACCGTCTTCGATGTCGCAGCGACCCGCGACGCTGTTCTTCAGCGTCTGCACGTCAACGTGCACCACGATCTGCTGCCGCTCCGGCGCGGACAGCTCTTCGTCTCCATGCGCAAGATAGCTCTCGGTAATGCGTGCGAGCGCATCCGCCCGGCGGTGAGCCAGCCGATCCAGGCTCCCCGGATTGACGATGAGGTACGGGGACGTTTCCGCGGCAACGTCTCTCTCCCCTTGCGTCATGGTCGACGGCGCCGCTTTTACAGCCGCTTCCATTGCTTTGATGAAGAGCGCCCCGGCCTCCGCCGGCAGCGTCGCCTTGATGATCAGGGAGCCGTCCGCCTCGTGGAACCATCTCACCCCGCGCCGCTCCTGCTGCTGCGCCTCCCGAGAAAGCTCTTCCGCCTCTTTCGCACGGCGGAAGACCCGCACCAGCTTCTCCACGTGATGCGCGGTGCCATGGATGGCAATCTGCAGGAACACCTCCTCCGTCGCCTCGCTCGCCACCCGGGTGATGGCCCGAACCTTCGAATAGCTCAATCGCCCATCGCGCATGGCCGCGGAGATCTGCGGCAACTTCTCGAGCGCATGTGCCACACGCACACGCTCACGGGCTGCGCCGAGGTCGATGCCGCACTTCCAGTTGAGCCAATGCGCGCAGGAGCGGGTCGCCCCATCCCTACCCCAGCCTTCCCGGCGGTCGAACACCGCGATCAGGGTGAGCCAATAGTAGGTCGCAGCGTTCAGGTGTCCGGTGAGTTCGGTAATCTGCGCCTCGAGCTCGCGCACGGATTGCTGCGGAGCCACTCGCAACCCGTATGGCTCCAGGGAAGACGAAGCGGCGGTGCAGGAGGTAATTTCCATGGGAAAATGGCCGATACTGTATTTATATACAGTATATTCCCTGTAATGATGTCCAGCGCAGGTTTTTTGCGGCTGCGGGTGGCATAGACGGCG
>DASYGA010000425.1:0-9661 GCA_036000265.1 Steroidobacteraceae bacterium | reverse complement strand
AGGGTCTGGTACAGCCCCAGCTCATCGCCGAGGGATACGAGCACGGCACTGAGGGCCGCGCCGAGGTCGCCCACTGCCTTGCCGATAAACGCGTGCAGTCGGTCATGATCGATACCCACGGCGAGCCCTCCCCTCGTTGCCTTTGTGTGGCCACCGGACGGCGGCCGAAAACACGGTCATACATCCGGGCCCACCCACCCGCCTCCCTCAACTGGGATAGGGGGCTCATATGTCGAATCGCGCATCCGCCACGGAGCTCTCGCCGCAGCTCCATGCGCCGGCGGCATCACCCGAGATTACGGCACGCCTGCGCCAGGCGGAGAGCTCGATCGGGGCGCTGCGGGCCCTCCTGGATGCGCTGGGCCCGGCCCTCCTGCTCGTCGGTGGTGACAGCAGGCCGATCTTCATAAATCGTCGCGCCGCGCAGATCCTGGCGCAACGCGACGGCCTCGCGCTCGGAGCGAACGGGCTGGCGACACATTCGATAAAAACGACGCGCTCGCTGCGCGCCGCCATCGCCGGAGCGGCTGCGCGCGCTCACTCGGTGCACAGCCGCTCGCTCACGCTGCGCTTCTCGGCAGCGCGACCTTCCGCGCGCCCGCCCTGGCTCCTCTCGATCCTGCCGATCGCGCTCGATGCCGGCTTGGGCGGCAGCACCGCCGGGTACGTGGCGATCTCCATCGTCGAGTCCGATTTGAGCACACGGATCGACCCGGCGAGCGCCGCGGATTACTTCCTGCTGACCCCCCGCGAAGCGGACGTCGCGGTATTGCTCGCCGCTGGCCGCAACTCGAGGGAAGCCGCGAGAGCGTTGCACATCCGCATCGGTACGGTGCGCACGCACCTCAAGAGCCTGTTTGAGAAGACCGGTGCCAGAAGCCAGACCGCGCTGGCGCTCAAGCTGCAGGCCTTTGCAGTGCTGGATTGAGGCTCGAGCGCTAGCGATCGGCTCGAATCATCAGAGCGTGGATGTTGGCCGCATGCAGTTGCTCGCGGACCTTGGCCAGCTCGGCCTCGCTCAGCGGACCGATCCGTACCCGATTCCAGGTCTTCGATCCCGCCGCGATGCGTTGCACCCTCGCCGAGATGCCCACGCGGGCCAGACGGGCGCGGATCTGGTCGGCCTCGGCGCTGCTGCGGTAGGAGCCCACCTGCAGGAGGTAAGCGGGTCCGGCAGGTACCGGAACCGCCGCACTCGCCACGGAGCTGCTGGCTGAAGAAGCTTTGGCCCGGCGCTCATCATCGTGAGCTACCGGGACTTTGAAGCTCGGCAGCATGCGGTAAAAGTCGTACTGCGGCGCCGGCGCACCAGCGGATGCGGATTGCGCGTGTGCCGCGGACGCGGCATTCGTGGCGTCGGAGCCGTTGGCCGATGTGTCGTCGGGCGCAGGAGC
The DNA here is from genome assembly GCA_036000265.1 of Steroidobacteraceae bacterium. GTDB lineage: Bacteria > Pseudomonadota > Gammaproteobacteria > Steroidobacterales > Steroidobacteraceae > 13-2-20CM-66-19. Next base: position 8,267 of record DASYGA010000425.1, on the reverse strand, counting down.
ACGCGGGGCGGTGTCCTGGGAGCCCGGGCCTGAGTGCGCATGCGCGGCGGACATTGCGGCGCGATGCCGCGCGTGAGCACCGGCGATCAGGAATGCGGCACTCGCGAGCACGGCGCCGACGAGCACGCCGAGGCCGAACTCCTTCAGCTTCGCGGCGCTCGAGCTGCGGGACGGCCGCTTGTAATCACGCGTGGTCAGGCGGGGCATGCTGCGGGATGGGGAGCTTACATGCTCTCCGGCGCCGAGACGCCGAGGAGCGCGAGACCGTTGCGGATGACCTGTTGGACACCCAGCACCAGAGCGAGGCGCGCGTTGCGCGTCCCGGAGTCGCCGACGATGAACTGCTCGGCGTTGTAGTAGGTATGGAAGGTGTTGGCCAGATCGCGCAGGTAATGGACGAGGACGTGCGGGCCGCGATTCAGCGCCGCCTGCTCCAGGACCTCCGGGTATCGCACCAGCGATCCCAACACCGCCTGCTCGTGCGGACCGATCAGGAGCGGCGCGCCGGCGAGCCCCTCGGCGCGGTCGAAAGACAGGCCGCGGGCGGCGAGCTGCTTCATCACACTGGCGACGCGGGCGTGCGCGTACTGGATGTAATACACGGGATTCTCATTGGTGCGCGACTTGGCGAGCTCCAGGTCGAAGTCGAGCGGCTGCTCGTGGCTGCGCATCAGATAGAAGAACCGGCAGGCATCGTTGCCGACCTCCTCGCGCAGCTGGCGGAGCGTCACGAACTGCGCCTCGCGCTTGCCCATCGGCACTTTCTCGCCGCCGCGAAACAGGCTCACGAACTGGATCAGATCGACCTCGAGGCAGTCGCCGGGCTCGCCCATGGCGGTCAGCCCTGCCCGCACGCGCGCCACGTAACCGTGGTGATCGGCGCCAAGAATGTCGATGAGACGCTGGAAGCCGCGCTCGCGCTTCTCCAGGTGGTAGGCGATGTCGGAGGCGAAGTAGGTCCGCTGGCCGTTCTCGCGCACGACCACGCGATCCTTCTCGTCACCGAGATCCGTGGCGCGAAACCAGGTCGCGCCATCCTTCGAGTAGAGGTGCGACTGCCGCTGCAGCCGGGCGAGCGCACGGTCGATGGCGCCGCTTTGCTCCAGCGCGCGTTCGGAATACCAGCGACCGAACGTCACCCCGAACTGGCCGAGATCGTCCCGGATGTCAGCGAGCATCTGCGCCAGCGAGCGCTCCAGCACCCGGCCGAATGCGTCCGCCCCGATAAGCTCGCGCGCGCGCGCGATCAGCGCGTCGATGTAGACCTCCTTGTCTCCCGCCGGCGCGTCCGGCGGCAGGCCGGCGAGCACGGTTGCCGCCGGATGCCGCAGCGCCTCTCCTTCGGCCGCGAGGATCTCCTGCGCCAGCGCGCGCACATAGTCGCCACGATAGCCGTTCTCCGGAAACGGCAGCGTCTCGCCACAGGCCTCCAGGTACCGTACCCAGGCGCTCACCGCGAGAATATCGACCTGCCGTCCCGCGTCGTTTATGTAGTACTCGCGGGATACATCGAACCCGACGGCAGCAAGGATGTTGGCCAGCGTGGCGCCATAAGCGGCTTGACGTCCGTGCCCGACGTGTAGCGGCCCCGTTGGGTTGGCGGAGACGAACTCGAGCAGGACCCGCTCTCCCCGGCCGAGGCTGCCGTCACCCTCTGTCCGGCCGTAGCGCTCGGCGCGCTCGTGGATCGCGGCCAGCTCGCGGCCATACGCATCGGGTGTCAGAAAGAAGTTGATGAAGCCCGCGCCGGCAATCTCCGTGCGCGCCACCAGCGGGCTGGGCGGCAAGGCGTCGATGATCTTCTGCGCCAGCTCCCGCGGCCTGCAGCCAGCCGTTTTCGCGAGGCGCAGCGCCGCGTTGGTCGCGAAATCGCCATGCTGCAGATCACGGGCACGCTCGACCGTCAGCGTCCCGGGGGGCGGCGGCGCGGGCAGCGCGCTGCCGACGAGCGCAGTGACTGCGCTCGCAAGGAGCTGCTCGATTTCCGTCTTCAATGGGCCGGGTTCATGCGCGGTGGATTGAACCCAAAATCTTACCTGAACAGCCCGGCACGAGTTCGCTCGATCGGCATCAAAAGATCTCGATCGGATCCACGTCGAGGGCCCAGCGCACGCGGTGCGCGCCCGGCAGGGACTCGACGAGCGGCAGCCACGCATCGAGGAAGCGGTGCAGCGCCGTGCGGTCGGTGGCTTCGATCAGTAATTGAGCGTGATACCGCCCTGCGCGCTTCGCCATCGCGGCGGGAGCGGGGCCGAGGAGCCGGATCGCGCCGTGGCGGCTGCCGGAGCCGCCGCCGTTGCGGCCGGCGCGCAGGTCTTCGGCCGCACTGCGGGCCTGCGTCAGGAACTGCAGCGCAGCCTCTGCGGTCGGTGCCGAGTCGCGCACCGCGACCAGTCGGCTGAAGGGTGGCCAGGACGCCTGGCTGCGCTCCATGAGCGCCGCACGGGCAAAGCCCTCATAGCCGTCCGCCAGCAGGCTGAGCAGCAGAGGGTGATCGGGGAATTCCGTCTGGATGAGCACCTCGCCGGCTTTCTCGCCCCGGCCCGCGCGGCCGGCGACCTGCACGATGGTCTGCGCCAGCCGCTCCGGGGCGCGAAAGTCGGTGCTGAAGAAGCCCTGGTCCGCATTCAGCACCACGACCAGTGTTACGTTGGGAAAGTCGTGCCCCTTCGTCACCATCTGCGTGCCGACGAGGATGCGCGCCTCGCCCGAAGCCATGCGGCGCATCGCCTCCTCCATATCGCCGCGGCGCCTGATGACATCGCGATCGAGCCGTATGCAGGCGATACCCGGGAAGAGCGTCGCGAGCGTCTCCTCCAGCCTCTCCGTTCCCTGACCGACCGCCTTGACCGCGAAGCCGCATTGCGGACAACGCTGGGGCAGCGGGGCATCAGCCCCGCAGTGATGGCAGCGCAGCCGTCCGGCGCCGAGATGCACCGTGAGCCGCGCATCGCACTCGCGGCAGGGCGCGATCCAGCCGCAGGCGGTGCATAGCAGGGTGGGCGCGTAGCCGCGGCGATTGAGAAAGACCAGCACCTGGCCACCGGCCTGGAGGTGCCGCCCGATCGCTTGTACCGCCGGGGTCGAGATGCCGGCGTGGACGGCGCTCACGCGCAGATCGACGAGCGCGAGCCGTGGCGGCACGGCTGCAGCGGCCCGCCGGGTCAACAGGAGGCGCGTGTAGCGGCCGGTCGTGACATTCTGCAGCGTCTCGAGCGCCGGTGTTGCCGATCCCAACACCACCGGGACGGCCGCCCGCTGCGCACGCACCACGGCGAGGTCGCGCGCGGAGTAACGGAAACCGCCCTCGTGCTGCTTGAAGGATGAGTCGTGCTCCTCATCGACGATGATCACACCCAGGTCCGGCACGGGAGCGAACACCGCCGAACGGGTGCCGAGCACGATGCGGGCGCGGCCGCTGAAGGCCTGGCGCCAGGCGAGCAGTCTCTCGTGATCGGTGAGGGCCGAATGCAGCACGGCCATCGGCGCGGCAAATCGCTGCCGAAAACGGCCGACGAGCTGCGGCGTCAACCCGATCTCCGGCACGAGCACGAGGGCGTTGCGTCCGAGCCGCAGAGCGCGCTCGCACACCCTCAGGTAGACCTCGGTCTTGCCGCTGCCGGTCACCCCCTGCAGCACGAACGCGCCATAGGCGCCCAGCGACTCGCAGACTGTCCCGATTGCGAGCCGCTGCTCCTCGTTCGGCTCGGGGCCCGGACTCGCCGCCGCAGCGGCCCCCTCGTCGGCGCCTGCGGCGGCACTCGTCTCGATGGCGGCCGCCCACCCACGCTCGATGAGCGCGCGCGCCGCTGCCCGCCACGACTGCAGCTTCTCGTCCAGCTCGGCGGCCGTGAGCCCGGGCGGCCGCGCGCTCGAGTGGCCGCCACCCCCGCAATCCGTGGCATCTCGCTCTGCAAGCGCGGCCAGCAGCTGCCGCTGCCGTGGCGCGCGGCGGGGCTCGCCTGCGGCAAGCGCTTGCCGGCCGTCCAGGGTGAGGATCCAGCGCTCTTCCAGGGAATCGGCGCCGGTACCCAGCCGCAGCGCCTTGGGCAATGCAGCCGCCAGTACCTCGCCGATCGGATGGTGGTAGTAGTCCGCAGCCCAGCCGAGCAGCGCAAGGCTGGCGGCATCGAGAACCGGCCGAGAGTCGATGGCTTCGAGCACTGATCTGAGGCGATCGTCTGAGATCTCGGACCGATCGGCCACCGCCATGACCACGCCCACCAGGCGCCGGCGGCCGAAGGGCACACGCACGCGGATTCCGGGCACGATCGCGCCATCGATCAGGAGCGGCGAGTCGGCGCGGTAATCGAACAAGCGCCGGATTGGCGTGGGCAGTGCCACGCGCACGACGGGGACGGGGTTCATGGGCACAGGTGAATCAGAGGCTTACCCGCGCAGCAGCCTCCGTCAACCGTACCCGGCGCAGCCGCGTTGTACCTGTCATGCCAGAGTTTGCTACGCTCGCGCCGCCTTATAGCATGCCGGCTGCCTCTCACGGCGACGTGGATCTGTCGGACTCCTCCAGCAATGCGCGATGCCGAGCGCTGAGCCAGTTCCTGGCAAGCGTGGAGCTGCGCGCATTCAAGATCGCACAGGCGGCACTGCGGCACGAGGACGATGCCCTCGATGCCGTCCAGGATGCGATGCTGCAGCTGGCGCGCGCCTACTCCGACCGGCCCGCGGAGGAGTGGAAGCCGCTCTTCTACCGCATCCTGGAGAACCGCATCCGGGACATGCAGCGCCGGCGCACGGTGCGCAATCGGGTGATGTCCTGGTTGCCCTTCAGATCCGATCCTGACGAGATCGAGCCGGATCCGATCGCGGAGGCGCCCAGCGACGACCTGCCGCCGGTACGCCTGCTGGAGATCGACGAGGCGATCGCGGCGCTGGAGAAGGCGCTGGGGAAGTTGCCCAGGCGTCAGCAGCAGGCGTTTCTGCTGCGCACGCTGGAAGGGCTCGATGTGGCGCAAACGGCCCTGGCCATGGGATGCTCGGAGGGAAGCGTCAAGACACATTACTTTCGCGCGTTGCAGACGCTGCGCGCGCAGCTCGGGGAACTCTACGTATGAGCCGGGACCTGAACGGCACCGCCGATTTCGAGCAGCAGCTGCACGCGGTTCTGGAGGAGAGCGCGCGGCGCGTCGGGGGACGTGCGCGCTCGCGGCTGAATCAGGCGCGGCACGCGGCTGTTGCCGAGGCGGCGCGGCGCGGCCGCTGGCGGCTGCCGCTGCGCACGGCGGCGTGGATCCGGTTGCACCTGTGGATGCCGGCGGGCGGAGCCGTGGCGGCCGCGGCACTGGTGGCGTTCGTGCTCTGGCCCCATGCACCGCAGGGGTACCCTGCGGCCGAGACCAATCAAACCTCCACGGAGGACCTGGACCTCATCGCCGATCGCGACGGCATGGACATCGTGCAAAGCGGCGACGGGCAGTTCTACGAGTGGGCCATGGCGCAGGCCAATGAGGGCGGGCTGCCGGCCGGCGATACGCCGGCGGGCGGGAGCAAGACCCACGCCGGCAGGAGCGGCACGCCGGAAGCGGGCCCAAACCCTGGTTGAGAATGCGCAGCGCGCACCGCATCGGGATCGCGGCCGTGACGGCGGCACTCGCCGTAGGGTGGGCGATCGGCCGCGCCGGCGATGCGCCGCAGCCGACCGCGGATCGGCCGGATCAGGGACTGTTGGAATTTCTGGGCAGCGCCGACCCGTCGACCGATTCGACGCAGCCCGATGACGGCAGCTGGATCGCGTATCTGTCTCAGGTCAACATCGGCAAGGCGGCCAAGGCTTCACAGGTGCCGGCGCAGCCGAAACCGGCAAGCTCGCCGGCCGACGGCGACAAGCCGAGCGGTTGAGGGGTTGCAGATCATGACGAATGGGCGCAAGGCGCTGCTGATCGCGCTGCTGCTGGCGGCGGCGCCGGGTTGCGTCCTGGCGCAGCCCCCACCCGTCAGTCCGCCATCCGCCGCCGAACGGCCGCCGGCCGCGGACCCAGGAGCACAGATCCCGGCCGATGCGGTGGCGCCCGCTGCAGTTCCGTGGTCGAGCCTCTCACCCCAGCAGCAGCGGCTGCTCGGGCCGGCGGCGGATCGCTGGGCATCGTTGCCGCCGGCGCGCCAGCAGGCGCTCGCACGCGGCAGCGCACGCTGGCTCGGCATGAGCCCACAGCAGCGCTCGATGGCGCGCCAGCGCTTCCAGCAGTGGCGGCAGCTCTCCCCGGAGCAGCGACAGACGCTGCGCCGCCGCTGGCAGAAGTTCAAATCTCTGCCGCCGCAGCAGCAGCAGGCGATCCGGCAGAGCTACCGTGCGTTCCAGCATCTGCCACCGTGGCGGCGACAGATGCTGCGCCAGCAATGGCAACGGGCAACACCGGCGCAGCGGCAGCTCATGATCCAGCGGGCGCGGGAGATGAGGAGCCAGCGTCAGATGCTGCAGATGCGGCGCTTCCGGATGATGCGCCCGCGTGGGCCGAGGCGCTGACGCGCCGCCCCCACGGCGTTCCCGAGTCAGGGCGCTGGCGCTGGACGCGCCGGAAGCGGCACGCTGCAGACACTGATGCGCCCTGCGGGCACCTTGAACCAGGGGCCCTGGCGGTTGCGCAGAGCCTCCACGTACTGGGTGAAGGTCGGCGTGTCGGTGCGCAACACCTCAAGCGGCGTACGCTTGGAGGGAGGCAAATCCGCGGCGATCCGCACCGACTCGATACGTACCCAGCGGTGACGGTCCCGGTAAACACCGAGTGGACCTTTGCCGCGCGGCAGAGTGGCGAGAATCGGCATGCCTGCCACCACACGGCCCACCATCGTGGTATTGCGGTCCCACTGCCTCTGCGGTCCGCCGATTACCGTGTACAGGGCTGTGCCGCCGCCGCTGTCGACATTGTTGCCGCGCGCCGCGCCGACCATGCCGTAGCAGTTGACCAGCCATGCGCGGCCGAACCCGGGGTCGCGGGCCGCCGGAAACCCGTCCACGAACCCGACCTGCGGGGCGTAGGTATCCGGATCGGGCAATGCCGTGAACGGCAGATCGCGCGCCGGCCGCTCGAACTCCGCTGCCACCATGCGCCTGGCCATTCCCACCGACTTGTGGCCGGTGGGGTCGCCCCACTCCACCACGGCGTCGTCCTGCACGCGGAAGATGGGCAGGCCGTTGAAGAACCCCTCGCGCACCAGTTTCTTGATGTTGGCGACGTATCGCGGCGCGAACTGCGGCGCAAGCTCGATCACCACCCGGCCCTGCGGCAGACTCATGTAGAGCGTATTGTCGGGATCGAGCGCTCGCCATGCGGATGCGGGCGCGCTCTCGAGCATGGAGGCGGGCGTCGACGCTGGATGAGCATGCAGCGCCTGCACGGATGGCAGCGTGTTGTCGGCCGCCTCCTGAGCCCGGCAGGGCAGCGCCGCGATCGCGGCCAGAGCCAGGCCGATTCCGATTATATTCGTCACGCCGTACCTCCGTCTCACCCGACCGCCTTGATCGCCTGGATCAGCTCGCCGCCGGCCTTCTGCGCATCACCGTAGAGCATGCGCGTATTGTCGAGATAGAAGAGCGCATTCTCGATGCCGGAGAACCCGGCGCCCGTACCGCGCTTGATGACGATGACGTTCTTCGCGCGGTCGGCGTTCAAGATCGGCATGCCATAGATCGGGCTCGACTTGTCCGTGCGCGCCACGGGATTGACGACGTCGTTGGCGCCGATGATGAGCGCCGCGTCCGCGGTCTCGAACTCCGCATTGATTTCATCGAGATCGGCTATCAGATCGTACGGCACGCCGGCTTCGGCGAGCAGCACGTTCATGTGCCCAGGCATGCGGCCGGCGACCGGATGGATCGCGAACCGCACCATCACGCCGCGATCGATGAGCAGCTGACAGAGCTCCCAGATCTTGTGCTGCGCCTGGGCGACCGCCATGCCGTACCCCGGCACGATGATCACCTTTTGTGCGAAAGCCAACATGACACCGACGTCCGAGGCCTCGATGGGCTTGAGGCTGCCGGTCACGCTGCCGGCCGGGCCGGCGGCCGTTTCCCCGAAACCGGAGAAAAGCACGTTGCCGAGGGAGCGGTTCATCGCCTTCGCCATCAGCTGGGTGAGAAGCGTGCCGGCGGCACCGACGACGGTGCCGGCGACGATCATCGCCGCATTGTGCATCACGAAGCCGTCGAGGCCGACCGCGAGGCCGGTGAGGGCGTTGTAGAGCGAGATGACCACCGGCATGTCCGCGCCTCCGATGGGCAGCGTCATGCTGATGCCGAGGATCAGCGC
>DASYGA010000419.1:0-4273 GCA_036000265.1 Steroidobacteraceae bacterium | reverse complement strand
ATGCGCTCGTCGATCGCTCGGTTCATCTCCCGATCGGAAATACCGGCAATGAAGGCGGCTTCTGCGGTAGGTACGAAGAGGCTGTTCACAAGTCGAGGGGCAAGCGCTGCGGAAAGATTCCGATGGATCGGATCAATATTGTGCGCGCGCTCGAACGTAAAGGCAAGGCCGCGATAAGCGCACAATTGAAGAGTCTGAGGATTCAATAACTTAGAATGTTTGTGCTGGGCTGATTGCGGAGCGCCTCCCCCGCGCGACAGGCGCAAACTGACTCCTCCAGAGCCAGCATGGCAGCATGGCCAGAGATTTCGACAAAGAAGCGCGCGTGCTTCAGTGCTTGCGCTGCTTCTCTGCCTCGCGCAGAACGTCCGCGTCCCGCTTGTCCTGGCTGACCGATTTTGCGCGCGCACGCGCTGCCTCCTCCTCGGGCGTCAGCTTGTCGGACGCCTCGGAGGCCGAGCCTTCGAGGGTTTTGCCACCCTTGGTCTTCTCATCGACGAAGCGCTTCGTTTCCTCGTCGTAGCGGCGGGCGGACTCGTAATCACCTTCACCTTGTACTTTGGATGTCATGCCGTTGCTCCTGAGGCTCTACCTGGGACCCTTAAGGACCCAGAGCAACCGCCATGCCGCCACGATGCTGCGCTCCCGTCAGTGGATGCCGGAAGCGGCGGGGGAGAGCTCGCCGGGAAGCAATTGGTGTGGCCTGAAGAGCCGTCCGCCCTCCGCGAGCAGTACGAACGCCAGCGATAGCAGCCCGCAAAGCAGCGCGCCCAAGGCGAGCGGTACGGTCGAGCCGTTGAATCGCTGCCCGATGAGCGCGGCCACGACCGCGCCGCCAAAGGTGCCGACGCAGCCTTGAAGCGAGGCGGCGATGCCCGCGACCGAGCCCAGTCGATCCAGCGCCATGGCGCCGAAATTGGCCATGATCAGGCCGAGGCAGCCCATGGTCGCGCCCTGCAGGATGACGAATGTCCAAAGTGTTTCGGCTCCGACTGCCGCGACGAGCACGTGCAACGCGGTCACGACGATGAAGATCAGCAGGCCGGCCTGGGAGATGATCCGCATGCCGAACCGCTCGACGACCATCGAGTTGAGGAAGGACGCGACACCCATCGATGCCGCGCACATCGCGAACGCGGTGGGCATGAGCGCCGGCCGGTGGAATACCGCTCCAAAGATCTGCGGCATCATGTCCACGTATCCAATGATGGACCCGAACATCAGCGCTACGCAGAGCGTATACCAGAGCGATGCTCGATCGCAGACGACCTTGGCGGCCGCGCGCACGACACGGTCTGCAGTCAGCGTCATGCGGTACTCGGGATGCAAGGTCTCGGGCAGGCGAAGGTACACCCATAGCAGCACGGCGGCGGCGAACGCGCAGAACACGTGAAATAAGGCGCGCCAGGGAGCCACCAGCAACACGAGTTGCCCGATGCTCGGGGCGATGATCGGGACCATGATGAAGACGATGAAGGTCAGCGACATGACGCGAGCCATCTGCCGCCCGCCGTAGAGGTCGCGGATGATGGACCGCGATATGACCATGCTGGCGGCGGCGATGCCGTGCGCGAAGCGCCAGGCAAGCAGGGCGCGGAAATCGCCGGCCATTCCCACTGCCGCCGCAGCCATGACGTAGAGCGCCAGTCCGGCCAGCAGGATGCGCCTTCTTCCAAACCGGTCCGAAAGCATCCCCCAGAACAACTGGCCGAAGCCGACGCCGGCGATATAGGTGGTGATCACCCACTGCGCGCTGTTCGCGTCTCTCACGCCGAGATCGCGGGCGATCGCGGGTAACCCGGGGAGCATCGTGTCCACCGCGATCGCCTGACAGGCCATGATGGCTGCGGTGAGGACCAGGAACTCGCGGAAGCCGATCGCGCGTGGGGGAGATCGAGAGCCTTCGGTGTGCATTACGGTCCGGTCAGTAGAGGTCGGTCGGGATGATCGTGAGCCACGGGTGTCCGGGTGCCCGCTCGACCTTCACGCGGCCCGATTTCGGATTATAACGGTAGGTGAGATAGGTCTTGTCGCGGGCATTCGACAGCCTGGCGGCGTGGAATACCGCTGCGTTGACACCCTTGCACCTGGCCGAGGGGAACAGCGCGCCGTTCTGCTGTTGATGGACGAGATATCGTCCCAGCGTCTGGGTGAAGGCGTAACTCTTGCGCTCAATGAGTTGCGGAGCCTCCTTCTCGCAGCCGCGCAAGTCGACGAGGATGGCATCGCAGCGCACGTCGAAGACGCGGCGCTCGCCAATGATGTCTTCCTTTATGTCTGCGAAGCTGTCCATCAGGAAGTTATGCCAGTGGTAGACCGTCTCAAATACGGTCGTCCGTACGTCGAGCGATCCGTACCAGACGCCGTATTGCTTTGCATCGCTGAAACGGGACGCCTGCCAGTGCGCCGAATCGAAGGAGTAAGTGATGACCGTGCCGTAGTCGAACGGCCTCGTCACGAATGGATTTGCCGATGGGACCCGAAGTCGTCCCTCCGCTGCAATGGCGATCCGCGTGTCCTCGGGGCCTGCGGCAAGGTCATCGTACAGGTCCTGCGAGACCCGGATGCTCTTGATGTTGCGCACCAGGCTGTCATCGTATGCGACCGTGCGGCGGCAGAAGTCGGCAAGCTCATTGCCCACGCTCGACCTCGAGATAGCGGCGCAACGCGATGAGGCCCTCGAAGCCGCGCTCGAGCACCAAGTCCACGGGCCGCTGTCCCAGGCGGCGATTGAAGGTGCTCATCCAGCGATAGGCCAGGTCGCGGTTCTGCGGAAAGATGATGCGCAGGGTCTTGTGGATGCCAAGGAGGCAGCTTACGCGGTCGAGCAGATCGCGATTGTCCGCCAAGGGCTCTCCGGCACGGTAGCGGGCGATGCTGGCCCGGTTCGAGGTCGAGAGACCGAGCAGGCCCGACTGCTCCGGGGTGGACAGGCCCCAGTGCTCGAACAGCCTGATGACCATGCGTGCGAGCCGGCCGCGGGCGTCGCTGCTGCGCAGGTCCGCTTCCGGCGGGGCCGTTTCCTCGAGAGTGTCTTTCATGGCTGATGACCTCTTAGGATCATATATTGTAGCAATTGCTACAGAACATCAAGCGCTCGCGGGGCGGAATCCCCTCGTTTGGCGACTGCGCAGAGCGAGTGCGACGCTGAATCGACGCCGGGGCAGGAGCGTGCGGCGAATCACGGATCCGGATGCCTGACCTGGGCGATTCTTCGCCGCGGCCGGAGACTGTGAGATCGCCGGGGAGCGACGCCGAATTTCGCGGGCGGGGCGGCCAAAGAAGTGATCTGGTTCTTGTCATTACTGCTCCTTGCGGTCTGCGGACTGGCTTCGTGGCCAGGCGTGCGGCGCATCGTCGCTCTGCGCATCGCGCAGGCGCGCACGGGTGGCCCTCCACAGGCCGGTGGCGAGATCCCCTTTGATCTGCGGGACATGCCCGAGCCTCCGGTACTGCAGGCGGCCGCGGTGCAGTTCCTCGATGCCGCCGAGACCTGGAGAAAGCTGCGGGAGCTCGAGCTGGGACTGGATGTCCGTGCCCCGGATGCGCCGCAGGATCCGGCGCACGAGCGCGTCGTGGCGGCGGCCCTGGCGGCGATCGGCGATCCGGCAACGCAGCGGCATTACTTCCCGCGCCGCCCAAATCTTCTTCCCGAGCTGATTCGCGCCATCAACGACCAGAGCGCCTCGGTGCGCCAGCTCGTAGCCATTGTTGCGCGCGATCCGGCGCTGGTCGGCAGCCTGCTGCGGGTGGCCAACAGCTCCTTCTATCGCGTGACGCCGCAGCCGATCGAGACCATCGAGCGGGCGCTGGTGATCCTCGGGAGCGACGGCCTGCGCTCCGTCATGGCGGCGGCGCTGATGCAGCCGATTTTCCAGAATTCCGGCGCCGGCGGGGCGCCGCGCTTTCCGGAGCTCGTCTGGGAGCACGCGGTGCGCTCGGCGCACGCGGCGATCCCGCACGCCGCTCTCGTGGAGCGGGCGAATCCGTTCGCGGCGGAGCTGCTGAGCCTCATCAGTGGGCTCGCCGAGATCGTCCTTTTCCGCGCGGTGCTCGAGCATTGCCTGCCATCGCCGCCGCGGGAAGGAGTCGACCCACTGGTGATCGCGGCCATACTCGAGTCGCAGTCGGCGGCCTTCGCCTGGCACATCGGCGCCGACTGGAGGCTCTCGGAGGAAATGCTGGCAGCTTTGGAGGAGCAGATGGCCTCGTCCGACCCAGCGACGCCCCTCGGACGCTCCTTGCGCTTCGGCCGCCGCGCGGGGGCTCTCGC
>DASYGA010000418.1:0-5842 GCA_036000265.1 Steroidobacteraceae bacterium | reverse complement strand
ACCTCGAAATCGCTCGCATCCGAAGCATCCCAATGGCGCTGCAGCGCTGCCCGCACGGTCCGATCGTCCATCTCATCCTCCCACCTGCGCTTCCGGACTGTCACTTCGGGGTCACTACGCTGTTCTGAACGTAGGCACTATTGCTGACCGCGCCAGTCGTGTGTCGCCTCACGATGCGGTCGATTGCTGTTTGCGCTTGAACAACACCGTGTTGCTGCCGGTGACGACGGTCACCTCCGACGGTCTTGCCGGATCGTCTCCGGCAAATAGCAATCGCAGGTTAATCGCTCTTGCAACGAATTCCCCGGCGGCCGCCGGATACACCGGAAGCGCCGATTGACCCTCGAACTCGACGAGAAGACGGTTACCGTCCTGGGCCACCACTATCCTGCCATTCACGCTCTCGTAGGTTCCGGCGTACCCTACGCCTGGCACGATATCGCTGATCTCCGGGATATCTTTGAGCGCCGGCCAACCGTATTCGCGGCCTACCGCGGCAGTGATCTCGCCCCGCAACATCCAGCCCTGATTGGAATTCAGCATCACCACCACGCCTTTGCCAATTGCCGGCAGCATGAGCATTGTGACCACGTACCCATTATTCCAACCGTCGTGCCAAAACCGAAACGTCTCGTCTTTACCCGCGCAAAACCAGCCAAGCCCCACGAACTCCTGCCCTATCTCCTGATTCGGCAACTGAGGCCGAAGCATGCTGCTCACCGTCTCCGGCGCGAGGGCGAGTTTGGAAGCATCGCCCCGCAATGCCCGCATGACCTCGCCGCCGAGCAGCGCAAGATCGGCGGCAGTGGCCCAGAGGCCCGCGGCGGCCATTTCGGGATAGACGTGATGGCCCCCTTGTATCTCCGTGCCGTTGCAGGGGTGGCCCCGGGCAACTCGTTTCACGAAAGCGGAAGGCGCAGGCTGTTCGTAGCCGCTATCCGTCATTCCAACCGGATCCAGAATGAGCTTCCGCATGAGCTCCGGAAACGGCGTTCCCGTCACGTCGACGACGACTTGCTGGGCAATCGTCGTCCCGCCACCCGAGTAGCGGAACTGCGTACCCGGGAGTAAATCGACCACGATCGCCTGATTGTTCGCCGGCGGGACTCCGCGCAGGGTTTGAGCGGCCGTCGGCCACGGTCCAGAAGCCGGATAACCCGGAAATCCATGGACCGTGGTGCCGGCGGTGTGGCTCAGCAGATGCCGCAGCGTAACGCGCGGTTGCCATCCGTCGTTGCCAGGCAAGCGCCACGATTTGAGGTAGTCGTTGACGTCGGCATCGAGATTGATGGTACCGGTCTCGGCCAGCTTCATCACCGCGAGCGCGAACACCGGCTTGCTGATCGAGCCAGACTGGAAAGGCGTATTCGCTCTCGCCGGCTCAGCGCCCGCGGCAAGCGTGCCGAAGCCGCGTGTCCAAGCCACCTCGAAGTCATCGATCACGCCCACGCTCAGCGCCGGTGTGCAGGTTTGCGCCATCCTTTGATGGACCGGAGAGGCCGAGCCACACTGGCCCGGAATGGCCGTCTCTTCGCGCAAGTCCGACATCACCCGCAGGATACGTTCTTCCAGGTCCGAGGTCGACATGAGGCTCATCTTTTCCCGACGCGGTCGCAAAATTGGAGCAACCAGCGGAGGTTGTAGTGGCGAACTCATTATAGTCAACCGCGCCTGGTGGCCGCGCCCTTTCGCCAATTGAGGATCTTCAGTCCATGCTCCCGAGTGAGGTCGTTTGGTATTTTCCATTGTGAATACGGCTCGCGGCCTCAATACCAAGCAAGCTTCTTGGTAGCGCGCTCGATCAGTGCAACTCGTCAAGCAGCGCCTTCGCCTGGCGAAGATCCGGCGTGTCGACCCCCTCGGAGAACTTGCCGTAGACCGGCGCAAGAAGGTCGTAAGCTTGCCGGCGCTGGCCCTTGTCGCGCCAGAGCCGAGCGAGGCTGGCGGCACTTCGAAGCTCGAATGAGCGCGCGTTTTGCTGATGCGCGATGTCAAGCGCCCTCCGCAGGCACTGTTCTGCGTGAGCCCATTCTTCGGACTCGATGAACAGCTGGGCACGCAGATGATGCACCCTCGCCTCACACCATCTCTCACCGGTCTGGTGGCCATGCGCTAGCGCCATCTTCAACAGTTCCACCGCCTCATCGCGACGGCCGGCGAGGCTGCAGGTCTCGGCAAGAACAAATCGCCCTTGCTGGAGGAACGCGCCGACCCCGCCTCGCTCCCATAGCATCAACCCGCTGCGCGCGAGTGACAGGCCTTCCGCAATCTCGCCGATGCGCACCAGCGCCCATCCGCGGAACAACATTCCCGCGGCTTTCGGCTGCACAAGCTGGTGCTCCTCGCAAAGCGCCAACGTCTCGGTGCTTGTCGCGAGTGCTGCCGCTACATCCGCCCGCAAGATGTGGTACACGCACACGAACCAGAGAGCATGGGCGAGCGTGGGCGCATGCTCTAATCGCCGCGCGAGCTGCACCGCGCTGTCAGCGTGCTGCGCCGCTCGCTCGGGATGACCGAGCACCCAGGCCAAGATCGCTCCGAGCGCATGAGCACACACCGCCGGATCGTGTCCGATGTAGTGGAAGGCGTGATGTCGATGCCGCCGCTCGTCGTAAAGAGCGAGGCCCTGCCCGACATGTTTGTAGGCTGTTGCAAAGTCGCCGCAGAGCAAGGGTGTGGGCCAGGCAGCATGGTGCGCCTGGAGCAAAAGACTGGGGTCGTTCAAGGCATGGGCGACCCGGAACAGCTCCTGGATCGACTCCCGCGCCTTCCCGAACTCGCCCCGGGTATTGTGGAACAGCCATAGACCAATGAGAGGCGCCACCAAATCGGCCGAACTGTCCATCGCGCGTGCGAGTTGAAGCGCCCGGTCGTAGACTCTCTCCACCTCGGGCGCGGTCCAACCCTGCACGTTCATCATCGCAGGTCCGAGCTGAGCCAGGATCTTGAGCTCCGCAGTCGCGCGTTCTGGGGTGTCGGGTTCGGCATCGAGCAATGCGAGCGCCCGGCGAAAGTGCCGGACCGCTTCCGTGTTGGCGGCGCGCCGCACCGCATGCTCCCCCGCGGCCGTCCAGTAAGCGATGGCGCTATGGCGGAGACCGGCCTCGCTGCAATGATAAGCCAGCAGTTCGGGCTGGCCTTGCACGACGGCCGGATCGTGTTCCAATCTCTGCGCGATGCTGCGGTGGAGCTGCCGGTGCTGCTTGCGCAGCAGGGTGCTGTAGGCGGCATCCTGTACCAGCGCGTGCTTGAAGATGTAGGACGAGTCTGGCGGTGTGCCGTGTTGGAAGAGCAGCCCGGCCTCAACCAGCCGGTCCAATGCATGCCACACCTCCGTCTGGCTCCGCGGCGCGGCGACGGCCGCGAGCAGCTCGCAAGAGAACTCCCGCCCGATAGCGGCGCCGACCTGCGCCATTTCCTTCGCAGCCGGCCCGAGCCGGTCGAGCCGGGCCATGAGCGAGGCGTGCAGCGTCGCGGGCACGGCGCGCGCGGCGGCCGGCGTCCTGGAAAGAACGAGCTGCGCACCGCATTCGTGCTCATTGGTCTCGATCACCGCCTTGGTGAGCTCCTCCACGAAGAGCGGCACGCCGTCCGTCCGCGCGACGATCTCGTGCACCGCCTCGGCCGGCAACGCCCTGTTGTTCCCTGCGACCCGCTGCGCCAGCGCCGCACTGTCGCGCTGGTCCAGCCGGTCAAGCGTCAGGGTGGTCACGTGTCTCTGGCCGGTCCAGGGCGGCGAGAACTCGGGTCGGAACGTAATCAGGAGCAGTACGGCTGAACGCTGCGCCCAATCCACGACTTGGTCGAGCTGCTCCTGCGACGTGGGATCGACCCAATGGGCGTCCTCGAACACCATTAACACCGGCCCCCGCTGCGCGAGCGTCGCGAGCTGCCGCAGCAGCGCCTCGAACGTCTGCTGCTTCTTGCGCTGAGGCGTGAAGTCCGGGGCCGGGTAACGGCCAGTGGCGGTGGCCGGGATCGACAGAAGCTCGGCGAGAAGCGCCACGTCCTCGTTCGATGGCTGCGTCGGGGCGAACAGTGTCTTCAGCTTGGTGAGCTTCGTCTCCGCCGTGTCCTCGCGCGCGAAACCGGCGGCGTGCTCCAGCTGCGCGATGATCGGGTGCAATGCGCTGTCCTGATAATGCGGCGAGCAGAAGTAGCGCAAGCACGTGTGTGGTTCGCTCGCCAGCCGCTGCTGGAGCGCAGCGGTAATGCGCGACTTGCCGATGCCTGGCTCGCCGGAAAGCAGCACGACCTGACCCTCGCCGCTCTTGGCCCCCTGCCAGCGCCGAAGCAACAGCTCGATCTCCTCCTCACGCCCAACAAGAGGCGTCTGACCGCCGGATGGATGCAGTGCTTCGAACCGGTTCTCGACCTTGCTTTCTTCCAAGACACGCCAAGCCGGCACAGGCTCGACAAAACCTTTCACTTCGGCTGCGCCGAGGTCCTCGTATTCGAAGAGGCCGCCGGTCAGCCGATGCGTGCCTCGGTCAATGACCACCGCGTTTGGTGCGGCAAGAGCTTGCAGCCGGGCGGCGAGATTCGGCGTCTCGCCGACCACAGCCTGCTCTTGGGCAGCGCCGGCTCCAATGAGATCGCCGACCACGACGAGTCCGGTCGCGACGCCGATACGGACCCGCAGCGGCACCTCTGGAGCAGGGAGTTGCCCGACAGCGTCCACGAGCGCAAGGCCAGCTCGAATCGCCCGCTCGGCGTCGTCCTCATGTGCCGCGGGATAGCCGAAGTAGACGAGCACCCCGTCGCCCATGTACTTGGCGACGAAACCATCGAAGCGGCGAACGGTATCGGCAACGCATTGGTGATACGCGCCGATTACATCGCGCAGGTCCTCGGGATCGAGACGCGCGGCGAGCGCCGTCGAGCCGATGAGATCGCAAAACATCACCGTCAGTTGCCGCCGCTCGGCGGATGCAGTCGATTGCGGCAAAGCGGGGTCGTGTTGGAGGCCCAGCTGCACCAGCCCTGACGCGGGGCCGAGCTTCGTACCGCAATCGCCACAGAACTTTGAAGCTGGCGAGTTAAAACAGCCGCAACGCGGACATGGAATGGGCAGCGGCGCCCCGCACTCCGTGCAGAAACGCTTCTCCTCAGGTACCTTCGCATGGCAGCTCGGGCATTCCATACGGCACCTACGCCATCGGAGATGTCCCAGGATATCACGTTTGGCACGCTCAAACGGGGCGCGACCTCAGAGGTCCCAACGCCAATGCTCGGGCACCCAGCGATAGGCGGCGCCATCCCGTGCAACGGTAGATGCCTGTATTCTGGCCCGACGGCCTGGATGCAGCAGTCTCGGCTTTTGCAAATTGCGAGGTCACCACCGCGCCCCGAAGGCGAACGTACTGTCTCTGAGTGCCTGACGTCTCGTGATAAGCATGATCTTCCTCCCTGCTTTTGTGGCCCGGGTGTAGTCCCGTGCCAGCTGGAGGTCGCGCCAAGCAACCGGGCGAGCCGCACTCTACTCCCTCCTGCCGCCATCGGCGAGGAGATCAGGCCGGATCACCTCAATAATCGCACGGCTTGCCCACAACCCCGGCGAGTTCGGGTCAGCGGAAGCAAAGGGCGATGGCCAGCCGAGGGCCGAGCGGCCCTCGGCTCGTGCGCGACCATGCCGATCACTTCGCGTCCTGCGCGGCGCGATACGCCTCCGCCAGCTTCTTCTCGTCCTCTGCCGTCAGCTTCGGTGGCTCGACGGAGACCGTCAGCTTGTTGAGCTTGCCCGTGAACGTGAACGGGATTTGATAATCGCGATCATCCACCGGCGTACCGGTTTTCGAGCCTACGTCGAAGGTTTCGTCGACTGGCAGAATCAGTGGCACCG
>DASYGA010000411.1:0-4310 GCA_036000265.1 Steroidobacteraceae bacterium | reverse complement strand
ATTTGGCGCGGTGGCGGCGGCGCCACGGCCCTCGCCGTCACTGTTCCCGAGACAAAGGCGGAGTCCGTCGAGGCGCTAATGCGCGCAAGCGGCGCGCGCCAAATCGAAAGCTATCTCGCACAAGCGTAGCAGGTACAAGCGTAGCAGGCACCGGCGGGCCCTCGCCGACGAGGCGTTCTGGCAAGACCCGAGCCGCCGGCTGGGGCATCGCGTTCCGACCCGCCATTCGTGATCCGGGCCACGCAGCGGCGATCGAGGCGATCTGCCTTGTCCTTCTTGATCTCTGCTCCGCGGCATCACCGCTTAACTCCGCGCCAATGCGAACGGCGAAGAGCCTGGTCGCCAGGCCCACGTGACTGAGCGCAACGTGGGATGCGACCGGAAAGCACCCAGAGCGTTGCGTTCGAGCGCAACAGTTGGAGGGCGTTATGGCCGAGGATCAAATTCCGGGCGGCGCGGGACCGGCTCTCGCCGCGCATAGCAAAGACGGGTCCACCCATGGCCCCACCCCGATGTCGAGCGCGACTGGAACTCAAGAAGGGCGAGCGAACCCCGTGTCGGAGACTGCCAGCGGGCTCTCCGAGCAGGCGCGCGAGGCCGCCGGGCGGGTAACGTCGTCGGCATACAACGCGGCCGGCGCGGCGCACCAAAGTCTATCTGGTCAGGGTGGCCGCGCGGTGGACCAGGCCGCGGAGTTCGTTCGGGAGCAGCCCGTTGTTTCGCTGGCGGTCACGGGGGCGATTTGCCTCGCGCTTGGCCTGCTCCTCGGCCGGCGCTGAACGATCGCGGGACCCAACGGCGGCCGGGCGTGGTGGCCACTTGATCGAGGCGTTTTTCCTCGAATCCAGTATGATCGCGCCATCGGAAAGCGTGATCTCCCTGCCGTGAATGACTCGCCGGTTGCCGATCTCTGCTGCTACGCACGGGGCCTTCCGCACTTGTCGGGTTGCGGTATGGCAACTGGCTGAATGCCGGGAACCCGTGCTGCGGGCCGCCGCTGAGGGATAGTACCTTCACAAGTCCAGACGCAGGGCCGGCCACGCAACCTCAGTCGCCGCTAGCCGTTCGAGGGCAACTTGCAGTATGGGAGCGCCCCTTGAAGTCTTTTGCCGCTGGTCTGCTTTCCGTCCTGCTCGCCGGAATGGTTGCCGCATGCGGCGTCACTCATCCAGTAAGCTCATCCAGGACCGGCGTGCAGGCTGCACCCGGTGCGGCAAACGATTTAGCAACCGGCGGCCAGGGAGCTCAAAACCACAATGATCGAGATTAGGGAGGGCATGCGGAAGCGAGCGCATCGCCTGTCCGGGTATTCAGTGTTCGTGTGATTGCGACGGAGCAGCCGATCACGATTTCCACGCTAGCGGGAGAATGTTTTGAACGACAGCGCTTTGCCCGGCGGCCCTCTTGGCGAACGCTGCATTCATGTCTGCGTCGACATGCAGCGCATGTTCGCAGAACACACCGGGTGGCATACCCCCTGGATGTCACGCGTCATTCCTGTCGTCCGCCGTATCGCGGAGACGCACCCCGACAGCACCATTTTTACCCGGTTCATCCCTTTGGAACGGCCTGGCGACGGCGCGGGCACGTGGAAGCGATACTACGAACGCTGGGCCTCAATGACGATCGATTGTCTGGGCCGCGATCTGATCGGGCTCGTTCCAGAATTGGATGATCTGGTGCCGCCGGGGGAGATTGTTGATAAACACGTCTATTCTCCGTGGCTGAATGGCCTATTGCAGGCGCGCCTTCAGGCTCGCCGTGCGGACACGCTCCTGGTCACCGGTGGCGAGACGGATGTCTGCGTAATGGCTACCATCCTCGGCGCTGTAGACCGGGGCTACCGGGTCGTTGTCGCGACGGATGCGCTGTGCAGCTCGTCGGACGAGGCCCACGAGGCTTCCCTGCGGGTCTATTGTACCCGCTATGGACAGCAGGTGGAGACCGCGACTGCCACCGACATCCTGTCCAGCTGGACGATTTAGCATTATGCCTTTGCAGCGTCATCGATGAGCGGGCGTGATCGCGTGCTCGATAGTGAGGTCGGCGACGAGGTGCTGAACTCCGCCGCCCAGCTGATTGAGGAAGGCCGGCGCGACATCGCCCACACGGAAGTCGATTGTTCAATGCCGTTCGGCCTGTAGCCGTTCGGCTTTCCTAGCTCAAGGCACCGACCCACCGCCTCTCCGCACGGTTAGTACCACCGGAAACATCGCGGTGACAAAGTCAGGGCGTCATCGAAGCCAGGAAGTCGGCGCGCATCGAGGTGGGGAACAAGCCGCGCACACGGGCGTTTGCCGGGCATGAGCACGAATCCGAAGACCCCTGATAACAACTTGCCTTCCAACACCGTCAAGGACCCGGACGACTGGACGACGGGCGACGAGAGCATGACCGGAGCTCAGGCATCCTATCTGAAGACGCTAAGCGAGGAAGCCGGCGAAGAGTTCGATCCGACGCTGAGCAAGGCCGAAGCTTCCAAGCGGATCGACGCGCTCCAGGCGAAAACGGGCCGTGGCGAGTCTCACTAGATCCGGAATGAGCTCTCAGGGCTAGCGGGCAATCCGCGCAGGCGCCGGGCGCGCTATAGCGTCCACGATGCCGGGTTCATCACGCGCCGTGCCTTACCAATTCCGCCTGCCCGGACGCGCTGCCCTGAGGTTCACATGACGGATACTGGCGAAGCTGAACACCGCGGCGACGACACGCTAGACAAGGATCGCCTGATCGAGCAGCTACGCGAGGCGGTTCGCGCACGAGACGAATTCGTCGCGATTGCGGCGCATGAGCTGCGCAATCCGATGACGCCCATTCTCATGCAGGTTCACAACCTGATCACGGCAGCAAGTGATCCCAACCGCTGCCGCCCAGATGTGCTGAGACCGCGCCTGGACTGATCATGTCCCGTCACGTGGTGTAGGAGCGTTGCTCCCCGGCGGATTGGATCGCCGGATCAGACGGCCATCGCGGGCAGGCTGACGACGGCAGTATCGCTGACTGTGCCGAGCGTCTCCAGCGTCATGTAGCGGCGGGTCGTTGCCCATTCGTCGTTCTGCTCCAACAGCAAGGCGCCGATGAGGCGAATGACGGCGGCCTCGTTCGGGAATATGCCGACGACGTCGCTGCGGCGCTTGACCTCCCGGTTAATCCGCTCGAGCGGGTTGGTGCTGCAGAGTTGAGCCCGGTGCTGTGCGGGGAAGCTCATGAAGGCGAGCACGTCGGCCTCGGCATCGTCCATCAGCGCTGCCAGTTTCGGCACGCGCGGGCGGGCCTGGTCGGCGACACGCCGCCATTGCGCGCGCGCCGCGTCCGGGTCGGCCTCGGCGAAGGCGGTGCCGATCCAGGCGGCGACGATACGGCGCTGCGTCCTGCCCGCGTGCGCCATCGCATTGCGCATGAAGTGGAAGCGACACCTTTGCCATGTCGCGTTCAGCACCTTGGTGATGGCCGCCTTCAGGCCGTCATGAGCATCGGAGACGACGAGCTTCACGCCGCGCAGACCACGATGGCGAAGGCGGCGCAGGAACTCGCTCCAGAACGGTTCGGCCTCGCTGTCGCCGGTGGTCATGCCGAGCACCTCGCGCCGGCCGTCGGTGTTCACCCCGACCGCGATGATGACGGCGATCGAGACGATGCGATGATCACGGCGCACTTTGACGTATGTCGCGTCGAGCCAGAGATACGGCCACTCGCCCTCGATCGGTCGCGCGAGGAAGGCTTGGACGCGCTCGTCGATCTCACCGCAGAGGCGCGACACCTGGCTCTTGCTGACACCCTCCATCCCCATGGCGCGGACCAGATCGTCAACCGAGCGGGTGGAGATGCCGTGGATGTAGGCTTCCTGAATGACCGCGGTCAGCGCCTTCTCGGCCGTCCGGCGCGGCTCCAGAAACCCCGGGAAGTAGCTGCCACGGCGCAGTTTCGGGATGCGCAACTCGACGGTCCCAGCCCGGGTCTCCCAGTCGCGGTCGCGATAACCATTGCGGTGATTGCGGCGCCCCTCGGTGCGTTCGCCATGCCCGGCGCCGCACCGGCTCTCGGTCTCCAGCTCCATCAAGCGGTTCGCGGCGAAGCCGATCATCTCGCGCAGGAACGTCGCGTCGGAGCCCTTCTCCAGCAGCTCGCGAAGCGCGATCTTGTCCTCGGTCATCGTGGTGCTCTCCAGGTCAGAGTTGCGTGTTGCAACCCAACCCTACCCGGGAACACCGCGGTGACCGCCGCTGTGGATAAGTAGCCCGCCTGCGCCAGACTCTCGGCGGTCGCTCCGGCAGGCTACTTACCCACAGCTCCTACACCACGCCTCGGGGCAC
>DASYGA010000384.1:0-3193 GCA_036000265.1 Steroidobacteraceae bacterium | reverse complement strand
CCGTGCAGCGGGTGACGTACGCGAACACCTGCGTGACGCAGGTGAAGCACCTCATCGTCGTCAATGCCTACTACGGATCCTGCAGCGGTACCCCCGGCACGCCGCAGTTCAAGGACATCATCGTGAACGGGGTCAGTGCCACGAGCTCGCAGCCGGGTGCCTACTCGAGGATCGAGGGATACGATGCCGACCACCTGGCGGAGCTGTTTCTCGCCAACGTCAGCCTGGATGCCACGGCGCAGTCCGGGGATCAGAACGCCTCGGTGTACCTCGACAATTCCAACGTCACTCCCGGCGGTCCCAACGTGAGCACGCGGACTTTCAGCACCTCAGGCTCGGTGCCGGTCTGCGCCTTCTGAGACAGCGGCGGAATGCGGCCGGACGGGCATGAGGTCTGCTGGCCGCCGTGAGCCTCGCGCCGGCGCTGCAGGGAAAAACCGGGTCCCCCATTCTCAACTGCCCAGTGCGCGGTTGAGGACCGCGGCCAACCGCACCCCGGCTTTCTCAAGTTGGATGCTGTCGACCTCGCGAGCCATCGCCTCGTAGCCGGGCGGCAGGCTGATGGGTGACGGATCTGAAGCACATCCGGGCCTCGAGCCCAGCGTATAGACCTTCGTTTTGGCGATCTCGAAACCTTCCAGGGCCCATGATTTGGCATCGCCTCTTTCCCAGATCGCCTTCTGCTCGGGTGTGATGCGGCGAGCAAGCGCCTGGGCGACGGCCTGAGGATCGTCGCCGAGCCCCCGAACCGCCACGGTATCCCAATAACTGTGCAGATTGACCAGACGGGAGCCGCCGAGGCTCACGAGCACGCAGTTGGCGCCCTTATCATGGTTGTCGGCGTCGTGCAGGGGCTGGTGGATATCGCCGACGAAATGCAACACGAACTTCAGGGCCAGCAGGCGTTCTGGCGCGGGAGTCGCCGGATCGGCGAGCTCCCGGGTGAATTCCGAGAGCTTGTCGACGATGCAATCGTGCGCGGGCCCTTGCGTAGCGAGCGGGCCGGAGGCGGGAAACCCAAAACACGCCGTCTTCAGGTCCGGATGATCGAGCTCGATGTCTACGAAATGCCAGCCGGCCGTTTCCGGGTGGCTGCGGCGATAGCTGTCGGCCCAGGTGGCCTCGTCCAGCATGTCGTGCGCCGTCAGCGCGTCTTGGTCGGCCACTAACATCTGGTCCACCTTCCTGCGCACCTGAGGCGTCAGGTAACGCTGCCCGATGGCGACGACGATCTCATGGCCTTCGTAACCCCAGGCAAGGGCTGCCGCCGGCAGGCTCAGCGCCGATATCGCGGCAACCGCGGCCAGTACTCGACTCACATTCATAGGCAGCCTCCACTCGCGTAAACATCGATCGCCGCCGCCCAGCGGCGCTTCGCCTCGGCATCGAGAAACGATCCCTCGATCGAGTTACGCGCCAGGATCGCCAGTTGCGCCCGCGTGAGCCCCAGGGCACGTTCCACGGCAAGGTAATTTTCCAGAACGTACCCGCCGAAGTACGCCGGATCATCCGAGTTCACGGTCACGCGCAGACCGGCTTCCAGGAGGCGCTTCAGGTTATGATCCTCGATGCGCTCGAACACCCTGAGCTTGACGTTCGACAGCGGACAGACGGTCAGCGCGATTTGCTCCCGGGCCAGGCGCTGCATGAGTGCGGGATCCTCTTCGCACTGCACGCCGTGGTCGATGCGCTGCACCTGGAGCAGGTCGAGCGCCTCATGAATGTAGGCCGGCGGCCCTTCCTCGCCGGCATGTGCGACGGTGAGCAGCCCCTGCTCGCGCGCATGCCTGAAAACCCCCGCGAATTTCGCGGGTGGATGGCCGATTTCCGAGGAATCGAGGCCGACCGCAGTGATGATGCCGCGATGCTCGAGCACCTGATCGAGCGTGCGCTGCGCTTCCGCCGCACTCAGGTGGCGCAGAAAGCAAGCGATGAGGCGGTGCGTCATGCCGAAGCGGCGCTCCGCCTCCATGAGAGCCCGTTCCAGACCCTCCACGACGATGCTCAAGGGGATTCCGCGCGCAGTGTGCGTCTGGGGATCGAAGAAGATCTCCGCATGGATGACGCCCTGCTCATGGGCGCGCTGCATGTAGCCGAGGGCCAAGCGGTAAAAATCGTCCGCGTCCCGCAGAACACCCGCCACAGCGTAGTAGATATCGAGAAACGCCTGTAGGTTGCTGAAGTCGTAAGCGGCGCGCAGGTCGGTTACGCTGGCGTATGGGAGCGCGACGCCATGTTTCTGCGCGAGCTCGAAGGCCAGCTCCGGCTCGAGCGTCCCTTCGATGTGCACGTGCAGCTCTGCTTTCGGCAAGCCCCTGATATAGGCTTCCATGGACGGGACCGGATTCGCGCTGCTCATTGAACAATTTGCCTTGGAATTTCGACCCTTTGCGGCGACCCGAACACATGCTCAGACGACCCTTCGACCTCGACGGCCACGGTACGACGGTACGCACCGAGCTCTTCGCCGGGCTCACGACATTCCTCACGATGGCATACATCGTCGCGGTCAATCCTCTCGTCCTCGGTGCCGCGGGCATGCCGGTGGCGGGGGTCGCGGCGGCGACCTGCCTGTCCGCCGGCTTCGGCAGCATCTTGATGGGGCTGCTCTCCAATTATCCGCTGGCGCTGGCGCCCGGCATGGGGCTCAATGCCTACTTCACTTACACGGTCGTGAAGACCCTCGGCTTGCCCTGGCAGGTGGCGCTTGGCTGCGTGTTCCTCTCGGCCGTGGCGTTTTTGCTGCTCACCCTTTCCGGAGTGCGGCAGCTCATCATGAATGCGATACCACGCTCTCTGTTCGCCGCCGTGAGCGGCGGTATTGGTCTGTTCATCGCATTCATCGGTCTGAAGAATGCGGGGATCGTCGTCGCCAATCCCGGCACCACCGTGGGTCTGGGACACCTGACCGCCTCGACCCCCGCGCTTGCGATTCTCGGCCTGCTGGTGATCGCCGTTCTGCAGGCGCGAGCCGTAAAGGGCGCAATGCTTTTCGGTATTCTGAGCATCGCGGCCGTGGCATGGATATTCGGACTCGCCCATCTGGCGCCGTTTACTTACCGGCTGGAGGACCTGTCGGCGACCGCGTTCCGGCTCGATATTCCCGCGGCCCTGAACCTTAAGGGCGGTATCGCAGTCTCGCTGATCGAGATCGTGTTCGTGTTCCTCTTCGTGGACCTTTTCGACAACGTCG
>DASYGA010000381.1:0-4193 GCA_036000265.1 Steroidobacteraceae bacterium | reverse complement strand
CGGTCCTCTTCAAGAAATTTGCCGGGATCGACGTCTTCGATATCGAGGTGGACGCTTCCGACCCCGTCCGCTTCTGCGAGGTGGTGGCAGCGCTCGAACCCACCTTCGGGGCGATCAACCTCGAGGACATCAAGGCGCCCGAGTGCTTCACGATCGAGACCGAACTGCGCGGGCGTATGCAGATCCCGGTATTCCATGACGATCAGCACGGCACCGCTATCACCGTCGCCGCCGTGCGCAATGGCCTGCTGTTGCAAGGCAAGCAACTGGGGCAGGCAAAGCTCGTCACGTCCGGCGCCGGCGCCGCGGCGCTGGCCTGCATCGACCTTCTGGTGAGCATGGGCGCGCGGGCCGAGAACGTCACGCTGACCGATATCAGGGGCGTGGTCTACGCCGGCCGGGACCCCGACATGCCGGCCAACATGGCGCGCTACGCCCGGCAAACTGAAGCCCGGACGTTGCAGGATGCGCTGCCCGGGGCGGACGTGTTCCTCGGGCTTTCCGCGCCGAAGGTGCTGCAAGCGGAGTGGCTCCCGCTGCTCGCCGACAAGCCGCTCATTCTGGCGCTCGCCAACCCCGATCCCGAAATCACGCCCGAGGAGGCGCGGAAGACCCGCCCCGACGCGATCATCGCGACCGGCCGGAGCGACTATCCGAACCAGGTCAACAACGTCCTCCGTTTCCCCTTCATCTTCCGCGGCGCGCTGGACGTCAACGCGAGCACGATCAACAAGGAGATGAAGATCGCCGCGGTGGAGGCGATCGCGGAGCTCGCACGGGTGGAGGCGAGCGAGGTGGTGGCGGCGGCCTATGGCGGCTCCGCCCCGGTGTTCGGCCCGGACTACATCATTCCCAAGCCCTTCGATCCGCGGCTGATCCTGCAGATCGCGCCCACGGTCGCACGCGCGGCGATGGCTTCCGGCGTCGCGCGCCGGCCGATCACGGATTTCGGCAAGTATCACGAGGAGCTGGCGCGCTTCGTCTACCCGCTCCGGTCAGCTCATGAGTCCGGTGTTCGAGGCGGCAAAGAAGCAACCCAAGCGTATCGTGTACGGCGACGGCGAGGACGAGCGCGTGCTGCGCGCCGTGCAAACGTTGCTCGACGAGGGAATCGCGCAGCCGATCCTGCTCGGCCGTCGCGACGTGATCGAGCGGCGGGTTCGCGATATGGGCTTGCGGATGGATCTCGAGAGGGCGGTGCGGGTGCTCGATCCCGCGCAGGATTCAGACGTCTTCGGCCCGCTGGCGCGCGCGTATCAGCTCCTGGTAGGCCCGGCGTGGTTTTCCGCCCGATGCGGCCCAGCAACACCTCGTGACCCGGCCCTCCACCGCCGCGGCGATGCTGCTGCAATCGAGGCAGGCCGACGCCGCGATCTGCGGCGGCACGGGGGATTGGTGGCGGCATATCCAGGATGTGCTGCCGGTCATTTCGCGCTCCCCCAGAGCAGGGCGCGTCTACGCGCTCTCCTGCCTGATCCTGCAGAATGGCGTGCTGTTCGTCTGCGACACGCACATGCTGGTCGATCCGACGCTGGAGCAGGTGGCGGAAATGACGCTGCTCGCGGCCGACGCGGTGCGGAAGTTCGGCGTCGTGCCGAAGGCAGCCTTGCTCTCGCACTCAAGCTTCGGTGCCAGCGACAGCTACTCGGCCCGCAAGATGCGCGCGGCCCTGAAACTGATCCGCTCCCGCGCGCCGGACCTCCAGATCGATGGGGAGATGCACGCCGACGCCGCGTTGTCCGAAGCGATCCGCAACCGTACGGTACCAGACAGCCGGCTGGAAGGCAGGGCGAACCTGCTGATCATGCCGACGCTGGATGCGGCGAACATCGCCTTCACGCTGCTCAAGACGGCGGCGGACGGGCTGCCGATCGGGCCGATCCTGCTCGGCATGTCGAAGCCGGTCCATGTGCTTGTTCCGAGCGTGACGGCGCGCGGCATTGTCAATCTCAGTGCTCTCGCGGTGCTGGAAGCGCGGGCGATCGGCCCTCGCAATCCGGCCGAGGCGCCGGCGGTAGGCGTCGCAGGTTCAGCATCACCCGTCGGGCATTGACCGGCTGAGTCATTGCCTGATTTTCGACCGTGCCTGGCTAGAGGAGGAAAAGGCAATGGATGTGCTCACCGATCGGGATCCTCTGGAAACTCAGGAGTGGCGGGATGCCCTCGGGTCTGTGCTCGCCTTCGAGGGGCCGGAGCGCGCCAGCTACTTGCTGGAGGAGCTCGTCACTGAGGCGCGGCGCCAGGGAGCGCCGGTGCCGTATTCGGCGAATACGCCATATCTGAACACTATTCCGCCATCTCAGGAGGAGCGGCATCCGGGCGACCGCGCGATCGAGCACCGGATTCGTTCTCTGATCCGCTGGAACGCGGTGGCGACGGTAATCCGGGCCAACAAGGCGTCCTCCGAAATCGGCGGACACATCGCGAGCTTTCAGTCGGCGGCGACGCTCTATGATGTCGGCTTCATGCACTTCTGGCACGGAGCCACAGATAAGCACGGGGGCGATCTCGTGTATTTCCAAGGCCACTCGTCACCCGGTTTCTACGCGCGGGCGTTCCTGGAGGGCCGGCTGACCGAGGATCAGTTGCTGCACTTCCGTCAGGAGGTGGACGGGAAGGGGCTGTCCTCGTACCCGCATCCCTGGCTGATGCCCGATTTCTGGCAGTTCCCGACCGTGTCGATGGGTCTCGGTCCCCTGATGGCGATCTACCAGGCGCGGTTCCTCAAATATCTGCATCATCGCGGTCTCGCCGACACCGCAAATCGCAAGGTCTGGGCCTTCTTGGGCGACGGCGAGACGGACGAGCCGGAGAGCCTGGGCGCGATCTCGCTGGGAGCGCGGGAGCGGCTCGATAACCTGATTTTCGTGATCAACTGCAATTTGCAGCGTCTGGATGGGCCGGTGCGCGGCAATGGAAAGATTATTCAGGAGCTCGAGCGCGGTTTCCGCGGCTCCGGCTGGAATGTCATCAAGGTGCTCTGGGGCAGCGGGTGGGATCGGCTCATTGCAAAAGATACAACCGGCATCCTGCTCAAGCGCATGGAGGAGTGCGTCGACGGCGAGTATCAGGAGTTCAAGACCAAGAACGGTGCCTATGTCCGTGAGCATTTCTTCGGCAAGTATCCCGAGCTGAAGGCGATGGTCGCCGACATGTCGGATGACGAGATCTGGGGGCTGACGCGCGGCGGCCACGATCCGAACAAGGTGTACGCGGCTTTTGCGGCGGCGGCGAAGCACCAGGGCGAGCCGACGGTCATCCTGGCGAAGACCGTCAAGGGTTACGGTATGGGCGAGGCCGGCGAGGGCCAGAACATCACCCATTCGCAGAAGAAGATGGGCGAAGCGCATCTGCGCGAGTTTCGCGACCGCTTCAGCCTTCCGATCTCCGACGAGCAGCTCAAGGAGGTGCCGTTCCTGCGCTTTCCCGATGACAGCGCAGAGGCGCACTATCTGCGGGAGCGGCGCGCCGCGCTGGGCGGCTTTCTGCCGGCTCGGCGGCGGAAATCGCAGCCGCTGCAAATCCCGCCGCTCTCGGCTTTTGATAACCAGCTTAAGAGCACCGCCGGCCGCGAGATCTCAACCACCATGGCCTTCGTGCGCATCCTCAATACCTTGATGCGCGACAAGGCAATCGGCAAACACGTCGTGCCCATCGTGCCAGACGAGAGCCGCACTTTCGGCATGGAGGGCATGTTTCGCCAGTTCGGCATCTATAGCCAGTTCGGTCAGCTTTACCGGCCGGAGGATGCCAACCAGCTTATGTGGTACAAGGAGGACCAGAAGGGGCAGATCCTGCAGGAGGGTCTGAACGAGCCGGGCGCGATTGCCTCCTGGATCGCCGCTGCGACCTCCTACAGCAGCAACAACGTGCCGATGATCCCATTCTACATCTACTACTCGATGTTCGGCTTCCAGCGCACTGGGGACTTCAATTGGGCGGCGGGCGACATGCGCGCGCGCGGCTTCCTGATCGGGGCGACCGCCGGCCGCACAACGCTCAACGGCGAAGGGCTGCAGCACGAAGACGGCCACAGCCTGATCCTCTCTTCGGTCATTCCGAATTGCGTCTCGTATGATCCGACCTTCTCGTACGAGGTGGCGGTGATCATCCAGGACGGGCTCCGGCGCATGTACGGCGAGCAGGAGGATGTCTCCTACTATATCACACTGATGAACGAGAACTACGAGCAC
>DASYGA010000336.1:0-3105 GCA_036000265.1 Steroidobacteraceae bacterium | reverse complement strand
ACTCTGATCCGTAGGCCGTGGAAATTCAAACTGCACCACTACCGGAATTTTGGTTCATTGCGGCAATCGAGATTCTGAAAAGCAAATGCGGATCCTTCGGGCCCTTCACTGCGTTACGGGTCCTCAGGATGACAACGTGCTGGGTTGGCTTGCCTTTGACATTGCTGAAGCCTGTGCGCTTGGAATTGCTAAGGCTGGTTTGGAGGCGGGGAGGGTTTCGTGAAACAAAAAGCCCACAGCTCGAAGGAACTGTGGGCTTTTGTTGAGGCTGGGTCAGGGCTCAGGCCTTGGCGGAGGTGAGCTGGCCGAGGTCGGCGGCCATCTTCTCTGTCGAGAAGGCTTCGATCAGGTCGCCTTCCTTGAGGTCGCTGAAGCCGGCGATGCCGATGCCGCACTCCATGCCGTTTGTGACTTCGCGGGCATCGTCTTTGAAGCGTTTGAGGGAGGCGATTTTTCCCTTGAAGACCTGTTCGCCACCGCGCATCAATCTGATTTCCGCATCGCGGCGAATGACTCCGTCGCGGACGGCGCAGCCGGCGATGGTGCCGACCTTGGGAATGCGGAAAACGTTGAGGATTTCCGCGCGGCCCATGTAGTTTTCTTTGAAGGTGGGATCGAGGAGGCCCATCATGGCGAGACGAATTTCATCCTGCAACTCGTAGATGATGGAGTGCAGGCGAATTTCGACGCCTTCCTGCTGAGCCAGTTCGGCGGCCTTGCGCTCGGGGCGCACATTGAATCCGATGATGATGGTGTTGGAGGCCGTGGCCAGCAGCACGTCGCTCTCGGTGATGGAGCCGACGCCGGAGTGAATGACCTTGATGCGGACCTTCTCAGTGGACATGCGAACGAGCGAGTCGGCCAGCACTTCGACCGAGCCGGTGACGTCGCCCTTGATGATGAGGGGCAGGTCTTTCACGCCGGCCTGACGAATCTGTTCCGCGAGACCTTCGAGAGAGACGCGCGAGCTCTTGGCAAGCTGCGCTTCGCGCTCCTTCATTTTGCGATATTGTGCGATGCCCTTGGCCTTGTCGCGATCGGCAACGACGAGGAAGGTGTCACCGGCGTCGGGGATGGCCTCGAGCCCGAGCACTTCAACAGGAGTGGAAGGGCCGGCTTCATCGATGGCGCGTCCGCGATCGTCAAACATGGCGCGCACCTTGCCGAAGGTGTTTCCGACGATGTAGCTGTCGTTGAGTTTGAGGGTACCGTCCTGGACGAGCACGGAGGCGACGGCGCCGCGGCCGCGATCGAGCTTGGCTTCAATGACGGAGCCGACGGCTTTGCGTCCGGGCATGGCCTTGGGGGCCTTGATGTCAGAGACGAGGCAGATCATTTCAAGGAGCAGATCGAGGTTGAGGCGCTTCTTGGCTGAGACTTCGACGAAGACGGTGCCTTCGCTGCCGGCGGCCCATTCTTCAGGGATGAGGCCGCGATCGGCGAGTTGCTTTTTGACGCGATCGGGATTGGCTTCAGGTTTGTCGACCTTGTTGACGGCGACGATGATGGGAACCTCGGCGGCCTTGGCGTGATCGATGGCTTCGAGGGTCTGGGGCATGACGCCGTCGTCAGCAGCGACGACGATGACGACGATGTCAGTGACCTTGGCGCCGCGGGCGCGCATGCGCGTGAAGGCCTCGTGGCCGGGAGTATCGAGGAAGACGATTTCGCGGCCGGAAGCCGGAGATCCTTCTTTGGAGAACTTCACTTTATAAGCGCCGATGTGCTGGGTGATTCCGCCGGCTTCGCCTGCGGCGACTTCAGTTTCGCGGATGGCGTCGAGCAGCGAGGTCTTGCCGTGATCGACGTGGCCCATGACGGTGACGACCGGGGCGCGGGGCACTTCAAGCTCGTTGGCATTGGGGGCTTCGACGACTTCTTCGATGGCCTGGTTGGCGAGCTCTTCTTCATAGCTGATGACGGTGGCTCCGGCGCCGAATTTGGCGGAGACGTCTTTGACCATTTCGGCGTCGAGGGACTGGTTGACGGTGACGAAGAGTCCGCTCATGAGCAGGGAAGCGATGAGGTCCTTGGCGCGGATTTCGAGTTTCTCGGCGAGGTCCTTTACGCTGATGCCTTCAGTCACGGTGATTTCGCGACTGATGGGCACGGGCTCGTTGCTGAGGTGCATGCCGCTATAACGTGGTGGCGGCTGAAAGCCCTTCATCGGGCCTTCCTTTGTCTTGGGGTACTGCTGCTGGCCACGTCCGCGGCCGCGCGAAGGGGCGCGTTGCGGGCGAGGCGCTTCACCGGACGGCGGCGCTCCGCCGGGTCCGCCGGGGCGCGCTCCGCCGAATCCGCCGGGGCGTGCACCAAAGCCGGGGCGAGCGCCAAAGCCGGGGCGCGCGCCGGGAGCTCCGGGGCCGCCGGGAGCAAAACCGCCGGGTCCGGTGCGTGTGGGGTGCTTGGGGCGTGGACCGCCGGTGTATTGTCCGGGAGGTCCGCCGGGACGGGGGCCTGAGCCGCCGGGAGCAAAACCGCCGGGTGCGCTGGCCGGGCGGCGATCGAAGATGGGTTTGCCGCGCTGGAGTCCGGCAGCCGGCGTGCTGGGCTGAGGGGGAGGCTGGGGCGCGATGGTGGCCTTGTAAACGGGGCGCGGGCCGGTTTGCGGCATGACCATGCGGCGTGCCGGTGGCGGGGGCGGGGCGGAACGCTGCGCAGGATGGGCAGCGGAGGTTGCGGCCGCCGGTACTGCTGCTGCGGGCGAGGCTTCTGCCTGATCTGCGGCTGCTGCTGGTGTTTCAATGGCGGCTGCCGGCGGTGCTTTGACGGCCTCGGCAACGGGTGCCGGCGATGCCGGAGCGGCTGCCGGTGGAGGGGCCTGAGCGGCTGCGGCGGGCCTGGCGGCAGGCTCGACGTGGCGAGGCTGCTCCTGGGCGGGCGGAGCGGCAGCGGGCGCCTTGACTACGACGGTGCCCGGAGCGGGCGGAACAACCACCACAGGCGGACGAGCGGGCGCGGCAACGCCGGCGGGTGGCTTTGCCACGACGGTTTTGGCGGGCGGACGCGAGGCGATGGCCGGCGTGGGCGGAGGGGCCACGATATTTGGAGCCGAACGGGGCTGCGGCACGATGCGGCGCGGCGCGGGAGGAGCGGGCGGAGCAG
>DASYGA010000330.1:0-16073 GCA_036000265.1 Steroidobacteraceae bacterium | reverse complement strand
ACGAGAGGACCGGGATGGACGCACCTCTGGTGTTCCGGTTGTCACGCCAGTGGCACTGCCGGGTAGCTATGTGCGGACGGGATAACCGCTGAAAGCATCTAAGCGGGAAGCCCCCCTCAAGATTAGATCTCCCTGGGAGCTTGACTCCCCTGAAGGGCCCAAGAAGACTACTTGGTTGATAGGCTGGGTGTGTAAGGCCAGTAATGGCTTCAGCTAACCAGTACTAATTGCCCGTGAGGCTTGACCATATAACCTCAAGGGGTTTGCCTCGGCGAACCTTGCGAGGATCGATGCTGACGATGGAGCTTCGCTGCGGCTGACCGCCGTAGCGACCAGGATTCCATCGCGAACGCGACAGGCGTCGGAAACGAAACTCACCGAATTGGAGGCGGCGGGGCCGGTGGCAACACCGGTCCCGCAACCTCGACCAGTTTCCCTGGCGGCAATAGCGAGCGGGAACCACCCGATCCCATTCCGAACTCGGAAGTGAAAACGCTCTGCGCCGATGGTAGTGTGCCTTTCAGGCATGCCAGAGTAGGTCACTGCCAGGGTCATAAGCCGCAAAAAGCCCCCGGGGGAAACCCCGGGGGCTTTCTGCCATCTGGCGCCGCCCGCGCGCGACTTGTCCGTACTCGGATGCAAGTCGGTGCGGAATTGTGCGTCATGCCCGGACACCGCGCTCACGCCTCGGCCACACTGTCGCCGCATGCGGACGGGGGAGTTCGTGACCAATCCATTTTGGCGGCGGCGGCGCTCCGAGGGCGTGCGGGGTGCGTATGAGGCCGCGTTCTCGCAATCGCCACACGGCATGTTGGTCGTGGACGGCAGCTCGCTGGAGATCGTCGACGCCAATCCTGCATTGCAGGCCTCCCTCGGCTACACGCTGGAGGAATTGCGCGCAACGCCACTGTCGCGGATTTTCGGCGATGACGGCGCGGCGCCCGGCGCGCTGCTGGCGCAGCTCAAGCAGTCGGCGGCGACGCTGCTCATCGAGACCGGACAGCGCTGCCGTGGCGAGCGCATTCTCCATGTCGAGATCAGCGGCTACCGCCTCGGGGTCGGCGACCGCAGTCTCTATTGCCTGACCACCCGCGACATCACCATGCGCCGGCGGATGGAGGCGCAGCTGCTCGAGAAGCAGCAGCACCTCGATCACCTTGCGCACCACGACCAGCTCACGGGCCTGCCGAATCGCCTGTTCCTCGCGGCGCATCTGCCCGGGGCCATCGAGGAGGCGAGACGCAGCGGCAGCATGCTCGCCGTGCTGTTCCTCGATCTCGACCGCTTCAAGCACATCAACGACTCCCGCGGGCACGAGACCGGCGACCAGTTGCTGAAAGCAGTGGCGCAGCGCATCCGTACCACCACCCGCACCGACGACATCGTGGTCCGCATGGGCGGCGACGAGTTCATCGTGGTGCTGAAGACCGTCTCCACCTCGGAGCAGATCAACGAGGCGGCGTATCGGATCACCGAGGCACTCGCCGCCCCGGTGCTGATCGATGGCCGGCCGCTGGTGACCACCGCGAGCATCGGCGTCAGCCTGTTTCCGCGTGACGGCTCCACCATGGGCGAGCTGCTGCGGCAGTCGGACACGGCGATGTACCAGGCGAAGGATCGCGGCCGCAACAATTACCAGCTTTTCAGCCCGGTGATGGAGCGCAAGCTGAAGGAGCGCATCGCAATCGAGTCGAGCCTGCGTGCCGCGTTGCGGGGCCGGCAGCTGGATGTGCACTATCAGCCCATCGTCGACATCGAATCCCACCGGGTGGTGGCGCTCGAGACGCTGTTGCGCTGGCGCCATCCGTCGCTGGGATTCATCCCTCCGCAGCGCTTCGTCGCGGTGGCGGAGGAGACCGGGCTCATCGTGCCGATCGGGGAGTTCGTGCTGGAGCGGGCCATCGAGGACGCGGCGCGCTGGCGCGCGGCGGGATCCGTGGTCGTTCCCATTGCGGTCAACATCTCCGCCGTGCAGCTGCAGCGCTCCGATCTCGCCGCGACCATCGCGCGCCTGACGCGCACTCACGGGGTGAGTCCCAATATGCTGCAGCTCGAGCTGACCGAGAGCGCCGTGTTCGAGCGCCGCGAGAGCCGCAGCGGCGATTCGTCGCAGGATGCGATCGCCCGGCTGCGGGAGCTCGGCACCCGGATCGCCATCGACGACTTCGGCACCGGCTACTCCAGCCTTTCCTACCTCAAGCGCTGGCGGGTGGACTACCTCAAGATCGACCGCAGCTTCGTGCGCGACCTGGTCACGGACATGAGCGACCTGGCGATCGTGGAAGCGATCATCGCCATGGCGAAGCATCTGAATATCGAGGTAGTGGCGGAGGGGATCGAGGGCTGGCAGCAGCTGGAGAAGCTGCGGCAGCTCGGGTGCCCGTACGCGCAGGGGTTCCTGCTCGCGCGGCCGGCGCCATACGAGCTCTGCCGGCGCTACCTCACCGGCCAGCCGCTCGACCTCACGGTGCAGCACCCCTCCGGCTATCAGCTCGAGGCGACGGGGAGCTGACCCGAGCGGAGCGCCCCTAGGTCAGGGCATTCCCGGCCCCGGCTTCACATCTGCGTTACGGGTCTGGGCGCCTTGCTGCTGCCCGGCACCCAAAAGGCGCCCAGGGCCACCAGCGGCGCCAGGGTGAGCAGGAAGGTCAGGTGATACCAGAGCGGGAATTTGTGCCACAGCTGCACGTGGGCGGGTAGGAAGAGCGCGAGCATCACCAGTCCCACGATCCACGGCGCCAGGCGGCTTGCCGGTGCAATCCCACGTACCAGTGCGCCGGCAGCGACGGACGTGACCGCCGCCATCAAGAGGCGCGCGATCATCATCGTCAGCGTGAAGAGCAGCGTGTGCTCGGCTTGGTGGTATCCGGGCAGCGCCAAACGCAAGCCCCAGTTCAGCACTGTTACGATGACCACCCAGCCGATGAGACCGGCGATGATTGCGGCAATCGTGCGTCGCATGCTCTTTCTCCCAGCTTGCTTAGTAGAATCATAATAGTTTAATTAAAGTATGAAGGCAAGAATGCTCGTCCTCGGTGTCTTGCACCGTGGAAACTTCCACCCATATGAAATCAAGCGCCGCCTGCAGAATGCGCTGGTGGAGTGCTACATCGACGTCGACGTAGGGACGCTGTATTACGCAATCAGGCAACTCGTAAAGGAAGGCTTGATCTCGGCCGTATCGCGCGACCGCGTGGCCCGCGGCGGGATCCGCACGGTCTACAAGATCACTTCCAAGGGGAAAACGGAGTTCCGGGAGCTGTTGCACCGGCAATTCGCGGAAGAGGGTCCGGTGTCACAGACGCTCTATGGTGCACTGCTCTTCCTGCATCTCGGTGAGCTTGCCGTGGTCGAAGACCACATCCGCCGCCGGATCGAGCGGCTGGACGATCTCATCGCCAAGCTCGGTCCGCTACGCAAGCAGCTTGCGCCACAGATCTCGACGGGTGGTGAGTATTTGCTGCAACACATAGACAAGCAGCGGCGCCTCGACCGTGAATGGCTGAAGAGCCTGCTGGCTGACGTGAAGGCGCGTCGCGTGCGTGACGTGACAGATCCGACGCGCCTCGCGAGCGGCGATGCGAAGGCGACGCCGGCAGAGGAGCGGTGATGCATGCGAGAATGCCGCACCATGAGCAGTGATACTCCGGCCCCGGTCCCCGCCGGCGAACGGGGAGCGCCGCGCCGGCAATGCGCCGAAGCGGTGCTGCTGGTGCGGCCCGCCAGCTTCGGGTACAACCCGGAGACGGCCGCGACCAACACATTCCAGCGCCAGTCCCTGGGCGCTGCTGCTGCGGACGTGGCAGCCGCCCGCCGTGAGCTCGACGACCTCGCCGGCGCGTTGGCCGCCGACGGCGTGCGGGTCCACGTCGCCGAGGACACCCCCGAGCCGCCGAAACCGGACGCGGTGTTTCCAAACAACTGGGTGAGCTTTCACGCAGACGGCACCGTGGTGCTCTACCCGATGCAGGCGCAGAGCCGCCGCCGGGAGCGCCGGCGCGAGATCATCCACGAGGCCGCGGCCCGCCTCGGCTTTGCGGTGTCGCGCGTCCTCGATCTGACCTCCCATGAGCCGCACGGCCGGTATCTCGAGGGGACCGGGAGCCTGGTGCTGGATCACCTCGAGCGTACGGCCTATGCCTGTGTTTCCCCGCGTACCCACCCCGACGTGGTGCAGGAATGGGCGCGGGAGCTCGGCTACGAGCCGATCGTCTTCGGCGCCGACGATCGCGCGGGCGTGCCGCTCTACCATACGAATGTCGTCATGTTCATCGGCGAGAAGGCGGCAATCGTCGGAACCGAAGCGATCGCGCCGGCCGACCGCGGGCGAGTCGTCGAGCGGCTGCGCGCCACCGGCCGGGAGCTCATCGAGATCGGCCACGGAGAGATCGAGCGCTTCGCCGGCAACATGCTGGAGCTCGGCACCTGGGATGAGGCGCTGGGGGACTACCGGGTGCTGATCATGTCGCAGACGGCAAGATCCGCGCTGTCCGCGCAAGCCTTCGCCCGCCTGTCCGCATGCACGGACGAGGTGCTGGCGGTGCCGGTTCCCACCATCGAGCGGCTGGGCGGCGGCAGCGTGCGCTGCATGGTGGCGGAGGTGTTCCTGCCCCCATGAGCGCGCTTCTCGTCAAGGCCGTAGCCGCTTACCTCCTCGGCTCGATCGTCGGCAGTCTGCTCGTGGGCCGGCTGAGGGGCGGCGTCGACATCCGCCGAATGGGCAGCGGCAACGCGGGCGCCACCAATGCGCTGCGTACGCAGACCAAGGCATTCGCCTTCTGGGTCCTGTTGATCGACATCGGCAAGGGCTGGATTGCCACCTGGGTGCTGGCGGGCGCCCGGATTCCCGGAATCGACGCGGCGCCGGGGTACTGGCGCGGCTGGTCAGTGGCGGTATGCGGCATTGCGGTGGTGTTGGGGCATGTCTATCCGCTGTGGCATGGATTTCGGGGCGGGAAGGGCGTGGCAACCGTGGTGGGCGCGGTGCTCGGCGCCGCGCCCGTGCTCCTCGTGCCGATGCTCATCGTCTGGCTGCTGGCCGTCATCCTGTTCGGCTTCGTCGGGCTGGCCTCCATTCTGGGCGCCGCCACCTTCGCGGTCGCTGCTGCCGCGAGCGGCGCCGGGCCGCGGGCACCGCTACTCACCTTTGCCGTGCTCAGCGCCGTGCTGATCGCTTTCACTCATCGCGGCAACATCGCCAGGATGCTGGCCGGTACCGAGCCGCGAGCACGCCGGCTGTGGCTTCTAGGCGCAGCCAGGTCCCGATCCTGACATGCCGGCCGCGACCGCATGACGACAGCCGTACAGGGTGGCGACGCTGCGGGCGAGGAGCTGCCGCTGGTCGCGAGGGTGTTCACGGAACTGGCCGACGGCGAGTTTCATTCCGGAGAGCAGCTCGCCGAGAAGCTGGGTGTCAGCCGCAGTGCCGTCTGGAAGGCAGTGGAGTCGCTGCGGGAGCTCGGGGCGACGCTGCATGCCGTGCGCAATAAAGGATATCGGCTGCGGTCTGGCAGCGACGCGCTCGCCTCGACGCGGATCTCGGCTCTTCTGCCGCCGACGGTGCGCGCCCATATACGCCGTGTCGATACGGCATGGACCGTTGACTCCACCAACAGCATGCTGCTCGCGCGCCCGATCCCTCCGTTCGGCACCGGCGAGGTCCTCCTGGCGGAGTATCAGACGGCCGGCCGCGGCCGGCGCGGACGCGCATGGGTGGCGCCGCCCGGCGGCTCCATCTGTCTGTCGCTATCCTGGGCCTTCCGCGAGGTGTCGCAGGACCTCGGCGCGCTGGGACTGGTGATCGGAGTGTGCGCGCTGCGGGCGCTGCGCGAGTCGGGCGTGGAGGAAGCCAGACTCAAGTGGCCGAACGACCTCCTGGTCGCGGGCAAAAAGCTCGGCGGCATCCTCATCGAGCTGCGTGCCGAGTCGGATGGCCCGGCATTCGTGGTCATCGGCATCGGACTCAATGTCGCGCTCGGAGCGAAACTGCTGGAGCGGATCGGGGAGAGCGGCGTGGTGCCCACCGATCTCGCCAGCACTGGACTGAAGCAGCCCTCCCGTAATGCTCTCGCGGCGACCCTGGTTGCCGAGGTGGTCCGCGGGCTGCTCGTGTTCGAGCAGCAGGGCCTGCGGCCATTTGCCGAGGAGTGGGGCGCGGCTGATGCCCTTCGCGGCCGCCAGGTCGACGTACACACGCTGGAGGGTGTCGCGCGGGGGCTGGCGCGCGGCATCGATCTGCATGGCGCGCTCGTGGTCGAGACACCCAACGGCGTCAGGCGCTTCATCTCCGGTGATGTGACAGTGAGGGCGGCCGAGTGACGTGCCTGCTGGTCGATATCGGCAACAGCCGGATCAAATGGGCCTGCCTCGAGAGCGGCCGCCTGGGAAAGGCGCGAGCGGCCGCGTACTCAGACTGGCAGCCGCAGGATTTTGCGCGCCGCATCATGGGTCCCCGCCGGGACATCGAGCGCATCGTGGTGGCGAATGTTGCCGCCGATGCCGTCAGCGACGCTCTGGCGGCCGGAGCCCGGCTGGCGGGCGCGCCGAAGGCGGAGCGTGTCGTCACGCAGCGAAAGGCATGTGGAGTGACTGTGGGTTACGTCGACCCCTGGCGCCTCGGCATCGATCGGCTGCTGGCGATGATCGCGGCGCGTCGCCGTTTCGATCGCGAGCCCGTGTGCACGGTTGCGGTCGGGACCGCGATGACCATTGACCTGGTGGGGCCGGACGGCCGGCATCGGGGGGGTGCGATCATCCCGGCCCCGGCGCTGATGGTGGCGAGCCTGCTCGACAGCACCAATGGCATCCGCCGCCGAGCGCAGGGCGGCACCCGCGGGCGGGGCCACGCTCTTTTCGGGCGCTCGACGCGGTCGGCACTGGAGCAGGGTGCGCGCTACGCCGCCGCGGCGGCCGTCGACCGGGCGGTCAGCGAGGCGCGAGAACTTGCGGGGCGCGCGCCAAAGCTGGTGCTGACCGGGGGCGGCGCGCCAGACCTTCGCCCCTTGATCCGCAGCCCGCACGTCCTGGTGCCCGATCTGGTGCTCGAGGGCCTCGCCGTCTGGTGCGCCGAGCGTTAGAGGCCTGCAGGAGCTGCGCCCACATCCGTTCCGGGCGATATGAGTGGTCTACAATCGCGTCCCGTGCGCGTCGTCGTCATCGCTTTGCTGCTGGCCAACCTGCTCTACATGGGATGGGCGGAATGGATCGACGTGCCGCCGCCGCCGCCGACCAGCTCCATCGCGCGGCTGCCGCGCCTGACACTGGTCAAGGAATTGCCGGCAGACAAGCGCGTGGCCCTGGCCAGGAAGATGGCTCTGGCAGCGGCACCGCCGCAGTGTGTCGCGGTCGGTCCCTTCGACGATCCTGCCGTTGCCGACCAGGCAGCCGCGCTGCTGCGCACGAAAAACTTCGCGCCGCAGCAGCGTGCCGCGGAATCCGCGGCGGTCCGCCGGTTCTGGGTTTATCTGCGGGGGTTCGCCAGCGATGGCGCGGTGACGGGCGCGCTGCACAAGCTGGAGCGCGCGGGCATCGATGATGCCGAGGCGATGCCCCCGGAGAGCGGCGGCCGGCGCATCTCCCTGGGGCTCTTTACCGATCATGGCCGGGCCGATCGGCGTGCGCAGCGGGTGCGGGCGATCGGCCTCAAGCCCGAGGTGACGGAGCGGATGCTCCCAGGCACGGTCTACTGGCTCGACCTGATGGTGCCGAACGGCGCCGCTCCCGTACCGCTCAAGGACGTGGCGGATCTCGAGCCTGGCGGGGGTAGCTCGCCCGTCAGCGTACAGTCGTGTCCGACGGGCGCGAAGCCTGCCACGCCGGCCGCGCTGCCGTCCCCGTCCCCTGCGCCGGCAGCACCGGCCCGGCAGAAGACTTCCCCTGGGCCACCCCCGGTCGCGACGGAGGTCCTGCCTCGATGCAAACCGGGCGGGGGCGGCCCCGTGCCCTGTATCGTGCTGAAGGAAGCCAAGCAACCGTCGGTGCTCTGAGGTCGCCGGGACCGGTAGAATGCACGGCTCCAAAACGCCTCTTCGCCCGCTCTTTTCGGCGCCGGCTTAGCTCAGTGGTAGAGCAGCGGTTTTGTAAACCGTTGGTCATCTGTTCGAATCAGATAGCCGGCACCATCCCGGAATCTTCAAGGACTTACCGGGGTCGGGGCGGCTTGTTGGCGAGCGGGAGACACACAACAGTGTCTTTAGGACGAGCGCATCTTCCCACAATGAGGCCGAGAGAAGCGTATGCAGTTTCGCTGAAAATTCGGGCGAACCTCAGTCTCCCCTCCCGGACATGTCCCAGTTACTGCGGCTTAGCTTAGCGCTTCCCCGACCGTTTGGGTTTGCATCTCGCGCAGCAGTCCGTCGAGGCATCTTCGCGTTAGGTTTCTCGAGTCAGGTTCCGTCACTGACTGGCGGAGTCCCGAAACAGCCGTGCGACTCCCAGCCGATCGGCTTCAGTATCCAGGTCTGACAGTACCTCGGTGGACAGCGGCACACCCTCAGCGCGCTGAAGCGTTGCTTTGCGGTCTTCCGGTTCCCCCGGCATCTGGATTTCATCGAACTGCATCGCTCGCGGGCAGGCTTTGGCGCGTTCAACGAAGGTGTCCATGCGATCAGCGAATTCCTCCGCAGGCATGAACAGGTCCGGTCGCATCACGATGATTAAATGTCCGAGGTTTTGGGGCTCGGAATGATCGAAATAGAGACTTTTGACGGCCCCCCCGAAGTTCGCTCCGGTGAATACACCGCACAGCAAGTCCATCAACATCGCTAGTGCCGCGCCCTTATGCCCCCCGAAGGGGAGGCAAACTCCCCCGAACGCTTCGGCCGCATTCGTCGTCGGTGCCCCGTTCTTGTCGAGGGCGAGGCCCGGCTCGATTGGAGTTCCATGCCTCGCGGCCAATCGTATCTTGCCGCGGGCGATTCCCGTCATCGCCATGTCGAGAAGATAACCAGGCAGCTCGCCGCCGGGAACGCCAGCGGCCATCGGCGCGGCTCCCAGGAAGGTAGTCCGTCCGCCCCAGACAGGGATCGCGGGCGAAGAGTTGGTTAATACCAGCGAGATGAAGCCGGCATCCGTCGCCTGCTGCACGTAAAGGGCCGACATCCCGAAATGCGTGCTGTGGCGAACGCCAACCAGTCCGATACCGATGCCCTTTGCGAGCTCGATAGCCTCACTCATTGCTTTGTGAGCCACGAGGAATCCCATGCCATCATCGCCATCTACGAGAGACACCGCCGGCGTGATCCTCGTCACGCTGATGCTCGGTCGTGGATT
Organism: Steroidobacteraceae bacterium; assembly: GCA_036000265.1. Classification (GTDB taxonomy): domain Bacteria; phylum Pseudomonadota; class Gammaproteobacteria; order Steroidobacterales; family Steroidobacteraceae; genus 13-2-20CM-66-19. The sequence goes on along the minus strand of DASYGA010000330.1, from coordinate 6,803 downwards.
GACGACCCCCCGCCGGAGTCGCTCCAGATACATGGGGATCCGTGAGACTCCGTGAGACGCCAGCCCCCGCAAGTCGGCGGCGACGAGATCGTGACCGATGAGGGCCGCGTCCTCCGTGGGCAGACCAGCTTGCCCGAAGAGTTCTGCGGCGAACGCTTGCAGCCTGGCATGCGAAATGCAAACAGTCGCGCTCATCGTCTTCTCCGTTTGGTAAGGCCTTTCCCACTGCGGGGCGCAGATCATTTGACGAGGAAATGACAGCGCACGCCGCGGCAGTCGGGAGGCGAGCTCATCACTTCCCAGTGCCAAATACCGCAATACACCCGTTTGCGCAATCAGGACTTGTTCCGTCAGCCGCGATCGGAACGAAAGCCTTGCCGGTTTGCGGGTCGGCCGCTACGGAATGGGCATGCGGTCCCGTCGGCAGAGTCGCAATCAATCGATTGGCGCGCAAATCGACCACGCCCAGGACTGGTCCGCCGGGCATGGCGCTCGCGGCCAGGAAGTAACGGCCGGACTTAGGATCCGACCAGGCCTCATCGGAGCCGCCGACCCGCACCTGCGCGACGACCTTGCCCGAGATGCCATCCAGAACGAACGAGCGAGCCGGAAATCCCGCGTCAATCGCATCGTCGCTGCACGCGACGAGCAGATCGCCTTTGGGTCCGAGTGTCAGCCCCGCAGGCATGCATCGCTGCACAGGGAGAAGCCTGAGGACTCGATGGCTCTTCGGATCGATGACGGCGACTGCGCCGTTGGCCTTCACGTGATCCAGAACCGGGATGGACAGGTATACGAGACCCGAAACAGGGTTCCAGACTGGTTGCTCAGCGCCATTGGTGGCGTGCGGCAGCTCGAGCTTACCGACGATCTTGCGCGTTCGCGTGGAGATGAAGGTAACGAAGGGCGGATCGTCGGCGTTGTTGACTGCGACGAGCAGATGATCCCGGGCATCGTAGGCGAGCTCGTCTGCGCGCCGCTTGCCGCCGGTCGATACGCTTGCGATCACCCTTCTCGTGCGGAGATCGACCATCTTGACGGTGCTGTCGCCATCCCCCGCCCAGAATTCGTAGCGCCCGACCGCCACCACGCCATTGGGGCCCGAATCATCGGAGCCGCCGGTGGCATTGAATTGCCTGAAGCCGGTGACACGTCCGATAAACCTGTCGCTGGCTGCGCTGAAGAAGTCGAGCGAACCGTTGGATCGGTCAGCGAGCGCATAGACTCCGTTGTCATTGACGAAGCCTATGTCGAACGACTTGAGGGACTGCCCCGGCACATGGATGGTCCCGACTCGCTTCATGGGGGAGTGGGTGTCACGCGCGAAGCCAGTTGCAGGAAGGCACGAAAGCCCGGCAAGCAAGGTGATGGCAATCAGCAACAGGAATTTTACTCTGAGCACGTGATTCTCCTTCTTTGCATGAGAGCTGAATGAGGCAATTGGCGGCCGGCGCCTGGCTGATCTCAGGACCGACCCGTCCTCAGAGAGGCGCGCTCTGCCGGTATCCGAGCGTGCGCGAAGCCGGGCAGTATAGTGGCTTTATCCGCGTATATACGCAATACGCGGAGGAGGCCCGCGGAGATTCTGCAACCGCAAGATACGCCGGAGAAGCTGCGGCATTGTGAGCCTTTTGGGCCATTTACAGCGAGGCTTTACCATTGACAAAAGCCACTTAGCAGGCGATCCTTCGCCGCGTCTGGCATTTGATCCAGACTCGGGGCAAGAAGGCGCCCTGAGACTGACACGGCTCGGGCAGAATTGCTCGCCGCGGGCAGGCGGCCTCAGGTTGGTAGCGAGCCGTTCATCCCGCGGCTGCTCTGTGAGAGGGTGGTCGCGGGCGAAAGACATTAACTTGGGCCGAATCACTGCTCTCACACACTGCTTTGTTTTGCAGTGCACTCTCTAGTGTCGGCAAGTCCGAGGTCCATTCTTGGCTATGATTGAAGATGCGGCGTGCTTGCGATCTGGGGGCAAGGAGTATCGTGTTGCCGACCTCCAGACGGCTGCTGGGGACCGGCTCAAAAAGTTGCCCCATATTCATCGCATTCTGCTCGAGAACGTCTTGAGAATTGCCGGCGCCGATGCGGCGCGGGCTACGAAAGCCATTCTGAACTGGCTCGTAGCAGGGCGCAGCGAGGAAGAAATTCCGTTCTTGCCGCGCAGAGTCCTCATGCATGACACCACCTGTGGACCCGCGTTGGTGGATATCGCCGGCATGCGGGCGGCTCTCGCCGAGGCGGGAGGGGATCCGCGTCGGCTGAATCCTGTACTCCCCGTGGATGTTTCGACTGATCATTCCGTCGCGGTTGACGTCTTTGGTACGACCGACGCCCTGCAGCGCAATATGAAGCGAGAGCTGGCCCGGAACGCTGAGCGGTATCGCTTCATGAAATGGGCTACTCGGGCACTAGACGGAGTCCGAGTGCATCCGCCGGGTACGGGCATCATGCATACGCTAAATATCGAGCGCCTTGCGACGGTTGTGGACACGTACGAGCACGAAGGGCGCGCGCGGGCGGTGTCCGACACTTTGATAGGCACGGACAGTCATACGCCGATGGTCAACGGGATCGGAGTGCTTGCCTGGGGCGTCGGCGGTTTGGAAGCTGAAAGCGTCTGCTTTGGCGTACCAGTAACAATGCGGGTTCCGGATGTTGTGGGCGTCCGCTTGGCGGGCCGTTTGCGCGACGGGGTTTTGGCAACCGATCTGGCGCTCACCGTCACCGAGCGACTCAGGCGTGTCGACCTTGCGGACCGCTTCGTAGAGTTCTTCGGGCCAGGCGTGTCGTCGCTCTCAGCCGGTGAACGCACCGTCGTTGCCAACATGGCTCCCGAATTCGGTGCCAATTCAGGCTTTTTTCCGGTCGATGAGCAGACGCTGCGCTACCTGCGCGAAACGGGTCGATCCGACTCGCAGGTGCGGCTGGTGGAAGACTATACCAAACGACAGGGTCTCTGGTTCGACCCCGCGGGAGCGCCGCGCTATACGGAGATCGTGGAGCTGGATCTGGATGAAGTCGAACCGAGTCTGGCTGGACCGCGGCGGCCTCAGGATCGGCTGCCACTGCACAACACGATCGAGGCGTTCGCTCCCATGCTGCTAGATCGGCCGCCCGTGACATCCGGCGCTCTTCCTTCCAGTGGTGCCGTAGCGATCGCTGCGATAACGAGCTGCACCAACACCTCCGATCCTCGCCTCGTCATTGCGGCCGGCCTGGTCGCCCGGAAGGCGCGGCGCTTCGGTCTGAAGCCGCCGGACTGGGTCAAGACCTCGCTCGCGCCCGGCTCGCCGGCTGCCGAGCGGTACCTGCGTCGCGCCGGTTTGTTGGAGGACCTCGCAGCGATTGGCTTTGATATCGTCGGTTACGGATGCACGACCTGTATAGGCAATTCGGGCCCCCTCACACCAGAGATCGAGCACGCAATGTCCGAACGCAAGATCGTGCCGGTCGCCGTGCTGTCGGGCAATCGCAATTTCCCAGGACGGGTGCATCCGCAGCTGGAAGCGGGCTTCCTTGCTTCACCCCCAATGGTGGTAGTCTTCGCTCTTGCGGGCGACATCTGCCGGAACATCGTTCAGGACCCGATTGGCCGGTCACCTGCCGGCGCCGAGGTCAGGTTGTCGGATCTGTGGCCGACGGGATCGGAGATCGATGCGGCACTTGCCCAGGCGGTGAACGCGGCGGATTATGAAGCTTCCTATCACGAGGCCGAAGAGAGCGAGGCATGGAAGGCATTGGAAGCGCCAGCCACGCCACTCTTCCCGTGGGATCCCTCGTCGACCTATATTCGTCGTCCGCCTTTCGCCGGTCGCGGGACCGGCTCGCGTCTCGGATGTTACCGCGCCCATCCGTTAATCGTGCTTGGTGATGATGTGACGACCGACCACATCTCCCCGGCGGGGCAGATTCCGGCGGCGAGCGAGGCCGCTGATTACCTGGTTGAAAGAGGTGAGCGCAGGGACGACCTCAATGTGTTCGCCGCACGGCGCGGAAATTGGGAAGTGATGGTCCGCGGACTATTTACGAATAGGAGCGTGCGGAACCTCCTGGGCGATGCGATCCAGGCTGGCTTCACGATCCATGTTGGCTCCGGGAAGCGATTACCGTTGTGGCGCGCTGCGGCGCAGTATGCGCGCGACGGTGAACCCGTGGTCATCGTCGCCGGAGAGCGTTACGGCATGGGATCCTCCCGTGACTGGGCAGCGAAAGGTGTGGCGCTCCTGGGGGTTCGTGCGGTGCTCGCGCTCGGATTCGAGCGCATTCATCGATCGAACCTGATCGGTATGGGGGTGCTGCCGCTCAAGCTGTCCGCCGATCAGTCACCGGTAAGATTGGCGTTGAAGCCTGGAGACCTCATCGAAATTGATGCGCGGATTGCCTCCATCGGACCACGTGGTATCGTACCCGTGCACGTCAGACGGGAAAATGGAGGAGTGACCGGGTTCGAGGCGGTGGCCGCCATCGAGACGTCAGGCGAGGTGGAGATCCTCGCCGCCGGAGGAATCATTCCGATGATCCTCGCAAGGGCTCTCGGGGACTGAGGCGACTGTCTTTCGGGAAGTCATAAAGCGCTTCCGGATTGTGCGTCATCATCTTGACCCAGGTTGCCTCCGTACCGGCCCACTCGGCGGCGATATCGAAGAGACGCGCGTCGTCGACTGCATTGACGGCTCCCACGGAAGGATGGGGCCAGTCCGATCCCCACACGACTCGCTCGGGCGCCGTCCCGATGAACGTCCGGGCCAGCTGCGCAAGATCGTCGTAGCTCGGCGGACCCACTCGGCTTTCGAGATAAAAGCCGGAGATCTTCATCCAAGCATTGCCGGCATCGAGCAGTCCTCGAATGATATCGAATGCGGGATGGCGCATGCCTTGCGGCAGGGGAATCCGTCCCATGTGGTCGAAAACCAACGGCACCGGCAGCCGGCTCAGGGCCGGAGCGTGCCTGACGATGTCATCGGCAGCTATTTGAAGTTGGACGTGCCAACCAAGATCGGCAACACGCCGTGCCAACGGCTCGATCATGTCCAGCGTCGCCGTACCGGGGCGGAGAAGATTGACGCGGAAGCCGCGAATTCCGAGTCTACCCAGGCGATGCAGCTCGGCCTGGCTGACCGAACTGTCGACCACGGCGACACCCCGCACCGTCTCGCCCAGTTTGGCCATGGCATCCAGAGTGCAGGCATTATCGGTGCCGTACGTGGATGGAGTGACGATCACGCCACGTGCGATGCCGAGGCGATCTCGCAGTCGCAGGTAGTCTGGAACCAGAGCGTCCGCTGACTTCAGGGCTGCGCCCGCGAATGCGGGAAACCGAGCATCGAATACGTGAAAATGGCAGTCGCACGCGCCGACAGGTGCGCGATGTGAGGGCCGCCCTCCGGCGGCAGGAATCGAGTGAGTGCTGGCGATCAAGCCAGCCTCTGCGCAGACACCAGCACTCCGTCGGAGTCGCAATAGGCGTACTGCCCTGGGCAAAACTCCACCCCGCCAAAGCTCACTGCGACGTCGCGCTGGCCCACACCGTCCTTGCTGCTCTTCTTCGGCGTCGTCGCCAGGCTGACCACTCCCACCTCCATCCGGTCGATCTCTAGGCTGTCGCGAATCGATCCGTTCACGATAATGCCGGCCCATCCCCGGGCTCTCAGGATCAAAGCCATCTTGTCACCCATGAGCGCTCGCCGGGTCGAACCACCCCCGTCCACCACCATCACTCTGCCGTCTCCTTCCTCCTGCAGGTATGTCTTGAGGAGCGCGTTGTCCTCGAAGCATTTAACGGTGGCGATGGGGCCCCAGAAATCCCTCACACGCCCGAAGTGGCGGAGCGAAAGATCACAGAAGCGCACCAGGGCATCGTGCGCGTCGACGAGATCGGCAGTCTTCATGGCGTGGCTCTCGGGAAGTGGAAAACAGCGGCGGTGAGTTTGCGAATCCCCTGCGGGGCAGATGGATCAGAGCTTGCATCAGATCTCGCGTTAATGCGGTGGCATGGCTTGGAGTGGCGTTAGGCATGCAAGCTGATCATGAAGCGCCGAATACGCGCCTGAGTTCCTCCACCTGCTCGGCCGTGAGCATTCGGGTCGGCAGGCCGCGAAGGGCCACGAGAAGCCTGGTTGTCTCCTCAAGCTCCTCGGCAGCGTAAACTGCGGTTCGCAAATCCTTACCGCTCACCACCGGGCCGTGGTTGGCGAGCAGCACGGCCGCATAGCGCCCCTGAAGTGCGCGGATCAGCTCGCCCATGCGTGGATCGCCCGGCCGGCCGTATGGCACGAGACGCACTTGACCGACCCGCATGACCACATAGGGCGTGATCGGCGGGATGCAGTTTTCGCCATCGGTATCGGCCAGGCAGGACCAGGCAGTGGCGTAGGTCGAATGGAGGTGCACGACGGCCCCCGCGACCGGCCGGGAGTCGTAGAACGCCCGGTGTAGGAAGATCTCCTTAGATGGTGGATCGCCGCCCAGGTGGCGGCCCTGCAGATCGACCTTGGAAATCCGGGCAGGATCGAGAGAGCCCAGGGAGGAATTGGTCGGTGTTATGAGTATACCGTCGTCGATCCGGGCGCTGACGTTGCCTGCCGAGCCGACAGAAAATCCCCTCTCGAAAAGAGACCGGCAGAGGAGGGCGATCTCATCGCGCAGTCGGCCCTCGGTCATGCATCACCTGCGAGTTTGCGCAGTGCCTTGGCGAAGAAATCCGGACCGCCAAAGTTGCCAGACTTCAGTGCCAGGGCGAGCGGTAATGGCTCTTCCGCAATGAGAACAGGCACTCCAGGGTCGATCTCCGGGCCGATGGTCAA
>DASYGA010000328.1:0-13468 GCA_036000265.1 Steroidobacteraceae bacterium | reverse complement strand
AAATCGGGCGCGTTGATCGCCCTCAACTTCGCCAGCTCACCGGTTCGGGTCCGGCTGCGGGGGACGCCTGCTCTCGGGCCTTTCTCCTGCGCAAACGCTCAGGACCTCGCGGGCGGCAGAAGATGGCGCGTGGAATTGCCTGACGAGCCGCTCACTGTGCCGCGGTATGGCGGCATCATCGTGCTCCCCGCGGTAAGATCGCACGCATCCGAGGCGCGCCTGAGCGTGAGCCCGTAGGGGGGTCTTCGTGTCGCAATCCGAGTCGCATCTGTCGCGCAACCTGCGCAGCCGCCACATCCAGCTGATCGCTTTGGGCGGCACCATCGGTGTCGGGCTCTTTCTCGGCTCGGCGCAGGCGATCCACAACGCCGGCCCCGGGCTTCTGCTGAGCTACGTAGTTGGCGGCATCGCCATCTTCTTCATCATGCGCGCGCTTGGAGAGCTGCTGATCTACCGCCCCGTCGCGGGCTCCTTCGCCACTTACGCCGACGAATTCTGCGGACCTTTCGCCGGGTTCGTCACCGGTTGGTCCTACTGGTTCATGTGGGTCGTGACCGCGATGGCGGAGCTGACCGCCATCGGTGTCTATGTCCGCTTCTGGCTCCCCTCGATCCCGCAGTGGCTGCCGCCGCTCGTGGCGCTGATCATGATGTACGGCGCCAACCTCCTGGCCGTGCGGGTCTTCGGCGAGCTCGAGTTCTGGTTCGCCCTCATCAAGATCGTGACCATCCTGGCGCTCATCGTGGCCGGTCTCGCGGTGATCGTGTTTCACGTCGGCGATTTTGGCGCACACGCGAGCTTCTCCAATCTCTGGTCTCATGGCGGCTTCCTGCCGTTCGGCATGCTGGGCGTGCTGCTCACCCTGCAGATGGTGATGTTCGCCTACTCGGGCGTGGAGCTGATCGGCGTCACCGCCGGCGAGGCCGAAAATCCGGCCGTCGTGCTCCCGCGGGCGACCAACGGCATCATCTTCCGCATCCTGCTCTTTTACATCGGCGCGCTCGTGATCATCATGGCGCTGGTGCCTTGGAACCAGCTCAGCCCCGACATGAGCCCGTTCGTCTTCGTGTTCCAGAAGCTGGGCATCCCTGCCGCGGCGACCATCATCAACATCGTGGTCATTACCGCCGCAACCTCGTCCTGCAACAGCGGCATCTTCAGCACCGGCCGCATGCTCTATTCAATGGCCTGCCGCGGCCAGGGCCCGCGCGCCTTCGGCTCGTTGAGCAGTCGCAATGTGCCCGCGGCCGGCATCCATGCCTCGGCTGCCGTCATGCTGATCGGAGTGTTCCTCAACTACGTGGTACCGAAGCACGTCTTCATCTGGGTGACCAGCGTGTCGCTCATCGGGACGCTGTGGACGTGGGGCATCATCATGGTTGCGCACCTCGGCTACCGGCGCGCCGTGAGCGAGGGGCGGGTGGCGGCCGCGAGCTTCCGCATGCCGGGAGCGCCCGTCGTGAACTGGCTGGTGGTCGCGTTCCTGCTCTTCGTCACCGCCATGCTCTCGCTGCAACCGGATACCCGGGTCGCGCTCTACGTCGCGCCGGTGTGGTTCGGCCTGCTGGCGGTAGGCTATTTCAGCTCGAGGCCGCAGCCGGTGCAGGCGGCCTGATAGAATAGCCCGCGCCGCGCCCGTAGCTCAGTTGGATAGAGTACCTGGCTTCGAACCAGGTGGTCGGGGGTTCGAATCCCTCCGGGCGCGCCAATTACAACAGGGTCCGAGTAGGGCGTATCCCCTCCCGTGCGGCAGCCGATAGCGTCGCACGATCGTGGCGACTCCCTCGGCCTGGAGCTCACCGGCAATGCCGTCACCGGCAGGTCGATCGAGATGGGCGCGCTCCAGCAGCGGGGTCAGCTCACCGGGGGCATGTCCGGGCAGCAGCACGAGCACTCGCGCGCCGTTGCCTTGGGCGGCAATCCAGTCGCCCACCACCTGCCGCGGAGAGCGTGCGTCCGTCGTCAGGACCGTGAACCGCGTGCGCAGTCCGCGATCGAGCATGGCGACGGTTGTCTCGTCCGGATTCAGCAGAGCGAGGCTTGCATGCTCGGTGTCGGCGTGAATCTGTCCGGCCAGCAAGGGAAGGTTATGCCAGCGATCTATCGTCGGAAACGCTACGAGTGAGCTGATGCAGAAAGCCGCTGCGTATGCGGCGTACGTCCATTGGAACCCACGCAACACATTCCCTCGCCGTTGCGCGCCGGCCGCCCGCTGCAGGATGTGGCATACCAGCAAGAGCATGACGATGGCGGTGCCGCAATAGCCGGCCACGAGCACGGTAAACGGCGGGGCTGCATGGTTGGCGGTGACGCTGCCGACACATAGCACGACGAGCACCGCCGCGAAGATGCAAGCGATCACCGCAACCAGCCGTCGCGTCCATAGCAAGGGATCGCGGCCGTCCTGACTCGCAAGCCGCTGTGCCTCGCTGACTTCGAGCGCGATGAGCAAACTCACGCCGAGCAGCGCCGGCGCCGCATAGATGTCGCGTGCCGTCGCCGCCAGCGAGAGGAGCAGCAGGAAAGGCAGGCAGGCGGCGACGGCAAATCGCCAGGCGGTGCCGCGCGAATCCTTCAGGCGCAGGCGTTTGTGCGCACGCCACGCCGCCGCGGCGGCGAGCGTCGTCCACGGCAGGAGATAAACCGGCAGCTCAATGAAATACTTCCCTGCCGAATTGGCGTGCGCCGTGCTGTAACGGTAGGCCGCAGGGGCGGCTATGTGCGCAAAGCGTCCGGCCAGGTTGTACCAGAAGAGGATCCGGAGCGATTCGGCGCCGTGCGGGGAATGCGCAACGGCAAGAATCCAAGGGCCGACGGCGATCGCCTGCAGGAGGAAGCCCGCGTACAGCTCCGGCCGCAGCAGCTCAGACCAGCGCCGCTCCCAGGCGATCAACGTCAGCAGCGCGAGCGCCGGCACCAGCCATCCCGGCGCACTCTTTGCCATGAAGCCGACTGCCGCCCCAGCGTGCATCAGGAGATAGCCGTACAGTTTTCTACGGCCCGGCGCGGCCGTGTAGCCGAGATAGGCTCCGAGCAGTGAGATGGCGCAGCCGGCGAGGAGGCAGGCGTCGGGCGCCAGCCACACCGTCACCCGGAATACCGTGATCGCGCTGCCCGCGACCAAAGCAGCCACGAGTGCCGCAGCCACCCCGTCCATTGCCCACCCGAGAGCGCCGATCGCGAGCGCCGTGGTGGCGGCATACAGCAGGTTGGGCGCGCGCGTCGCCCGGACGCTCGTCCCGAAGAGGCGCATCGAGGCGGCGGACATCCAGTACGAGAGCGGCGGCTTTTCGAGAAAGGGTTGATTCGCGAGCTGTGGCAGCAGCCACTGACTCTGCACGCTCATGCGCCAGGCGATGTCAGCCTCTCGCGGCTCATCGGGTGTCCAGGCACCCCGATCGAGCGTACCGATGAGCCACATCGGGGCGAGGGCGAGGAGGACCAGAAGGATCCAACCGCGAGCACCGGTGGTGGGGCGCGTCTGCATGGGATCTCCATTATGCCGCAGCTTCTCCCGCAGCCGCTCTGCCGGCGGCGCCCTTGGGCTTGGGGCAGTGGCCGATCCTCGTTACGGCAATGTTTGCAGCGTCGCTCGCTGCGTGGCGGCCTCCGCAGCGTTGAGCGGCAGGTAGCCCAGGCGGCCGGAGGCGATCGCCCGCTGGCCTGCGGGCGACAGCGCGAGGCGCAGATAGTCGCGCGCGATCGAGTCGAGGCGACCGCCTGGCGGAATGCGCACGTAGATCAGAAGGTAGCGATCGAGCGGATACCGGCCGGCGAGAAGATCCTTGCGCGTGCCTCGCGAGGGGTGCTCTCCTTCTCGACGTGACAGCGGCACGATTCTCACCGCGGGCGTGGCACGGTTCATTGCCGCAAATCCGATACCGAGCGGATCATTGCCAACTTGCCGCACGACGTCGGCGGATTCAGAGAGGCCGCGGAACTGTTTATCGAAGGACCGTCCTGCGAGGGCATGCCGGCGCATGAAACGCCCGAGCGCCGTGCTGGCCGCGAGGCCGTATGGGTGAACCGGCCGATCGGCCAGGGCGCCCTCGACGCCCAACTGCCCCCAACTCAGCTTCCCGCCGCCGCCCGCAAAAATCCGCTTCAACCGAGCGAAGTCCAGCCGTGACAGGGGATTGGCCGCGGGAACGAAGATCGCCAGCGGGGCAGAGCGTGCGCGGGGATCGACGGAATCGTGGGCAATACGGAAAGCGATCGGATCGGATCCGACTTCCTGGCGATATGCCGCGAGCTCCTCGGGCGAAAATACTGCTCCCATGGGCGCGAGGAGACTGCGCCCGGTGGCGAGCGCGGCGGGAGCGGTCCGGGTACCTTTCAGTGTCAGGAGAAAGCGAGTGCCCGGATGGGTCTGCTCGAAGAGCACATCGAGAGACTCGAGCATCTCGCGCATATCGTTGTAACCGACGATGGAGATCGCGCCATTTGCCGTGAGGTACGGCGCTGAGGCGGCGGATGATCCGATATCGAGTGGCGGCGCGCGCCCGGCCGGCGCCGTCTGCCTGATGAGCTGCCGCGAGCGTGCCGATTGAGCGGGAGTGAGCGGTAGGAAGCGGTCCGGCGTGCCTGAGACCCTGCGCTGGCCTTCGGGGCTCAACACGAGCTCGATGAATGCCTTGAGCAGCGGCGGCAGCGGGTGCCCCGGCGGACTGTTGAGCGCAAAATAGATCTGACGGCTGAGCGCGTAGGATCGATCGGCGATCTGCTCCGCTCCGCCTTTGACATACGGCGCACCCGGGTACTCAGCGAGCGCGACCGTTTTGACGCCAGGTGTGGCATAGCCAAAACCGCTATAGCCTATGCCGTCCGGATCGTTCGCGACCGCACGCACGATAGCTTGGAGGGCGCTGGTGCCCGGCCGGTCGCGCTGGATGCGCAGGTCTGTGCGAAATGTACCTCCCTGCAGCACGCGTATCTCCATGAAATTGACGATTCCCGGAGGGTTGCCGCTGGGACGCAGCGGTGCCATTCCGTACACATGGATCGGGCGTGGCGCCCACTTCCCCTGCAAGCCAACGCCGCTCCAGGTGCCGATGGGCTGTCCGGTGCCCCGGCGAGGCGCGGCCGAGAAGATCTCATCGAGCTGCCCCAGGGTGAGGTGTCGCAGCGGGTTGGAGGAATTGACGTAGATTGCAATGGCGTGGGTGCCGCCGCGTGTGTCGAAGCTTCCATTGGCGACATTGATGAGGAGTGGCGCATAGCCCAATTTGTGCCTGAAGGCAGCGATCTCCGCCGGAAACGGCTCCCGCACGAAATCGACGAGGTCTACCCGTCCATCTAGGAGCTCACGAAAGCCGCCGGCCGCGAGTGAGACGCGCGGGTCGACCTCGACCACGGCTTGCGGATGCAGTTCGTGAAACTCCCGCCCCCAGCTCTCCACCAGCGGCAGCATGGTGCTCCCGCCGGCGCAGCGCACCACGCCGGCGAGGCGCGGAGCTGGAGATGCCGCGTCAGCAGCGTGGCAGCCGGCCAGCCACAGCGCCGCGCACACGATGACCGACCGGGCGCCGCACGCGGGCGAAATCCATTTCGCGCACGGGACCTTGCCGGCCGAGCGCGTCCAATTCGGATTCCCCCGGGTTGCCGCGCCGCAGGCGATTCCGGTTGGTGTCAAGGCGGGGCGCGAGACGTGCGGGGAATGTGCGCGGGAATCCTGAAGCGAGTCTGAAAGAAACCTGAATCGGGGCTCCCTGAAGGAACGGCGGAGGGTGCGCCAATGATAATCGCGCGGCGCTTTACCCGATGGTTGAAGCGCCGCGGCATGGGCGGGAGCCTGGAGATTAGAAGAACGTCCAGCTGAGATCGATTTCGGCCGTGCGCGGCGCTCCGGCATCCACGCTGACCAATCCCGAGGTGATCGTCCCGTCCTGATAATAGGTCCTGTCGAGGGCATTGTTGAGCTTCAAAGTCACGTAGAGGCCGTCGATGAACTCCTTGTAGAGCGCGAAGTCCACGACCGTGTAGCTCGGGAGAATGAATTCCCCGGGGATCGCCGCCGTTCCCGTGCTGGCGATGCGCGCCCCGGAGTAGGTAATGCCGAGGCCCGCGCCGAAGCCGCGCATCGCACCGTTCAGAATGTCGTAACGCGCCCACCCGTGGGCGGCGTTGGTCGGCCAGTTCGGCAGCTTGTGCCCTGCGAGTGGACCGGTCGGAGTGCTCTCCGAATACACCGCACTGCCGTAGGTGTAGCCGGCGATCAGCGTGAGCGCCTCGGTCGGCTTCGCGCTGATCTCGAGCTCGACTCCCTTCGACCGTGCCGCCGCCGCCTGTACCATGCAGCTGCCGGTCGGACAGTCGACATCGGTTCCGCCGGGGTATGGGGTCAGCACGTTGCGCTCTTTGATCAGATACACCGCTCCCGTGAAGCTGATCCGGTGATGGTCGACATCAGCCTTTACGCCGACTTCCTCGCCTTTGGATTCGGTCGGCTTGAAGAGCGGCTGGGAAATCAGAGCCCCGCTGCTCGGATCGACCGGCGAGTAAGACTCGCTGTAGCTCGCGTAGTAGGACCAGTCCTCGCTCGGCTGATAGATGATGCCGGCCTCCGGAACCGTCGAGTGGTAGTCCTGCTCGTAGGGCGCCTGCGCCGGGTCATACTTGTTGACATAGACCTTGTATTTGTCCTGGGAGTAGCGCACGCCCGCCAGTGCCTTCCAGTGCGGGCTCAACGTGATCAGATCCGACAAGTATGCCGCCGCGGTCTCCTCCATGTTCCAGTTGTCGGCCAGAGTGCCCGCGCCGAACGCGCTCGGCGGCGGAATCAGAGCGAAATTCGGGTCATACACCGATACCGTGTACTGGTTCCTGCCGAGATTGCACGATGCGTTCGCCACCGGCTTGCCCGGGGAATTGAGGTTACAGAACCGCGTGCGCTTGAAGTCGTCGATTTCCTTGCCGGCATTGGCACCCACGATGATCCGGTTGCCAATGCCGCCGACATGGAAGGGCAGCACCGCATTGAGGTCGGCGAAGTTGTAGGTGCGCTGATTCCACTGGCCACGCGCCCGAAGGTCGAGGGTGCGGTAGGTCTTGTCGGCCTTGTCGAATCCGGTGATGTCGAAGGCATAGGCGTAATCGTGGTGATCGACGCTGCGCACGCTCAGGTTGAGCGAGCCGCCGCCGCCCAGATGGTGCTTGATGAACAGGCTCGTCGTCGTGCCACGCTCATTCCGCGAGGTTCCGGGAGCCGTATACACGGTCTGAATGGGGGCGAGCTGCGCCACGGTCGCGGCCACCGCCGTGTTCGGGGCGAGCAGACCGACGTTTTCGTAATCTGCGCTGATCGACTGGTACTCGAACTGCAGGGTCGCCGTGGTTGCATCCCCGAGCTTCGCGGTCACCATCGGCAGGAGATACTTGTTGCGCTCGTATGAGGAATTGCGGAAGTATCGGTCATCGCTGATCTGGCCGATGACGCGGTACAGGAGGGCGTCGGAGCCGAGCGGGCCGGTGGAATCGAAGGCTACGTTGCCGCCGAGCACGCGCGAGTAGTCGCTCGCATTGATAGTCCCGCGGCTCGAGATCATGGTGGCGGCATCCGCCTCCGGCTTCTTGGTGATAATGTTCACCATGCCACCGGGTGTTGCCTGGCCGTAGAGGAGCGATGCCGGGCCCTTGAGGAGCTCGATATGATCGTAGCCGATGGTCGGCGGCGAGCCGAACCGCACGGCGAGTCCCGGCAAGCCGTCCGTGAGAATGGTATTGCGGTCGGTATCCGCCGTCGAGAAACCCCGAATCACCAGGCTGTAGCCGGTAATGCCGGCCTTCTGCAGGCCGGTCATGTAGCGGTAGAGATCGGCCACCTGCTGCGTCTGGATCGAAGTCATGAAGCTGTTCGAATAGCTCTCGATCGAGAAGGGCGTATCCCGTACGGGGATTCCCATCTTCATCGAGCTGTCGGTCTGCTGCTGGTAGGAGGAAGTCACGACCACCTCCTGCAGCGGGTTGGTGGTGCCTGGATCCTGGGATGCCGCGGCGCCCGGGCCGTCGGCGGCGAGAGCGCTCGAGAGAGGTGCGAGGCTGCAGGCAGCCGCCACGAAGGCGGCAATTCGATCGGATCGGATCATCTGTTCCCCCTGGATACGCCGGCGGATGACGCCGCGGCGTGTTGGATTTCGCGCGAAGAACTCTGGCGTCTGATTCTGAACGCAATCTGAATTGAACCTGAATCATGTGTCAGCATCGCTGGTCCGAGTCGAAGACGAAATAAACTTCTACATCTGCAAAAATCGGGGTGAGGGTATGTTCGGGTCCGAAACGTCTAATACTGCAAGAATTTGCGCCGCCCCCTTTGCCGTGTCATGGTAACGGCAAGGGGAACGCGCTGAGCCCATCAGGTACCAAGACACGCGAGCGGCAAAGAACCTCATTGCGGAGATCTCAGGTATCTGTTTCCGGGTCCCAGCAGCCCAGGAAGTCGATTCCCGCTTGACTCCTGACCGAACCGTGTCAACGTAAAAGCAATGGTCCGCCTGCCCTTGTACTTCCGCCGGTTACGAACGGTGCTGATGCGCAGGGGGCGCACGCAGGAAGAGGCGGAGGATCTGATTCAGGATGCCTTTCTCAAGATGCAGGAATACTGTGAGGCGGGCGGGCACGTCCACCAGCCGGAAGGCTTCCTGATGAGGACCGTGCTGCGGTTGGCGTCGAACGCCCGGCGGGATGCTCACCGCGAGCTCTACTCCGATCAGCGTGTGGAAGATCTGACGCTACTGATTGACGCCTCGCCTACACCTGATGAGGTGCTGGCCGGGGATCAGTGTCTTCAGAGAATGAGGGAGGCTCTCGATACGGCCAGTAGCCGTACCCGGGATATCTTCTTCATGCAGAGATTGGACGGCTTGAGCTATGCGCAGATCGCCCAGCGAATGGGCCTGAGCATCAGCGCGGTCGAGAAGCACATGGCGAGCGCCCTCGCCATTCTGGCGGATGCGAGTCAACGGGAATGAGCGCTCAGCAATCGAAGCATCGCAAACCCTCGGCGGCCGCTCGGGCGGAAGCCGCCGCCTGGGTCGCGCGCTTGCATGGCCCCAATCGTACCAGCGACGTGGAGGCCGGGTTGCGCCGCTGGCTGGCGGACGATCCCGACCATCTGGCCGCCTTCGAGCTCCTCACCGAAACCTGGGAGAGATCGACGAGGTTGCGCCGCCGTCCGATGGAGCACGTCGCGCAATGGGAGCTGGTTGGATTTCGCTTGAGCTTCTCGCGCGCGGTGCTCGCCACTTTGGCTGTAGCGGTGCTTGCGATCACCGGAACCGTCTATTGGCTGCACAGTGACGTCACGACGACCGGCATCGGTGAGCTTCGTACCCTGGCTCTCGAGGATGGGACGCGAGTGCACATGAACGCGGACACTCGGCTCATCGTGCGCTACGGCAAGGCGCTCCGACAGGTGCAACTTGTGAGCGGGGAAGCGCTTTTTGAGGTGACCCACAATCCCGAGCGGCCTTTCATCGTCACCGTCAATGGCCATCGGATCAGGGATATTGGCACAGAGTTCGACGTGCTGAGCGAGCGCAATCGGCTCGCCGTGACTCTGTTACAAGGCAAAGTCACCGTCAGTTCCGTTACGGGCGGCGCGGTATCATCACCGCGCCCCTCATTGCCGGTAGGGACGCTCTCGGTAAGGCGGCAGGCCATCATGCTTTCACCTGGGGAGCGCCTGACCTTCACTGCGGACCAGATGCCGCAGATCGATCGTCCGTCGCTCGATCTCGTCACCGCATGGGAGCGTGGACAGGTCGTACTCGACGATACGCCTCTTGCCGAGGCGGTGGCCGAAATGAATCGCTACAGCAGCAGGCGCATCGTCATCAGCTCCACGATGCATTCCATCCGGGTCAGCGGCGTCTTCGAGGCGGGTGACTCGGCCAGCTTCGCGGCTGCTGTCGCCAGGGAATATGATCTGAATGAGTCGACTCGCTCGGGCGGAGACATCGTGCTCTCGTCCGCCGAGCAATCCGGGAGGTGAGGTTTCGGCCGAGCTGGGTGTCTACATCATCGTGAGCCGACGCTCTTCCATAACACCACGCAAAGGAGTGCCAAGAGGGGTATCACGAGATGCGGACACGCGCTCGTCGCACACTCGCGCTCGCCGCGCTGCCGGCCCTCGCCTGCGCGTCATTGGCCGCCTATGCTCAGACCGCGGTTCGATTCGACATTCCCGCCGAAGCACTGGCCGACTCGCTGCGGGCGATCGGCAGTCAGACTCACACGAACATTCTGTTTGACCCGGCTCTCGTTGCGGGTCGAAAGGGAGTCGCGCTGAGCGCGGTGCTGACCACCAGACAGGCGCTTTCGCGGCTCCTTGCGGGCAGCGGGATCAGCTACTCTTTCATCGATCGTACCACGGTCGTTCTCGACCGCTCGGCGCCGCCGGCTCCGGCACGCTCCCGCTCCAGCGCGCCGGCGGTATCCGGCGGCAATGCCCACTCGGCGGATTTGCGCCCGGCTTCCGCTCCGGCCGCACATGCGCCATCAGACCCACCACAGGGGAAGGCCCTGCCGGCGAGCGGCGCCGCCTTTCGTGCCAACAACCTCGCGCAGGTAACCGTCACTGCCGCCTATAGGCAGCAGGTCGACGATTCGATGAAGATGGGCATCCCGGTGCGCGACACGCCGTTCTCGATCGAGAGCTATTCGCACAGCTTCATGCGATCGATCGAGACGCGGCAGGTAGCGGACCTCTACCAGTACATGACCGGCCTGCAGAAGGCCGGTATCACCGGCTACAACCTCACGATACGCGGCTTCTCGACCAGTGACCATGACCGCAATACCGTTCTCACGGACGGCCTTCCGGGACTTGCGGTGCGATTCGGTACGCCTCCCACCATCGGCGTCGATCACATCGAGCTGATGAAGGGGGCATCCTCACTCCTTTACGGCCAGGCACAGCCGGGCGGCTTCATCAATATCATCACCAAGAAGCCCGCGCCGGTCGCCACCACCGAGATCGAGACCCGCGGCACGACGAATGCCAGCGGGTACTCGCGGGTGCGCGGCGGGGACGTCTCGGTCGACTCCACCGGTCCTTTGGGCACACCGCGCCTCCTATATCGGCTGATCGCCCAAATCAGCGACGACCGCTACTTCCGCGACTCCTCCTACGAGCGGGGCCAGTACGTCTCGCCGATGCTCACCGCCAATCTCGGCGATTCGACCTCCGCCACGATCCAATTCGAGTATCGCAAAGTGAGCGCCGACTACGAGAACGTGGGCCTGCTCGCGCCATTCACGGCTTCCTCTACCATCGCCGACCTCGCGCCCCTTCAGACCGTCTATACCGCTCCCGGAACCTATCGCAACGAGCGGGGGACGGCGACTACGCTGCTTCTGCGGCACCAGTTCTGGCGCGGGGCGTCGCTCAACTTAAGCGCGCGCAGTGTCGACCATCACGATTACGCCAATGCCTTCGACATCAGCGGGTTTGACAAGAAGGATCCGACGTTCCGCACGCTCGATTTGCGCGCGCGCGGGCAATGGAATCAGCGCATCTACAATTTCGCCGACGCCAACGTCGTCGTGCCGTTCAATACCGGCGGAGTCGGGCATCGCCTCATCGTGGGCATCGACGCCGGCAAGGAGATCGACGACTTCAAGCAGATCCAGTTCTGCGCGGTCAACTCCCCCGGCAATCCCAAGGCCAATCTGTACTGCAATATCGGCGCGAGCGAGTACACAGTCTCGGTGTTCGGCCCTGACTTCAACGATATTCCTCCGCCGTCAGCATTCGGCACGGGTACACACGCGGACCTCTATACGGCATCGCAGACCTCCGCCGCGTACTTCTCTGACCTGGTGACGCTCAGCCAACGCTGGAAGATGCTGGTCGGAGTACGCTATTCGCGCGACAGGCTGGCAGCAACCAGGGACCGATTCAACCCCGGGATACCGACTGCGAGGCAAACGACCGGCACGACGCTGCCCGAGGTCGGACTCATCTATCAGCCGAGCGACCACTGGTCCTACTACGTGAGCTACAGCACGTCCTATGCGCCGGTTCTTCCAAATACGAGGGCCCTCGTAAACTCGCCGCTGTTCAAGCCCACGGAGGGCGAGGGAGGCGAGGCGGGTGTGAAAGCGAACTTCCTTCATCACCGAGTGGACGTGACGGGCGCGGTTTTCCTGATCAACGAAACCAACGTGCTCGCCCCGTATCCTTCCGGCGTCGATGCTCTCTGTCCGACCGGCAGCTGCCAGATGCAGGTGGGGGCGGCCCGCTCAAAGGGGGCCGAGCTCGAGGTCGATGCCAAGCCGACTGACTCGCTCACCCTGATTGCGGGCTATGCCTATACAGACGCGCGGGTCACCAGCAGCAGCGCGACTGGGCCGATCGTCGGCGATGAGCTGCCGGATTCACCACGCAACGACTTCCACTTCTGGGCGCGCTACGACGTGCTACGCGGCCCTCTGCGTGGCTTCGGGGCGGGACTCGGTTTCGTCTACATCGGGGATCGCATCGCCAATACCGGTACGCCGTCGCAGCCGGCGGAGTTCGTGCTACCAGCGTATCAGGTGGTGGACCTTGGGCTCTACAAGCAGTTTGCCAACGGCTTTGACGTAACCCTGAAAATCAACAACCTCTTCAATGAGACGTATTACCAGGACGGCACCATCACATCAGGGATGGTGAGCGTCGACCCGGGAACGCCCCGCGACGCCGAGATCGATCTGACTTATACCTTCTGATCGCGGAGTAAGAGTATGCAAGAGACGCTGCCGGCTTTCTCGGCCAGCAAGCGCTGCGTGGCGCTTGGCACCCTGATTCTGATGTCGCTGGCGTTTGCAACCGCCGGCGCTTGGGCGGCGCTTCCGGACATCTACGCGCAGGTACTCATCGACCGGATCGTCGCGCAACACCCGGAACTCGAGCAGGCAGCAATCTACGGCTACCCACCCGGCGCGCCGGTCAGTGCGTTTCGGACCATTGCCGCGAGGAACCGCGGGCAGATCGGCGAGCCGGCCGATGCAGCAGCATTCGCGGCGCTCTGCTTCCCCAAGGATGTGTTTCATCACGACGAGGCGTCTGATCGTTACGTCGCGGTGTTGCAGCTTCTCAATGTAAGGGAGCTGCCCGTCGGCACCCTGGTGCTTGCCTACAAGTACCGCTCGAACGCCGAGGAGGAGACGCAGCAAAAGGCGATGCTGGCCATCCGGGACGGGTTGAAGATCTATATACCTGACCGCGCAGCGCTCTTTGCCTCGGGGCGCAAGCCTCGCGAAGTCTTCGGGCAGCAGCTGGTCGATGAGGTGATGGCCGCCTATCCGCAGCTAGTGCGCATCTCATTTCACGTGCAGCCCCCGGGGGCGCCCGTCGAGAACAGCTATGTCGTCGCGGGCAAAGACCTCACCTATGTCCACCTGCCGATGATCGGATCGCCGACCGGGCCGGAGGACTATCCCCGCCTGACGAGCGGCACGCCGCTGTTCTTCTTCTTCAAGAAGCAGA
>DASYGA010000267.1:0-18244 GCA_036000265.1 Steroidobacteraceae bacterium | reverse complement strand
ATCGAAAAGAGCGGCAAGCTCACGATAGCGGATGTGATCCGCAGTGTCTCCGCCGACAACAGCGGCACACTGAGCCAGAATTTCAGCGGTGCGCTCGCGGGCGGCGCCAGCGGCGTGTCTCTGCGCGGCCTGACGCTCGATGCGACGCTGGTCCTGATCGACGGCCATCGGATGGCGCCGTATCCGCTCGCAGACGACGGACAGCGCCCCTTCGTCGATCTGTCCTCCCTGCCGATGGGAATCGTCGATCGCGTTGAAGTCCTCAAGGACGGCGCTTCCGCGATCTATGGCTCCGACGCCATTGCAGGCGTCGTCAACATCATCCTCAAGCACCAGTTCCAAGGGCTGCAGATCGACGGAGACTTCGGCAGCTCATACAAGGCGGACGGGCTCAGACAGCGCTTCTCGGTGCTATATGGGTTCGGAGATCTCGATCGGGACGGGCACAACGTCTATGTCAACCTGGAGTACCGCCACCAGGCTTCCATCAGCCAGTCC
Source organism: Steroidobacteraceae bacterium (assembly GCA_036000265.1). Taxonomy (GTDB): domain Bacteria; phylum Pseudomonadota; class Gammaproteobacteria; order Steroidobacterales; family Steroidobacteraceae; genus 13-2-20CM-66-19. The sequence goes on along the minus strand of DASYGA010000267.1, from coordinate 17,746 downwards.
GATCGCGGCTCTTATCTCAGCGACCTCAACCTGACACCGTACGGCGGTCCTGATCGCCGCGGCGGCGTGGTGCAACAGGCGTTTCCAAACAACGGCACTTTCACGATGCCCGGCATGGTCGCGCCGCAGTATGCGGTGCAGTCCGGCGACCCGAGCGCAGGATACTTCCTGCTGCCCGGCTGCGCGCCCCAGAATCTCGATTCCTCGGGCGGCTGCATCTGGGACATCAACAAATACAACAAGATCCAGCCGCGCACCTCGGGCCTGAATCTCACGGGCCGCTGGACGCAGAAGCTGGGGGACGATTGGCGCAATGCGCTGTCGCTGTCGTGGTTCAATTCACGAGCGGAGCAGTATCGCCAGTCGGACGCCTACAGCACCGGTCCCGTGACGATTCCATCGACGTGGGTCGGCTCCGCCGGCGCCCTGGTGGATCAGACCGATCCCAACTCCACCACGATGGTGCTGCCGGCGAATCATCCGGACAACCCATTCAATCCCGCGAGCCCCTACTTTGCCGCCGCGCAGGCTTACTACACGGCGCAGGGCGCGAACTTTGCCAATTATGTCGGCCAGCCGGCCTTGCTGTACGCGGTGCTGACGGACTTCCCCAGTCAGCAGATCCGCTTCAATACCAACGTGATCCGCGCCGTCGACGACGTCACCGGAAGTTTAGGCAAATGGAATTTGAGCTTCAGCCTCGGCTATATCCGCGACGCCACTCGCTCGACGTACATCGGCTTTATACGCAACAGCCTGTTGAGCGCGGCGCTAGCCAACGATACCTATCGCGTTGGCGCGAATGCGGACCTCAATCCGCCTTCGCTGTACGCGCAGCTGGCGCCGGAGACGCACGACACCGCTACCTCGGAGCTTGCGTACGTATCCGCCGTCGGCGACCGTCCGCTGCTCAACCTCCCCGGCGGCCCATTGTCGGTGGCGGCGGGCGCGGAGGCTCGCACGCTCAAGACCGACAATCCCGGCGAGCCGTATGCGCCGCAAGGCGATATCATCATGGACGGCAGTTTCTACGCGCGCGGCTCGCAGAGCATCTCCGCGGCGTTCGTCGAACTGAATGCGCCCGTGTTGCACTCCCTCGAGCTCGACGCGGCCGGTCGCGTCGATCATTACAATAGTCCAAGTACTTCCTTCACTCCGAAGTTCGGCTTGAAATGGACGCCGTTGCGGCAGGTGGCATTCCGCGGCACCTTCGCGCGCGGCTTCCGCGCACCGGGCATCGCCGAATCCGGCGACAGCGGTACCGGCTCCGCCACCACCGCCCCCGTGGACAATCTGCGCTGCCCCTATACCAACAAGCCGTCGGATTGCGGTCAGGGCTATGCGGCCACTCTCAGCGTCGCGAACCCCAATCTCAAGCCCGAGAAGTCCCGCAGCTACACGTTGGGTGTGGTGCTCGAGCCGGTGAGGCGCGTCAGCTTCACGTTCGATTACTACAACATCCGCCGCGACGACGAGATCGTGCCGGCGCCGCTCGGATTGGAGCCGCCCGTGCGCGGTGTGCAGCAGCCCGGAACGAGCTATCCGGGACCGATCGTCTACTACCCGCAGCCGTACGTGAATGCCGCGAGCTCGCAGACCTCCGGCTACGACGGCTCCATGCAAGCCGCGATTCCGCTCGGCGTCCTGGGGCGGTTGACGCTTGATCTGGATGCGAATTACGTCATCACGTCCGACCAGACATTCATCGATCCCATCAACGGCAATGTGACCTATCACTACGCCGGCACGGCAGGCCCAACCGGAGTCGGCGGGGCGGTCGGCACGCCGCGTACGCGCGGCTCGTTCACCGCCGATTGGTCGCGCGGCCCGCTGTCGCTGAGCACGACGATCTACTATCGGGGTGTCATGAAGGGGATCGACGAGTCGTCTTCCGGCGACCAGTGCCTGCAGCTCTCGCTCGACAACCCGAACTGTAACATCGCGTCCTTCACCTACGCCGATGTCCATGGCGAGTACCAGCTCGACGAGCATCTGCAGCTCAGCCTGACGGTCTCGAACGTGACCAATCGCATCGCGCCTCTCAATACGATCACCTACGGCGGCTTCAACTATAATCCTTCACTCGATCAGGCTGGCGCCGTCGGACGCTACTTCGAGCTCGGGGTGCATTACACTTATTAGAAGCGCTGGATCCGGGCATCCCGCCCGGCCCAGCGCGCGGCGGGCAGCGCCGAAGCGGCTGAGCGTGGTTTTTGCCCGCGGCTCCGCCACCTGCGGCGGCGGGGCACATCCCTGTGCCTGCCGCGGCGCCATGATTCGGAGGGGGCATGAGATTCACGGTGGTGCTCTTTGGATTCGTGCTGCTAATCGGCCCAGGGGTCGGCTGGAGTGGCGCGGACGCGCTCGGCGGAACCCTGGCGCGGACGGCTGGCGTCGCCCAAGTGCAAGTCGATGCCCGCGATGCGCCGCGCGGCATCCTGAAGGTTCACTTGGTATTGCCGGTCAGGCCGGGGCCTCTCACGCTCGTGTATCCGAAATGGATACCGGGTGACCACGGTCCCGTGGGTCCCATCACCGATCTCGCGGGTCCGCGGTTGAGTGCCAGGGGAGTTCCGGTGCTCTGGCGCCGTGATGACGTCGACATGTACGCGTTTCACCTCAGAGTCCCGCCCGGGGTCCGCTTGCTCGAGGCCGATTTCGAGGTGCTGACCGGGCTGCGTCCGGATGGGACGGTGAACGGGCTGGAGGCGGCGCGCACCGCGACGCAGTCGCTGTTCATGCTCGAATGGAACCAGGTCGTTCTTTATCCGGCCGACAGCGACACCGATGAGCTGCGCTACCAGGGTCAGATCATCGTGCCGGCGGGATGGAAGTACGCCACTGCCCTGCAGGTCGAGCAGGCCCTGCCGCAGGGGGCGCGCTTCGAGCCGACATCGCTCACCACCCTTGTGGATTCGCCGGTGATGGCCGGAGAGTACTTCGAGTCGTTCGAGCTCGGCGGCGAGCCTCCGGTGCGCCTGCACATCGCAACCGACGGCCCGGCTGCTCTGAATGTCGCACCGGCGGTTCTCGCCCACTATCGGCGGCTGGTCGTGGAGGCGCAGGCGCTGTTTGGCGCGACGCACTACCGGCACTACGATTTCCTGTATGCGCTGACCGACCAGATCTCGCCCGATGGGCTGGAGCATCACGAGTCGAGCGACGACACTTCGCCGTACCGCACCTTCCTCGATGACGGCGTGCGCCGCGCGGAAGCGAATCTCCTGCCCCACGAATATACTCACTCCTGGAACGGCAAGTATCGGCGCCCGGTGGGGCTCGCGACGCGCAACTATCAGCAGCCGATGCGCGCCGACCTCCTGTGGGTGTACGAAGGTCTCACGGAGTATCTGAGCGACGTGCTCGCCGTGCGCAGCGGCCTGCTCACCCCGGAAGAATTCCGCAGCGAGCTGGCGCGCGATTTCGCCAACATGCAGAGCCATGGCGCGCGCCGCTGGCGCAGCCTGCAGGATGCGGCGGTCGCAGCGCAGCTCCTTTACGTGCAGCCGCGGGATTGGGCGGCGCGGCTGCGCCGGCAGGAGGACTTCTACCAAGAGTCGGCGCTGTACTGGCTCGAAGCGGACACGCTGATCCGCCGGCTCTCCGGCGGCCGCCGCAGCCTGGACGATTTCTGCCGCCGGTTCTACGGCGGCCCGAGTGGCGCGCCGCAAGTGCGGCCTTATGATTTCGCGGACGTGGTGCGCGCGTTGAACGACGTGCAGCCTTACGACTGGCGCAAGTTCTGGCGCGACCGGCTCGATCGTCTCGGCGCCGACGCCCCAGCCCAGGGTCTGCTGCAGAGTGGCTGGAAGCCGCAGCTCGAGAGCGCCCCATCAGTGATGCAGCGTGCGCACGAGGCGGATGACCGCGATGTCGATGTGCGCTTCTCGCTTGGCTTCTACGTGGACGACGACGACGCCAGCCTGAGCGATATCATTCCGGATAGTCCCGCCGACCGGGCCGGGCTCGCGCCCGGAGATCGGCTCATCGCCGTCGATGGCCGCAGGTGGGCGCCGGAGGAATTACGCGATGCGCTCGCCGCCACCGCTCGCGGCGCCTCCACCATCACACTGCTCTACGAGAGGGGCGATGAGATCCGCAGCGCGGCGCTGTCCTACAGCGGCGGTCCGCGTAACCCGCACCTCCAGCGGATCGCCGGTACCCCTGATCTGTTGAGTCAGATTGCGCAACCGCGCGTGAATCAGACTGTGCAACCGCGCACGAGTCAGATTGCGCGGCCGCGCGCCGGCGAGGCGGCATCCGCCCGCGATTGACCTGCGGGGCAGGGGCTCAGGGCTCGCGCAGCCGGGCTTCGCAGATGACTGTGACGTCGGCGTGGCCGATGAGACCCGTCACGGGCCAGCGCGGGTCGGGCATCCCACGCCGCAGCGCCGCGAGCGCCGCCTGCTTCGCCGCTCCGGCCACCAGCAGGAGTATGGCCCGCGCCTGACGGATCGTGGCGACGCCCATCGTCAGGCCATGCGTGGGAATCACCGCGCCCGCCACCGGTTGGTTGACTTCGCGTGTCCGGGCGCTCAGCGCCGCGACATGAGTCGGCGAGTCCCACGGAGTGCCCGGCTCGTTGAAGGCGATGTGGCCGTTGTCGCCCAGGCCGAGGATGGCCAGATCGATGCCGCCGGCGCGCGCGATTGCCTCCTCGTAGGCGCGGCACTCCGCGGCAAGGTCAGGCGCGTCGCCGCGCAGCAAGCGGACGTTGTGACCGGATGCACCGACCGGATCGAGCAGCTCGGTGCGCATATACCGGGCATAACTCAGTGAATGCGTGGCGCCGAGCCCGACGTACTCGTCGAGGTCGAACAATCGCGCCTGGCTGAAAGAAACCTCGCCCGCGGCGGCTCGCGCGCGCAACGCCGCGTACAGGCCGAGCGGCGTCCGGCCCGTGGGCAGCGCCAAGACCGCATCCTGTTTGCGCAGCGCCGCGGCGACCCGGTCCGCGGCGAGTGCGTTGAATTCCGCGGGCGTTTCGGGCCAGAGAAAGCGAAGCGTGGGTAAGACGGATCCGGTTGGCGCGGCTGAGACGGACTGCGGTGGCGCGTGGGATACCGCGTCCGCCGTTCCTGCCGCCGTCTCAGGCGCGGGTCTTGTCGAGATAGCTCGCATACAGGCGCTCGTAGGTGTTGGCGTGTTCGCTCGGCAGAACTTTGGGCGGCCAGGTTTGGCCCGCGGGCCCGCGGGCCGTCGAGCCGATGGCCCGCGCGGCGCCGAGCGCGGCGCCGAGCGCGGCAGGGGAGACGGCTGGAAACGGTTGCACCGGCCGATGCAGGACATCGGCGAGCATTTGCAGGCTCGTCCGGTGCTCGGCGAGGTGGCCCGAGACCACCACCTCGCGTACGGGCGCGGTCTCCGCCAACACGCCGATGCAACGGCGAATCTCGAATGCGATCCCTTCCAGAAACGCGCGCGCGATGTCGCTTGCGCCGTGCCGCAGCGTCAGTCCGGATATCGAGGCGCGCAGGGCGGGATTCCACAGAGCGCCCTGCTCACCGCCGGCGAGGTAAGGGGTGAAGAAGAGGTCGTGCGCCCCCGGCGGAGCCTCGGCGGCGAGCTCATCCAGCTTTCCCGGCAGCAGGTGCAGCAGATCGCTCAGCCAGCGGTAGCCGGTGCCGGTGGCGAGCAGATCCATCTCACGGGCATACCAACCCGGCTCGACGTGCGGCGTCAACAGGTAGCGTGCAGCCGGGTCGAGCCGAGCCTCGCGGATCGCGTCGATGATGATCGTGCTCGAGCCCATCGTGATACACACGATCCCCGTCTGCAGCGCCGCCATCGCGAAGGCGCCTGACACGGAATCGGCCGCTCCGACCGTCACTGGAATCGCCGCCGGAACTCCCAACAGGCGGGCGGCCGCCGCGGTCAGCGTTCCGGCCGTGGAGTGAGCGGGTTGTACGGCCGGCAGAGTGGCGGCCGGCAGCTGCCACAGCTCGGTCAAATCGCGCGCAAACGAGCCGGCGGCAAGGTCGAACGCCCCGTAGCCGGCGGCGGTTGAGGGATCGGTGAGGCGCCGTCCCGTCAACACGGATACCAGGTAGTCCTTGGCCGAAAGAACGGACTCGACCTCTGCGCGGCGGGCGAGCCAGTGGTGACGGAACATAGGGCCCAGGTAGCGTCCATCGATCGGCATCCCGGTCCGCCGGTACAGGTCACGCCGTTGCGCCGGATCCAGCGCAGCGAGTGTGGGCGCATCAGCGCGCGCGTCCTGCCACGTGATCGCCCGTCCGAGCGGGCCGCGCGCATCACAACAGACGAGAGTCGGCAGCTGCCCGGCGACTCCGACGGCCGCAACGCGGGCTTTCCAGCCAGGGTCCAAGCCTCGCAGCGTCACCTCGAGATCCGCGACTGCCTCCGCGACCGCAGCCACCCAGGCTGCCGGGTCCTGCTCCGCCTGGTCGGGCAGATCACGGATCGTCGTGAACGCGGCCGAGCCGACGTCGGCTACCGTGCCATCGACGCCCATGGCAATGACCTTGACGGCGGAAGTTCCGAGGTCGATGCCGAGCACCAGCGGGCCGGAATCGGTCATGGCCATTGCTCGCGCTCAGCCACGCGCACCGATGTCCTTCGCGACGGCGCGAGCTGCTTCCAGAGTCAGCTCGATGTCATCATCGGAGTGCGCAAAGGAGACGAACAGGTTCTCGAAGGCATGCGGATGAAACAGGATGCCGCGGTCCAGCATGCCCTCCCACCAGGCCCGAAAGCGCGCGTGGCTCGCGTGGCGCGCGGCGTCGCGATAGTTGCGGATCTTGTGCTCGCTGAACCATACCTGCAGCACGGGGCCCACGCCAGCGACGTACGCCTTGAGCCCGGCGTCGTGCAGCGCCCGCTCCAGCCCTGTAAACAAGTGCCCGCAACGCGCGTACATCCGCTCGTACACGCCGGGTACCGTCAACTCATCCAGCGTCGCGTGAGCTGCCGCGACGGCGATGGTGTTGGCCGCATACGTGCCGGCCATCGATACCGTGCCATCGGCGACCAGCGCCATGATGTCCCTGCGCCCGCCCAGAGCCGCGACCGGGAAGCCGCCGCCGAGCCCCTTGGCGAAGACCGACAGGTCCGGCCGGATGCCGTAGAGTCCCTGCGCGCCGGCTACGCCCAGGCGAAAGCCGGTAATGACCTCGTCGAAGATCAGAACGATTCCGTGTGCCGCCGTGAGCTCGCGCATCGCCTCGAGATAGCCTGGCTCCGGCAGGATGCAGCCGGTGTTGCACATGACCGGCTCCGTCAGCACCGCGGCGATGCTCGCGCCATCGCGCGCAATGGCTTCACGCAGCGCCGCGATGTCGTTCCAGGGAAGGATGATGAGCTGCTCGGCCAGAGCGGGCGCGAGACCCGGGCCTTGAGCGACCGGAATCGGATGGGCGGCCGGACCCGCCTCCTCCAGCCGGGGGTGCTTGCTCCAGTACACCCCGTCTGAGAATCCGTGATACATGCCCTCGAAGCGGATGATCTTGGCGCGTCCCGTGAACGTGCGGGCGAGCCGTATTGCATACAGGACCGCCTCGGTGCCGGTGTTGCACAGGCGCAATTGCTCGACGCTCGGAATGAGCCCGATGATCCGCCGCGCCAGCGTGATCTCCTCTTCGGTGGGCAGCGCGAACACGGTGCCGCGCTCCTGAATCGCCTCGACGACCGCGGCGGTGACCTTCGGTGGGCGGTGCCCGAGAATCATCGGTCCCAGGCCCAGTAGATAGTCGATGTAGCGGTTGCCGTCCACATCGAACAAATGCGCCCCCTCGCCATGGTGCGCGAACAGCGGGTACGGATCCCATCCGGAAAAGCGCGCGCGCGCAGTGCTGTTGACGCCGGCGGGTATCGGCTCGCAGGCCTGCGGGTAGAGCGCGGCGCTGCGTGCGGTTCGGGTGGGGCTTTTAAACTTCAGGCTCACAGGGGTTGCTCCCTCGCAATGGAATTCTCGTCGGCGGTGGAAGGGGGGCGGCGGAAGAAGCTTGGGTTGGCCCAGCGCCGCAGCAGCACCGCGACCAGCGCTCCAAGCGCCACCGAGCCGATTCCATAGGCGAGAATCGTGCGCGAAGTGGCTCCCGTGAGAACCGACTCGATCGCGACCCACGCCATGAAGACCGTGCCTCCGCCCGGCAGCAGGCCGCCCAGCAGGAAATCCACGGGCGAGCGGGTGAGGGCGCGGCGGTTGTGCCAGACGGCCGCGGCGCCCGTGAGGCCGTAAAAGAGTATGGAGATGAGCCCTAGACTGCTCACGACATTGCCGAGCGCACGGCTGATGTTGGTGGTGGCGAGCGCCAGCGCGAGCAGCCCCAGGTTGAGCGCGCTCATCACGATGGTCGCCGCCCAAGGATTGCCGGTGCGCGCATCCACCCGCCGGAAAATCGCCGGCATCACCCCGTCGCGGGACATGGCGAAACCGATGCGGGCTGCCGCGATGACTGCCGCCTGCAGGGTCGCGAGTGTCCCGGTGAGCACGACCAGGCTCATCACCGCGCTCCAGGGACCGGTCAACAGCCTGCCGGCAATCACGGCCAGCGCATCACCCGCGTGGCGCTGCAGCTCCTCGGGCGGCAGGACTGCCTGTATCCCGAAAACCGTGACTGAGTAGAGGATCGCGAGAATGACGACGCTGGCGATCGCCGCCTGGCCGGGGTAGTTGACCCTGTCGGTGGATTCCTCGTTGACGTACACCGCGGCATCCCAGCCGGAGTACATGAAGCACGCGATCAGAGTGCCGCTCATCAGACCGCGCATTCCGCCCATGCCGTGCAGCGTGAACCAGCTCCAGGTGAACGGGGTTGCGGTCGCGGAGTGCAGCAATGCGAAGATACCCGCGCATGCGACCAACAGGAGAACCACGTACTGGAAGATGACGACCGCCCATTCGAACCGCGCTGCGACCTTCAAACCCTTGAGCGCGAGCAGCGTGACGACGACATTCCACGAGCCCCCCGCTACCGCGACGGCGAGGTGGCTACCGAGGAGCCCCGGGGCAAGCAGGGCCAGCGTGTAGGTGCCGGCGGGGATGGTCAGGCTGCTGGTGCCGAGCGTGTAGTAGAGCAGGATCATCCAACCGGCGAGGAATCCCAGATAGGGATGGAACACCTTCGCGACCCAGGTGTATGTTGCGCCCGCGCTTTGATCCCACCGGTTGAGCCGCTGATAGCCGATGGCGATGCCGACCATCGGCAGGAAGCAGATGACGATGGGCACCACTCCACCGTAGTGGCACGCCGCAACCAGGGAGGCGAGGCTCACCGCCAGGGTCTGAGCCGGACCGGAGCTCGACAGCCCGAGGACGATGGCGTCCCCCAGGCCGAAGCGGCCTGGCGAGGGGGTCGGGGTGGTTGCGGCGGTGCTCTCGGGGGACACCGTCTCTCCTAAGTCATATCAGTATGTCATTATAATGACTTGCTCCTCGAAGTCAAAAGAGTCGTGATGCCATCGGAAATAGGCACAGGTAGGTGCCCCGCCGTCGCAGGTGGCGGGCCGGATGCCCGGATCCAGCGCTTAGGTCAGCGAAACGATCAGCTTGGCCGAGTGGCTGCGCCAGTTGATGGGAATGATGAACGAGCGCTGCCCGGGCTTCTGCGCGAGCGAGGGCTTTTCCCCGGCGAGTACGCTCGGCACGGAAATGACGAAATCGCGGCCGAAGTCCCGGCGCGCGTTGCCGGAGATCGTGTTGGCGACCTCACCGACCAGGTCCCGCATGGTCTCGTGGCTGAAGTCGTTCTCCTGCATCTTCATCAGCAGCACCGTCAGCATCGCCCGCGGCGCGGTGAAGTAGACGACCCCCTCGCGCTTGCCGGAGATGCTGATGACGCCCGTGTAGTCGTGTACCGCGGGCGCTCCCTCCATGAGGTAAGGCGAGCCGATGGTGGCCGGCTGCTGCGCCGCCACCTCGAAGTAATTCGTCGTCCCCTCGACGAAGGTCTTCAGCTCCTCTTCCCGCAACATCTGTCCGCTCTCCGCCTCGGCCTCAGGACATCAGTTCCGCGATCGCCTCGTTCAACTGCCGGTCGGTGAACGGCTTGTTGAGAAAGCCGTTCGCCCCGCGCTCCATGGCCTCGACCGCGGTCGCCTTGTCCGCCAGCGCCGAGATCACCAGGATACGCACCGCCGGTTTCAATTGCACCAGCTTCGAGATGCACTCGATGCCGTCCATCTGCGGCATCGTCAGGTCCATCGTGACCATGTCAGGATTGGTCTTGTGGAATATCTCCAGCGCCTCGATTCCATTGGCGGCCGTGCCGACCACCTGGAGGTCCGCGAACTGCTGCGAGCGCTCGATCCGCCGCCGCATGATGTTCGAGTCATCCACGATGAGAAGCTTCAGCGACCGCTGGCCGCCCGCCCCATTGACCTGGCTCCCGCTCATGCGCCTCCTCCCTCGTGCTCAGGCGACCGCCGAGCTCGCCGCTTCGGCGGCGGGCAGCACGATCTTGAAGCGTGTGAAGCGGCCCGGGTTGGTGCTCACCCCGATCTTGCCGCCAAGCCCGTACACGGTGCGCGCAACAACGTCCATTCCGACGCCTCGCCCAGCGTCCATGGTGACTTGATCCTGGGTGGAGAATCCCGGACGAAAGATGAGGGACATGGCCGCGCGAGTGTCCATCGACGCCGCTTCCTCGGCCGTGATGATGTTCTTGCGCACTGCCGCCTGCTTCAGCGTCTGCGGCGAGATGCCCGCCCCGTCATCCTCGAATATCAGCTCATAGCCCTCGCTCAGGCGGCGGAAGTCGATGCGAACCACCCCGACATCCGCCTTCGCCTGGGCACGGCGCGTCTCGCTCGGCTCGATACCGTGCACCGCGGAATTGCGCAGCATCTGGATCACGCAATCCTTGACCGTAGTGACGTACGCGGCGGGCACGTCCGCCAGTCCTGAGAGTGCCAGCTTGAACGGCTTGCGATGATCCTTTGCCAGCTTCTCGGCGAGCGCCTGCAGCGTCGGCGAAATATCCTCGCCCGATCGAGGGCCCTGGGACGGCTTCGGCCGCGCCGGGGCGCCTTGCGCCGCCGCTGCCGCCGGCTCTTTCAGCGCGGTCAGCCGGGTGGCCATCTCCCGCACTCCGCGCAGGTGCGCCAGCAGATCATCGAGCTTCAGCACCATCGGCAGGAAGTCGTTGCCGGAGAGCTCCGCCTTCTTTTTGAGCTCGCTCACCGTGTCCTCCAGGTGGTGCACCCGGTGGGCGATGCTCATCAGGTTCAGGGCCGAGGCCTCGCCCTTGATCGAGTGCAGCTCGCGGAAGAGGCCGCCGAGCTTCTTGCGGAATTCCGCATCGGTGCGCGCCGGCTCCTTGAGGATGGCGTTGATCAGCTGCAGCCCCGTCTCGGTGGTATCGAGGAACGAGCCGAGCTGCAGCGAATCGACGTGCAGCATGCCGACCATCATGTCGACCTGCGCATTCGCGTTCTCCTGCGCCTCCTGCAGCTCCTTCGCGAGCAGCACGTTGGAAGTGATGTCGCCCACGGAGCAGAGGACGTGCTTGACCGCGCCCTTGGGGCCGGTCACCCGGTGGAAATCGAACTGCAGGTAGCGCGTTTCCTTGCCGCCGCGGCCGTTGTCCATGCTGATCTCGAGCTGCCCCAGGGGGTTGATGCTCTTCATCAGGTTCTCATGCGCCCGATCGCCCCAGAGCAGCTTGATGTACTTCACCGCCGTCGCCAGGGTGTTGGGCGGCACGCGATCCTCGAGCAGCTTCTCGAAGGCGAGGCCGGCGAAGTCGCTGCGGCCGAAGATGCGCGTCAGCGCCTCCGACCACACCGAGCCGATCTTGTAATCGGCGTCGAGCAGGAAGAATCCTTCGCGTACGGTCTTCAGCATGTCGCGCGTCTGCTCCTGCGCCTCGCGTGCGGCGCGCTCGTGCTTGGCGCGGGTGAGCTGCAGGTACGCGGCGGCGAAGGCGAGCGCCAGGGCCGCCAGCACACCTCCCGAGAGCAGCGCCCGCAGGCGCGCCGCGGCGCTCGAGGCCTGCGCCCCCAGGGAGCGAGTTACGGTGGCCAGCAGCTGGTGCAGCTGGTGGACGTTCTGCTTCGCGAGCAGCTGCGCCTGGCGCACGTTGCCGTAGTACGCCTTGCCGCTCTCGGTGAGCGAGCTGCCGGAATCCGTATCGATGTAAGGCTCACCGGAGAAGGCGATCACCGGCGCCAGCACCGGGTTGTACTCCTGCCACATCCGCAGCGCCTGCTGCAGCTGCGGCGAGTCGAGACTGCCGCGGCCGGCAAGCTTCTGGATATCGTCGTTGAACCGCTCTACCGTGCCGGTGAGCTCACCGTGGGCCTGCCCCGTGTACTCTCGTGTCTCCAGCCGCTCGCGCAGGGCGGTCAGCTGCTGGGCGATGACGCCCGGGTAGGTCTGCAGCTCGCTCGCGGTCTGCAGCGCGGTGATGCTCGAGCGGATCTGTGTCGCCAGCCTGAAGCCGGCGAGCAGGGCGAGGCCCATCACCACGGCGAGGGCCGTGCCCGCGCCGGCCGTGATCAGCCGGCGATTGCGATCTGCGCCTGCGAGTTTCATGTGGGTTCTTCCTGGCGGCCCGAAGGGGGATCCAAAGAGGACTAGTTCGGCAGCTCGAAGCGGATGCGCGTGCGCACGGGCACCTCCACGGGCGCGCCGTTGTATTTCGCGGGACGGTAACGCCAGTGCCGGATGGCATCGGTTGCCGCACGGTCAAAGACCCCTGGCGGGGTCGAGTCCGTCACCTGCACGTCGGTCGTATACCCTTTCTTGTTTACGACGTACTGCACCGTAACACTGCCGCTGATGCGCTCGTTCAGCGCGCGATCCGGATACTCAGGCGCCACATAGCGCGTGCGCTGCAGCTGCTTGGCGAGCGCCGCCAGGTCGGGTCCGGCGGCCGGCCGCGACGGCGACTGCGAGCTCGCGCCGAGGCGCTGTACGGCGGCCACTGCAGCCGCGCTCGCGCCCCAGTTGGTGGCTGCCGCCAGATCCGCATTGGCCGCATCCGTATCCCCGGAGCGCGTCTCGCCGCGGGCGCGTGCGATCAGCTTTGCGGCCAGCGCGCTTCTATCCTGCGCCGCCGCGGCCTGGGCGGATCCCGCCGGCCGGGCATCCTCCAGCTGCTGCAGGTAGTCCGCCGCGCTGTCGCCAGCCGGTGAGGTCAGCGCGCCACTGCTCAGGCGCTCGCCGATGAGTGACACCAGGCGATCGGTCCTCAGGTGCGCGGCCTTGGCCTGCGCGCCGGCGACCTGCCGCTGAAAATCGGCGACATCCGCAGCCGAGGCGCCGTTGGCACGCGCGGCGGCAAGCCAGTGCCCCTCGTCGGCGGTGTCGCCGGAGAGCGCGTTTTGCCGGGCTTTGGCGAAGAAAGCACTCACCAGGGCGCTCGCCGCCCGCGCGGTCGCCGGGGAGGAGGGTGCGGCTGCCCGCAATTGACCGAGATACGTCTGTGCGCTGTCGCCCGCAGGGCTGGTCAGCTCATCGGCACGGATGCGATCGAGCACCAGTGATGCCAGGCTCTGCACCTTGTCGGACTGCTGCAGGTGCGCCAGTTGCGCGCGCCAGGCGGCGAGCTGCGCAGCCGGCACCGCTCCGGACTGCTGCGCCTGCCGCAGAAGTGCGGCGGCGCGGTCGGCGTTGCCGTCGTTGAGCGCCTTGGAGATTTCTGCAGTCGAGAGCTGGATCTGGAAGGAGTCGAGGTGCGAGTCCGCAGGCCGTGCCAGCTTCAGGGTGGCCAGTGCCAGCGCCGCATCGCCAAAGTGAGCGCCCGCCATCGCGTCATTGAAACGCGAGACCAGGACGTCGGCGACGCGACGCAGGCCATCTTTGGCTTCGCCGCTGGTGGAGTCTGCTGCCAGCGCGGAGCGGTAATATACGAGGGCGTTGTCGCCTGTAGGGGCGGTGTAACGCCGATCGCGCATTGCGCGCCGCGCTTTTTCCAGCAGATCGTCGACCTGCCCGTTCACGATGGATGTATCGACGGCGGGCTGCGGTAGAACCGCGGCGCTTTCCGGCGCCGTCCCAGCTTGAGAGCCGAGGGTTGTCCCAGCCGCCTCTGCTGCCGGACCCGCGCCCGACACCTTCTTACCGTGCGTGAAGTACCAAGCGCCCCCTGACGCCAGGGCAACGACGGCCAACCCCAGGCCGGCCCATACCGCCCAGTTGCGCCCACCGTCCTCAGGCCCTTGGGCCTCAGCGGCTGCGGAACTGGACATCGCCGGGCGGAATGCTCCCAGCGTCAAGGCTCCGGCGGAGCCGCCGGCGTCGGCAGGCCGTTCGGGGCTCCGTGCGGCAGCGCTGCGGCTCACGGCATCGGCAATGGCAGCATCGAGTACCGCGGCCGTCTTCGGCCCCTCGATCGGGATCGTCAGCACCGCAAAGACACTGCTGCCCTTCACCGCCGACGCAACCTGCTTCTCGGAGTCGCCCTCGGCAAACACGATGACCACCGCGTTCGGTGCCTGCTGCACAGCGCGCTGCACGTCGGCGCGGACGTCGCTCGTCCCACGTGCGTCGATCACCAGCATTTGCCCACGCTTGCTGCTTGCAAGTTGCGCGATCGCGGTGTCAATCGAGTCGACGGGACTGACCGAAGCCTGTCCGCCGAGCGCTTCTCCCAGCTCGAGCAGAAAGTCATCGCGATCGGTCAGCGCCGTCAGATCGACTGACGGGCGTGCCGCGGCGGAGGGTGTCTCCACCGAGCTTCCGGCATTAACGGACTCGAGGTTCCGAGGCGCACTCGACGCTGGATTGGCCACTGATCGTGTCTCCCCACCCGCTTGATAACGCACGCAAATCGCGGTTTTAGGGAGCATATGGCGCGGCTGAGGTATCGCAGTGCCGCAGTTCACAGTAACGACAGCCCTGTCCGGTGCGCGCGACAGCTCGTCATGGAAACTCTGAAGCAGTACTCGCTTTTGGCCCTGCCATGCAGTAGCGCCGCCCGCGGACAGAACATAAGATGGCCTCATGCGCGCGGACCCGTTCCCGCCTTCTTTCGCCTCCCAGGGACATGGCGCAACGCCTGTGGGCATGCATTTTGCTCGGTCTCAGCCGTTACCGCATCGTCAGCCCTTGCGGCATCTTGTGCGGCGTGTACACCAGGGACGCGATGCACACACCTTTGAGACCCGCGTGCGCGAGACGGGAATGCACCAGGAAACGTTGAACGATCCGCCGTCATGACCGTCTTAAAAGTAGCGGAACCGGGAAATCGAGCGCCACCACGCACCGTGCACAGCGTTGCAACTGACTGGAGAGTCATCGCGCTGCGATCGTTGACCTCCCGGTCCATCCTTCACAGGGTCACTAACTGAACGGGAGGGAAGGAACGATGCGATCGCTTTCTACTGACCCGGAATCGACGAGCCGCTCTGCCTTCATCGAGTCGCTGAGCTCCTTCAGCAAGCTGCATCGAGCGCAGCGCTGGGAAGGCACCTTCGGCGAGTTTCTCGCCGACATCCTGCCCGCGAACCCCGCGGCGATGGCCCGCACGAGCCACGAATACATCTGGGACATGCTCCGCTGGCACGGACGTACCGCGCAACCCGACGCCACAGAGAGCGTCCGTGCGCGCGAGCTCTTCAAGCGCGAGCTGTTTGGAATCGACGAGCCGCTGTCGCGGGTCGTCGATTACTTCAAGGCGGCCGCCGCCGGATCCGATGTCGGCCGCCGACTGCTGCTGCTGCTGGGACCTCCGTCCGGCGGCAAGTCGACCATGGCCATCCTGCTGAAGCGCGGCCTCGAGGAATACAGCCGCACCGATGAGGGGGCGCTCTACGCCATCAAGGGCTCGCCGCTGCGCGAGAGCCCATTGAACCTCATCCCTGCGAGCCTGCGACCCGAGTTCCGCGAGCGCTACGGCGTATCCATGCAGGGGGAGCTGTCCCCGTGGGCGCGGGAGCTCATCGAGCGGGAATTCGACGGCGATTTCGTGCGCGTGCCGGTGGAGAGGATCTTCCTCTCGGAAGCCTCACGCTCCGGCATCGGCACTTACGCGCCGCACGATCCGACCACCGCCGACATCGCGGACCTCGTCGGGTCGGTCGATCTCGCCAAGGTGGCGCAGATCGGTGATGAGGGTGATCCGCGCGCCTGGTCGTGGTCCGGCGCGGTGTATGCGGCAAGCCGCGGCGTGCTCGAGATGATCGAGATCCTGAAGGTGAAGCGGGAGTTCCTCTATCTTCTCCTCACCCTGACGCAGGAGAAGAACGTCAAGGTCTCCCGCTTTCCGCTGATCCACGTCGACGAGACCATCCTCGCGCACACCAACCTGGCGGAGTTCCACAAATTCCTGCAGGAGAAGGAGAACGAGGCGCTGCTCGACCGCATGGTGATCATCAAGGTCCCCTATGCGCTCTCCTATCGCGACGAATCGCGCATCTATCAGAAGCTCGTTTCCGGCGCGCCGGCGTTCCGCAATGTGCACCTGGATCCGCACGTGCTCAATCTGGCGGCCGTGTTCGCCATTCTGACGCGGCTGACCAAGCCGGAGCGCGAGGGCCTCGATGTCGCCAAGAAGCTGCGTCTCTATGCCGGCGAGGCGGTGGAGGGCGTACCGGAGACCGAAGCCACGCGCTTGCACGCTGAGTCCCCGGACGAGGGCATGAACGGTGTCAGCCCACGCTTCATCATCAACGCCATTTCCAACGCCATCACCCGCGGTACGGCTCATAGCCTGACCAGCATGGAGCTGCTGCTCGCGATCAAGGATGGCATCGAGAGCGATGCCAGAATGGAGGCGAAGCACAAGAAGTCGTGGATCGACCACCTGGTGACCGCGCGCAAGGAGTTCTACAACCGGTGGGTGAAGGAAGACGTCCACCGCGCGATGTTCGCCTCCTTCGAGGAGGAGGCGCAGCAGCTCCTCGAGAAGTATCTCGATGAGGTGGAGGCTTCGCTCGATCACCGCCAGGTCACCGACCCCATCACCGGGGAGACGCGGCCCGCCGATGAGCGGTTCCTGCGCTCCGTGGAGGAGAAGATCAAGGTTTCCGACTCCGGCAAGATGTCCTTCCGGCAGGAGGTGGTACGCAAGGCCATGGTCGCCTTCAAGACCGGCGAGAAGTTCAAGCTCGCCAGCCACGCCCGCATGCGCGAGGCGATCGAGCAATATCTTTTCGAGGAGCGGCGCGATGTCCTCAGGCTCGTCACTTCGGCGGCTCGCCCGGACGATGACGCGCGACAGAAGATCTCCGCGGTGCAGCAACGCCTGATCACCGAGTACGGTTATGACGAGCACAGCGCCAAGGAGGCCCTGAGCTACGTCACCACTCTGCTCGCACAGGAGTAGCGCGCGGCCGCAAAAAGGAGTACCAGTATCATCATGGCTCCGAACAGCGAAAGCGGCGGCGGACAGCCGGGCGGTGACGCCGCCAAGTGGTATGAGCTTTTTTCCCGCGGCGCGCGCGACTGGCTGCGCCACGATGAGAAGGTCCGCGAGTCCGTGCGCCAGCACCTGCCGCAGATCGTATCGGGTGGCGAGCTGATCAACGGCGGCTCACGCACCGTGCGGGTTCCGGTGCGCATGCTGGAGCATTATCACTTCCGCCTGCGCCGGCCGGAGGAGAGCCAGGGCGCCGGCCAGGGCAAGGCCAAGCCCGGCGATGTGTTTGCCGATCCCTCCCGCCAGCGCGGTCCCGGCGAGAAAGGTCCGGGAGGACAGGACGAGGGCGAGGTGCAGCTGCTGCTGGTGTTCAAGATCGACGACATCGTCGACTGGTTGTGGGAGGAGATGCAGCTTCCCAACCTCAAGGCCCGAATCGGCCCCTCCGAGGACTCCGACTGGGTGCGCGAAGGCTGGGATCG
>DASYGA010000262.1:0-21848 GCA_036000265.1 Steroidobacteraceae bacterium | reverse complement strand
ATCGAACGACGCCGCCCCCGCGGCCGGCGACTGCGCCGCGCACAGAGCCGTCACCTGCGCCGCGCTGGGGCCGGTGCGGTAGCTGCTGTTGTAGTTGCAGGGGTCCACGCTCAGCGAATCCTGCGCCTGGACGGTCGGGTTGTAGAGATCCTGGAGGCTCGGCGCACGGAACGCCCGCTCGAAGCCGCCGCGGAACGCCACCGCATCGGTCGCCTGCCAGTGCAGGTCCGCCTTCCAGGTGTTGGCGCCACCGAAGAAGTCATACTGCGAGTGGCGTCCGGCCACATCCACCGAGACATCCTTGGCAAAGGGCTTGTCCGTGAGCAGCGGCGCGCGCAGCTCCACGTACACCTCGCGCACGTTCTGTGTGCCGCCCGCGGAGCTGATGAGGTCGTATGACGGCGAGATGATATTGGCAGGGAAGGTCGCGGGCATGACGTTGAATGCCGGATCCAACGAGGGGTCGGCTTCGTAGTCGAAGCTGTCGCCGCGGTAGTCGGCGCCCAGGGCGAACTTGAGAGGGCCCGCCGGCAGCTGCCACAGATTGCCGCTCAAGTCGGCCTCGAGGTACTTCTGGGTGAGCAGGTTGGTGTTCTTGGCGGTGCCGGTGGCGTATTCCAGGCATCCTTTGCTCATCGGCTGGCCGCCGAGCGGATTCCAGGCGTACCCCTGGCAGGTGCTGCCGTCCGCACCGGCGTAGCCCGCCGTGCCGTAAATGATGCTCTCCAGCGCCGGCAGACTGATGTTGTTGTGCTCGTCGTTCTCCATGTTGCTCTGGCCATAGGACCCGAACACATTCCACGCGAGCGACGTATCACCGATCCCGCCCTTCAGCCCCGTGGTGAGCTGGAAATCATTGTAGCGGAAGGTCTCGATGCGCGGCCCCATGCTGGTGGCCCAGTCCTCCGCGTTGATCGTATTGCCAGTCCCTGCGCCGGCGCCGACGGGCACGCCGGCGGCGGTGAGGATCGAGCTCAGAGCCGGATTGCCGTAAACATAGGGATTGTTGGTCGGGATGTACATGAACTTCCCTGGGCCCATGTACGCGGCCGCATTGACGTCGCCGGACGTCGAGTGCATGAAGTTGATCTGTCCGTACGCCTGGATGCTGTCATTGACGTTGTAAGTGGCGCGGGAGAACAGGTTGTATCGCTGCAGCGGCGTCTGTACGTAGAAATAGGGCCCGAGGTACGACTCCACGGTGGTGCAGTTCGGCGTGATCGCGAGACCTGGAATCTTCCCCACGGCCCCGCGGTAGTTCTGCACGCAGCTGCCGGGGTCCTTGCTCGTGAACAGGGTGCCGTCGCCGTTGATGCCGAGATAGCCCGGGTAATGACCCGAGGCGTCGCCCGCGACCGGGCTCGTGCCCGGATACCCTGCGAGGACTGCATTGACCGCCGCGAGCGGTATGGGGGCGCCGATCTCGCCCGACTTGAAGATGGCCTCGGGCCCGCGCGCCACACCGCGGTTGAATATGGCCGGGTTCGAGAAGAACGAGCTGTCGGCGCCGGTGATCGCGCCGCGCTCGCTGTACTCGAGGTCGACCACCGCATTGCCTTTATCGTGGTCGAAGTTGCCGCCCATCAGCACGCTGACGCTGTTCTCCGGCCCGTAACCGCTGGTGGTCGCGCCGTGCTGGTAGGAGAGCTGGATCCCGCTGAAGTGCTGGCGCAGCCGGAAATTGACCACGCCCGCCATGGCGTCGGAGCCGTACACCGCGGAGGCGCCGCCGGTGATCACGTCCACGCCCTCGATCATCGCCATGGGAATGACGTTGAGATCGACCGCCCCGGTCGGGTTGGTCGGCACCAGGCGCTGTCCGTCGAGCAACACCAGGGTGCGCTCGGGGCCGAGGCCCCGCAGGTCGGAATAGGACTGGCCGCCCTGGAAGCCGGTCGCGCCCTGAGCGTCGCCGACCTCGGTCTGGCCCTGGGAGGCGGCGAACTGCGGCATCTGGCCGAGCGCCGAATCGAGCGACACCTGGCCGGCGGAGGCGATCTGCGCCGCGCTCACGCCGACCAGCGGACTGTCGGAGGTGTAGCTGCGGCCAGCAATGCGGCTACCGGTCACCACGACTTCCGTCAGTTGCGGCGCGGCGGCGGTCGCGGCAGCAGCCTGAGGCGCAGGAGGATCGGATGTCGGATCGGCAGCGGCAGCGGCAGGCGGATCGGCGGCCGGCGGCGGATCCGCCGCGGCGGGACCCGCCTGCGCGACGCGCAGCAGCGGTTGCCCAGGCGCCATCGCATCGGTGCTCGCCTGCTGGCGGCGGCGGATCATCAGCGCGCCGGAGGGCGAGCGCTCCACGACGAGCTGCGTGCCGGCAAGCAGCCGGTTAAGTGCGGCATCGGCGGTGAAATCCCCC
This sequence comes from Steroidobacteraceae bacterium, assembly GCA_036000265.1. Taxonomy (GTDB): domain Bacteria; phylum Pseudomonadota; class Gammaproteobacteria; order Steroidobacterales; family Steroidobacteraceae; genus 13-2-20CM-66-19. The sequence goes on along the minus strand of DASYGA010000262.1, from coordinate 19,486 downwards.
ACGAGCGAGGTTGCGCCCGCGCCGGCAACCACCGACTCGGTGAAAATGACGTCCTGGCCGCAGATCTGCGCGTAGGTCCGCAGCGCCTGCGACAGCGGCTCCGGCGTGATATCGAAATGGAAGAGGCGCCCATGAGCCGACGCGACGGAAGTGCCGAGCACGCCGGCCGTCGAGGCGAGGATCGTGGCAACGGTAATCGAGATTCGGGAAGCGCCGCGGTGCGCGCGGCGCCTGGTGGAAACAGACATTCTCAACCCCCTCTTGAGCCATGCTCGCTTGACCCCGTAGTGCGCGGGGTATGGGGGGTAGAGACGCCGGCTGTCGTGAAATCCTCCTGCTTTGGCAAAAAAACAACGCCGCAGCTGAATTTCGATTCAGGAACCGGCCATTCGAGTGGGGGATGCGGCGTGGTACGTCAGCACCACATCCCCGTCCGGACGCTCGTGCGCTGCGATGGAAAGATAGGCCGCGATGGTGCTGACGAAACCGTCGACGTCGCCTTCGTGGAACACTCCGCTGATGCGCAGGCCGCCGGCGTGGTCATCACCGACAATGATGTGGCGCGGCCCGTAGCGGTTCATTCGCTGGACGACGCTGACGAGCGGCTCATTGTCGAACTCGATCTCGCCCCGCTCCCAGGCGGTGACACGGCCGATATCGACCCGGCTGATTTGCGGCGCGTCGCTCGCGGACATGACGAGTTGCTCGCCCGGATCGAGGTAGATGCGGCCCATGGCACCGCCGGCAGCACTCGAGGCGAGCGACTCGGCGCCAGCGGTTGTGGCGGAGCCCGCACCCGCGGGCGATGCATCCGGAACCCATGGTATCGTCGGGTCACCCTGAGGCAGCACCACCACGTGGCCTTTGAGCAGGGTCACCATGAGCTTCGGCCCCAGCAGATCCACATCGAATGCCGTGCCCGTCGCAATCACCTTGTGACCGTCAGCGGTCACGGAGAACGGCCGCACAACATCATGTGTGACGTCGAATCGCGCCTGCCCGCGTGCAAGGGTGAGCGCACGTGCATCAGCGGTGTAGCGGACGATCACCTCGCTTCGCGCGTCGAGCGTAATCTGCGAGCCATCCGCGAGCGTGACAACCCGACGCTCTCCCATTCCCGTCCGAAATACGTCCATGCGGGACTGCTGCCAAAAGAGAAATGCGCCAACCGCGAGCACACAGGCCGCGGCCGCGAGCAGCGCGGGGCGGCGGAACCGCTTCGGCCAGAAAAGATTGCTGCGCATGACGTTGTGCGCATGCACCAGGGCAGCGCGCCGCAGGCGTATGACACCGGGCGCCGTCGCCTGCTGGCCGAGCGCATCCCAGGGCGCCTGCACGTGCCGCCAGGCCTCGCGATTGTGCGGGTCCTGTGCCAGCCACGAGGAAAACTCGTCCGCGTGCAGCTCGGCGGACTCCGCCAGCCGCACCCGCCAGGCGGCCGCCTGCGTGAGCCGCTCCAGATCGATCTGGCGCGTCATGACGGGCCGCACCTCCTGGCAAGATGCACGACCGCGCGCATCACGTGCTTCTCGACGGTGCTCTGCCCGATCCCGTAGAGCGTCGCGATGTCCTTTTGCTTCATGTGCTCCAGGCGAAAGAGGACGAACACGTTGCGGGTGAGCTCACTGAGCTCGCCGAGCGCCTGCAGCACCCGGGCGAGCGAGGTCTCCCCATCGAGAACACGCTCGGGCGAGCGCTCGTCGATGAGCGCCTCCTCGGTCCCACCACCAAACTCGTCTTCCACCGATGCGCACGCAACCGTCGGATGCCGTACCGCATGCCGCCGCGAATCCTTGAGAAGATTGGCCGCGACCTTGAAGACATAACTCTCGGGGTGTGCGATCACCTCGCATTCGGAGGCGCGAATGACCCGCAGCAGCGCATCCTGCACCAGATCCTCCGCCTGGGCCCGATCCCTGACACGGCGCAGAAAATAGCTAAGGAGCGGCGCGGAGAAGCGCGCGGCCAGATCGTTCCCGGCGGGAAGCGCTGTGACTTTGTCGGTGAGTGGACTCATGCGGGCGGGGCCGGCTGTCGTGGTAACCCTATCACGACAGCCGCACGAAATCGAACGCCCGCACCGCGAGTGCGCGCTGCGGGGACCGGCTGGAGGATTCTTGGAGGATTTTGGGGTCTGCGGCGTCTTACTCTCGAACGCCGGCCAGCTCCTCGACCAGCACGCGCATGTTCTCGGAGTAATCCACCGCCACCGCGACCAGATGCATCCCGCCGGCCGCGAAAGCAGCCTCGAGCGCCGGAGCCAGTCCATCGGCGCTGGTGACGCGCGTCCCCTGCATTCCGTACGCCTTGGCATAGGTGACGAAGTCCGGATTGCCGAAGCTCATGCCGAAATCGGGGAATCCGTCGGCCGCCTGCTTCCAGCGAATCATGCCGTAGGCATCATCCTGCAGGATGAGCACCACGAGATCGAGGCGCAGGCGCATCGCCGTCTCGAGCTCCTGCGAGCTCATCATGAAGCCGCCGTCGCCGCACACGGCGAGCACCCGCCGCCGCGGGTGCAGCATCGACGCCATCATCGCCGAGGGCAGGCCCGCGCCCATGGTGGCAAGCGCGTTGTCGAGGAGCAGTGTGTTGGCGACGCGCGTGCGGTAGTTGCGCGCGAACCAGATCTTGTACATGCCGTTGTCGAGGCATACGATCCCATCCTCCGGCATCACCTGGCGGACATCGTGCACGATGCGCTGTGGTGTCGGCGGAAAACGGCTCTCGGTGGCGCGCTGGGCGATGCGCTCGAGAATGCGCGCGCGCAACGGCAGCAGCGCGCCCGCCCGCGGCAGCTTGCCTTCCAGGCGGTCCGCGAGGAGCGTGAGGCTCGGGCCGATGTCGCCGATCAGCTCCGCGTGCGGGAAGTACACCTCCTCGACGGTCGCGGGCAGATAGCCCACGTGAAGAACCGTAGGCCCACCCGCTCCCATGAGGAACGGGGGCTTCTCCACCGTGTCGTGACCGATCGAGATGATGAGGTCGGCACGGTCGATGGCCTGGTGGATGTAGTCGCGGGCGGAGAGCGCCGCGGTACCCATGTAGAGCCCGGACCCTCCCGACACCGAGCCTTTGCCCATCTGGGTGTTGAAGAACGGGATCTGCACCCGGCGCACGAAGTCCGAGAGCGCCTCGGCCAGCCGCGGACGGCTGGCGGCCGCGCCCAACATCACCAGCGGGCTCTGCGCGGCGCGGATGAGCTCGGCCGCCCGATCGAGCGCCGCCGGGTGCGCGACCGGCAAGATGGTCGGGTGCGGCGGCACGAGGGGCACGTCGGGCGCCGTCTCCGCCGCCACATCCTCCGGCAGCTCGAGGTGGACCGGACCCGGCCGCTCCTGCTGAGCGACCCGGAATGCTTCCCGCACGAGCGACGGGATGGTCGCCGTGCCGACGATGCGGTGCGCCATCTTGGTGAGCGGCGTCATCGTCGAGACGATGTCGACGATCTGGAATCGCGCCTGCTTGCGGCTCAGGATGCCCTTCTGCCCGGTGATCATGATCATCGGCATGGCGCCGAGCTGCGCATAGGCCGCACCCGTCGTCAGGTTCAATGCCCCGGGACCCAGCGTCGAGAGGCATACGCCAGCCCGCCCGGTCAGCCGGCCATGAGTCGCCGCCATGAACGCGGCCGCCTGCTCGTGACGTGTCAACACCAACTCGATGCTGGAGCGGCGCAGCGCCTCGACGACATCGAGGTTCTCCTCCCCGGGGACGCCGAAGATCCGCCCCACGCCCTCTTTCTCCAGAGCCGCCACCAGCAGCTGCGCACCGTTCATGTATCTATCACCTCAACTGTTTGCGAACAGGCGGTCCGCGACATAGGGGTTGTCCCTGCGCTCCGCCCCGAAGGTCGACATCGGCCCGTGCCCCGGCACGAAGCGTACGTCGTCGCCGAGCGGAAAGAGCCGCTCGCGAATCGAGCGGATCAAAGTCTCATGGTGGCCACGCGGGAAATCCGTGCGGCCGATGGAGCCGGCGAAGAGCACATCGCCCACCCACGCACAGCGCTCCCCAGGGTGAAAAAACACGACGTGTCCAGGCGTGTGCCCCGGGCAGTGCAGCACCTCGAGCGTCTGCCCGCCCACCGTCACCCGATCGCCGTGCTCGAGCCACCTGTCAGGCTCGAAGGCCTGTGCCGGGGGAAAGCCGAACTGCGCCGCCATCTGCGGCAGGGCCTCGATCCAGAACCGGTCCTCGCGCTGCGGCCCCTCGATCGGCAGCGCCCTCGCGCGCGCGAGATTCGCGGTGGCCGCGCAGTGATCGACATGCGCATGGGTGAGCAGGATCTTCTCGAGCGTCACGCCCTGTCGATCCGCCTCGGCGAGCACGCGATCGACCTCGCCCCCGGGGTCGACCACCGCGCCCCGCCGGCTGACCTCGTCCCAGATGAGCGAGCAATTCTGCTGGAAGGGCGTGACGGGGATGATGGTTGCCCGGATCATCCCGGAACGATGCCCCAGCGGAAGGGATCGTCGGGATCGAGGCGCAGCACCGCCTCCGCGGTCACGTGCGCGCGCCCGGTGATGATGGGCACGATCTCGCCCTTGGCGCGGTCGTGCCAGCGATAGCGGCCGGTGAAGGTGCTGCCGATCAGGCTCTCCTGCACCCACGGGTCACCCTCTTCGAGCTTGCCGTCGGCCGCCAGGCAGGCAAGCTTGGCGCTGGTCCCGGTGCCGCAGGGGGAGCGATCGTAGGCGCCGCCGGGGCAGAGTACGAAATTACGGCTGCTCGCGCCGGAGCGGGCCGGCGGCCCGAAGAGCTCGATGTGATCGACCTCGGGGAATCCCTGCTCGTTCACCGCGCGGCGCAGCTTGGTGGTGAGACTCGTGAGCTCGGCGAGATTACCGAGTCCGAGCGTCACCCCAGGCACCTGCGCCAGGAAGAACCAGTTGCCGCCCCAGGCGACATCGCCGCGGATCTCGCCCATTCCGGGCAGGGAGATACCCACCCCCTGCGCCTTGCGAAAGCTCCTGACGTTGGCCACATCTACCCGGCCGTCCTCGTGCAGCCTCGCGTCCACCTCGCCCACCGGCGTGTCGATGCGGATCGCCCCGGGCTTGCAGCGGCCGCGGGCGGCGAGCGAGGCGATCATGCCGATCGTGCCGTGTCCGCACATTCCCAGGTAGCCGACGTTGTTGAAAAAGATCACCCCGGCGTGACAATCGGGGCGGTGAGGCCGGCAAAGCAGCGCGCCCACCAGCGTATCGGAGCCGCGCGGCTCGTTGACGATCGCACGGCGATAGTGGTCGTGCTCCTCGCGGAAGCGCCGCAGCCGCTGCTCGAGCGGTCCGTCGCCGAGCGGCGGCCCCCCCTCCACGACGAGCCGCGTCGGCTCCCCCGCGGTATGCGAATCGATGACCGAAATCGTGGCGGGAGGGATGGCCGGCATACGCTCATATTAGCGTATCCCGGCCTCACACCCGATCATCCGGGCCCGCGGTCCTCGTCCTCCTCCGAATAGCGGCTCGGCGCCTGCGCGCCGCCCATCTCGTCCTCGACATCCAGATACGCCTGCGTCACCGGCTGCAGATCGTGCCTCGCATCCCGGTCGCCCGAGCGCTCGACGTCATCCCGCAGCGCGTGGTAGCTGCGCGAAAGATCATCGAAGGAGGCCCTGACATCCCTGTTGTCCCCGCCCTCGTCCTGCACGGTGCGGCGGAACTCGTGCGCACGATCGGCAAAGTCCCGCGCCTCCTCGGTGTAGCCCGTATTCTGGGAGTAGCCGCGCGGCGCCTCTTGGGCATCCTGCGCAAACGCCTGGGCATTCCGATCCAACCTGTCAGCGGAGCTGTTGAGGCCGCCGTGCGTCGTCGCACAGCCGGCCAGCGCCAGCGCCATGAGCGGGGCCGTGAGCCAGCCCGCCCTGCCCGCATTCATCATAAGCTTCTCCTCGGCCCTGGAGGGCCACGACATTCACCTGTCGAGGCCAACGCCCCGCCGCGCCGTGCGGTTCCGTTACAGCCGATCTGTCAGTGTCCGGCAACAGGCCGCGCTGGCGCCGGCGCCTGCTCGGTGATCGGCAGATCCAGGTAGCTGCCGCGCAACAGGCTCAGCTTGACGGGCGTGCGCCCGGAGGCGATCGATTCGCCGCTCACCGCCCGGCCCGACCCGTAGTTGATCTCGCGCCCGGCACGCTTGCTGACCCGCAACACCATCACCAGACGCGCGCCCGACTCGACGCGCACTGCGGTGATCCGCGTGCTGGTGAATGCCAGCCAGTGGGGCACGCCGGGCTCGAGCAGGCGGCGGCGGGCGGGGTCGTGTAGATAGCTGGCGCGAAACTCCTCCGCGGGCGCAAAGAGATGGAAGTAGTTACCATCGGGCAACAGCTCGTAGAGTGCGACGGTGAGGTCGAGATCCCGCTTGTTGATGCGCACTCGCAGCCGGGCGTCGAATCGGCCGGCGATCTCGAGTCCTCCGGGCAGCGGACCGCTCACGAAGGCGAAGCCATTCTCCACCGGCACGCTGCCGGTCATGAGGCTGCGCGGCGCGGGCTCTCCGCCGTCCTCGCGGCGCGCCAGGTTGACCGTGAGATGAATCGCCGCGTGGCCGGCGGGCTCGCGCGGCGTCAGCAGCCCCGAGCCGCCGCCGGACTCAGGGGTGAGGTACAGCCGGGCGCGGTCCCGGGCCAGGTCCTCGAGCGTGCCCGCGTGTTGCCACGCATCTGCGCCCATGACTTGCACATTGACCCGGTCCGCGAGCAGCGCGGGCCTGGCCTCGTTGAGAAAGAGATACGCGAACCACTGCAGCTCGATCTCGCGCGGATCGATGCGCGCCTGCGGATCGGTGCGGTAGCCGCGCACGACCTCCTGCGCCCTGCCCGCGCGCATCTCCGCCCGATCGTACGGCCCGGCGAGCAGTATCTGGTCCGCGTGGCTGTCGTGGTCGTAGTGTTGGAGGAAGTAGAAAAGCGCGCCCGCCTCCCCCGGAGTGTAGTACCCGGTCATGGAGAGCACGGGAATATCGAGCTGCGCGAGCTCGCGCGCCGAGGGCACGAGTCGCCGCCAGTATTCATCGTAGCCGGGATGCGCCAGCCAGCGGCGGAAGATCTCGCCCGCCCGGCCGGCGAGCCGCGGCAGGTCGCGGAAGGGCTTGCCGCTCGCATACCACTTGGCCTCGAGCGCATGGCACCAGTCCGCGCTGCCCGGCAACGCTCCGGCAGCGCCACCGATGGTGCCAGCGGCCTGCGGCGCGCTTGCGGCCTCGGCGCCGGGCTGGCGCGGACCGGCCGCGGCGGCCGGCGGCATTGAGCCCGCGCCGCCATCGGGCACGCCGGCGCTCGCGGCGTCCTGGTCGCGCTCGCTCTCGATGCGCTGCAACCAACAGTACGCGCCGGTGAGCCCGATGCCGCGATCCATTGGAAAGTTGACGCCGGGCGCCATCGCATCCGAGGTTGCAATGGCTTTGAGCTGCGGCGGCAGCCGCTTCACCGCCGCCCAGGCGACGAAGCCGCTGTAGCCGTCCCCATACATCCCGACCTGCGCATCGCTCCAGGGCTGCTTGGCGATCCAGCCGATCACTGCGCGGGCGCGCTCCCCCTCGCCGTCGAACGGAACCACCCGCCAGGCATGGCGCCCGGCGCGCACCCGCGGCGTGAAGGCGACCATGCTCGCAAAGCCGTAGGCGGCCGCCTCGATCGCCTCCTCGTGACCGCCGGGAGCGATCCGGTATTGCAGCAGGGCCGTCAGCAGCCCGCTCGAGCTGCGCGGCCGTACCAGCAGCGCCATCACCTGGCCGCGTCCGGGCGTATCGATCACGACATCATCCTGAATGATGTAGCGCCGGTCCTCATCGAGCGAGATGAGCCCGGGAGCGATCGGGCCGAAGCTGCGGTACGCATCGAAGGCGAGATACTGCCAGATGAGCCCGAGCGCCTCGCGCTGGCTGATGCGCCTGCGACCGCGCAGTCGATCGAAGCTCGCCTGCAGCGCCGCGGCGTAGGCGGCGACCGGCGCCTGCAGCCAGGATTCCACACGGTAGGCGTTGCGATTGTCGAATACCGGAACGCTCTCCCAGAAGGCGAGGTCGAACGCCTGTGCGAAGGGCAGACGGTATTGCGACTGCAACGACTTCGTGTGCGCGTAGAGGTCATACACCAGCGCCGCATCGATCACGGGGTGGCGGGGAGTGCCGCCGCGCAACCGCTGCAGCTCGAGCCGCGCCGAGTAGGCCGATTCCGGGTTGCCGGCCACGAGCTGCAGAGCCGACATGTTGGCGAGAAACTGCCCGCGGTTGTCGTTGCGGTACCCCGGAATGATCCGCGATGCCAGATCGCGCATCACGCTCGGCGTCCTGGAATCATAGACCGTCGCCGGCGCGCTGAACTCGAAGCTCTGTGCCGCCGCCAGCCGCGGCAGCAGCAGGCCGAGACCGATCAGAAGAGCTATGCGCATGCGGTGAGTGCCGCGCGCCGCGCCGCCGCGCAGGAAATAAAGGCCGCGTAGCTCCAGGCGAGATGCTTGGCGGAAGTCTGCTCGCCGGTGCGCTGATCGAACTGCTCTGACATGTCGCCGCTTTCGGGGGTGAAGGCGCGCACCGTCTCCAGGTACCGCTCGCCCCGCGCGAGCAGCGCATCGCGTCCACCACCGCTCCCGGCGGCGCGATAGCAGAGCTCGGCGGCCGCCAACGTAGAGAAGTAGTAGGCGCCGCCGGAATAATAGCGGTCGGCGCGGTAGCGCCCAAGCGCCGGCCCGCGCGCCACCGGCCGCGTGTGATTGATCGGGTAGTCCGCCTCGAAAACGCTGTCGAGCACGCCGAGAGTCGCGTGGATCCGGGGGTCCCGCACGGAATGGGTCGGGCTGTCGTCGCGGGCCTGCAGCGCCGCGAGGATGACCGCGATATCCAGCTCCTTCGCCGATGTTTCCCCGGTGTCGAGCACCCGCGAGCGGTAGTAACCGCGGTCTGCCAGCCAGTAGCCATCCAGCACCGTGCGGATCGACCGTGCATCCGTCCGGCAGCTCTCTGCCTGCGCACGCTCTGCCCGCGAGTCGAGCCAATCGGCTCCATCCTCGAGCGCCTGGGCACAGACACGCAGAGTGAAGTAATGCAGTCCCCGCTCCTCCTCCCAGATGTCGTAGCAGGGCTCCCGCCAGTGAGCTTGCACGAAGCGCAGATCCTCGCGCAGCAATTCCGCACACATCGTGAGCAGCCCGGCATCCAGCGACGCACTGCGCATCCAGCGCAGGACCGTGAGCGCGCGCAACGCGGGCCCGTCGTGCTGCGGCCGCGCCCAGTTGGAAATGTCGAGGCTGCCGTCGGCGTTGACACGCGTCTCGGCGGCAATCGCCTCCCCGTGGACGCGCTGCAGCTCGCTGTCGGGGCGCACGAACTGCGCGAAATCGGCCGCCACCCGCGCACGCCACTGCGCCGAGGCGGCCGCGAGCCTGCCGCCATCGAGCCGCGCGAGCCCCGCACTGAAGCGCACGAAGTCATCGAAGAGCCGCGGTCCCTGCTCGCCGATCTGGCCGGCCGCATGGAGCAGCCGCAGAGCGTCGATGATGATCGCCGAGTCGCGGTACCAGTGAAAAAAGTAGTCGGGGTCGGGATCGTAGGCGGCGGGAACCGGCGAGGCGATCACCGCACCCGGCAGCGGCCGGATGGTCTGATCGAACCCGGGGCGTCTCTTGACGATGCCCACGGGCGAGATGCTGCGCAACATCTGCCGGGCGGCGGTGGCGCATTGCCGTTCGGTCCAGTCCGAGAGCGTCTCCACTGACATATCCCTCACCGCGACAGATGCGGGCTCGAGAAGCCGAGCCGCCGCAGCCCCGAACGCACCTCGGGCGCGCTCATGAAGAGTTTCCACAGCAGCCCCGAGCGGAAGTTCTCGATCATGATGATGATCGGACCCTGATCGATCGCAAGGTGAGTGTCCGCGTACCAGTCGCGCTGCGGACAGAACGCATCGACGAACCCGTGGGGGCGCCAGACTCGCTCGCCGAACGCGCCGAGAAAATGCCGCAGCGCCTGCATCGCCTCGGCCGGCGCGTAAGGAAAGCTCGACAGCGCCGCGGTCGGTGCGATCGTGCCGTTGTCGCTGTCGGGCGCGTGCACGGCGTAGCCGTCCGGATCGTCGCTTGCCGTCAATCCCCAACAGTGCTCGCCGTAGGCGCGATGATGGTTGGGATTGGCCACACAATGCGCGCGATTGATGCGCACGTGCCGCAGGTTCTGCTCCCAGTAGCTCGCATACCGGTCCTCGAGCCCGCGCGGGTCGAGGCCGCAGAACGAGTAGTGCGCGAAGAAGAGCGGGCCGCCGAACGCGGGCCCGAGCGGCAGCTCGATACCCTCCCAGCTTCTGCCGTTGAGAAAATCCCGCCCGCTGGCGAAACCCCGGTGATATGCGTGCGCATCGATCGGGTAACGCGGCGCGCCGGCGGCGAGCACGTAGGTGACGAGGCACTCGTTCCAGCCGCGGATCTCGTGCTCGAGAGCCCAGCCGTTGTTGGGGCTCCAATGCCAATAGAGTACGCCGCGGGCGCCGCGGGCGTACCAGTCCCATTCCACCTCTTCCCACAGCCAGGCCATGGAATTGCGCACCTTCCTCTCCGCGGGAGTATCGCGATCGAAGTACTGCCGTGCGGTGAGCAGGCCCATGCAGAGGAAGGAGGTCTCCACGAGATCGCCGCCATCATCCTTGCGCGAGAAGGGGATGGTCGCTCCCGTGCGGCCATCGAGGAAATGCGGCAGCGCGCCGTGGTAACAGGTGGCGCGGACGAGGACCTCCAGCATCGCGCCCAGGCGCTCCAGTGCCTGCCCGCGCGTCACCCAGCCGCGCTCCACGGCGACCACGAGCACCATGAGGGCAAAGCCGCTGCCGCCGGTCGCGGCCAGATCGCCGCTCTGCCCGTTGCCGGGCGGCCGCCGGTCGGGCACCAGGCCGCTCACCGGATGCGCCGCCTCCCAGAAGAACCGGAAGGTCTGCCGCTGCACGCGCTCGAGCAACTCCTCATCGCTCAGGGTGGCGAGCCGCGCGGGGCTCAATGGCTCGGATCGGGCGGTATCTGACACGAGGCTCAACTCCTTCCCGCGGGGCTCTTGACCAGGTGGACCACGCGCGCGAACAGCGGATCGCGCGCCTGGGCGCTGCCGATGTGGATGACGGCGGTGTGCGCCAGCTCTTGACCGAACATCTCGATGACGCGCTCCAGCGTGTCGCCGTCGAGGGATCCGAATACATCATCGATGAGAAGCCAGGCCGGCGCCTGCAGCAGCACCCGGGCGAAGGCGAGCGCGAGCTGCTCGTCCTCGCTGAGCTCGCGATCCCAGCGCCGCGAGACATCGAGGAGCGGCACCAGCCGCTCGAGCCCGAGCCGGCGCAGCGCGCGGGCGCAGCCGTCCGCGTCGAAGTCGTCCGCCTTCAACGGATACGCCAGCACCTCGCGCAACGATCCCTGCGGCAGGTAAGGCGTGCCGCGCGGAAAGTAAAGGACCTGCTCGCCGGCCGGCATGACGATCCTTCCCGTGCCGAGCGGCCAGAGTCCCGCCAGAGCGCGGAACAACAGCGTCCTGTTGGTTCCGGGCTCGCCCACGATGAGCACCCGCTCCCCGCTGCGCGCCTCCACCGCCCTCTCCCGCAGCATGTCGCGGCCGGCGGGCGACCATACCTCGAGGCCTTCGATGCTGATCCGGCCGGCGGCACCCTCCTCGTAGGTTATGTGACTCTCGACCTCGTGCTTGACGTCCGTCGTCACGACGGCGCGGCGAAAGTTGGCCACCCTGAGGAGCGTCGCCCGCCAATCGGCGATGTTGCTGAAATTGTCGACGAACCAGCGCAGCGATGCCTGCGCCGTGGTGAAGGCGGCGGCCGCCTGCATCAAGCCGCCAAACGAGAGGGTGCCGCCGAAGTAAAGCGGCGCCGCGACCAGGATCGGCGCCACGAGCAGCACCCAGCCGAAGCCGGCCGTGATCCAGGTGAGGTTGGTGAGCCCCGTCACCAGACGCTGGGTGGCCTGCAGCACCGCATCGAGGCTGCTCTCGAGCCGCCGCCGCTCGCCCTCCTCCCCGGCGGCGAGCGTGATGCCGTCCAGGTGCTCATTGACGCGCACCAGTGCGAAGCGCAGATCTCCCTCGCGCGCGTAGCGCTCGGCATTGCGACCGATGAGACTGCCGCCCACCCAGTAGGAGAGCAGCGAGCCGAATGCCGCATAGATGATCGCGGCCCACACCATGTAGCCGGGCACCGGGATATCGTGGCCGGCGACGGTGAGCACGAACCCCCGGGAGAGGACCCAGAGGACTCCGATGAAGGCGACGAGGGTGACCGACGCCTGAATGAGCCCGCTGCCGAGGTCTCCCGACAACTCGCAAAGGTGGCGCGCGTCATCGTGCATCCGCTGATCCGGGTTGACCCCCATGGGCCCCGCATTGGCCAGCCAGAAGGCGCGCCGCGGACTCATCCAGTCGCGGATGAGGTCCCCCACCAGGCCCTCGCGCAGCTTCACCTTCAAGGTCTCGACCAGCCAGCGCTGCGCCACATTGAGCACGAGCAGGCCGGCCACGATGATGAAGAACATCCCGAGCTGGAACACGAAGTCATGGAAATCGCGCCGCGTCAGCGCATCGTAGAAGGGCTGATTCCAGCGATTGAGCCACACCTGCCCGTAGGCCGTAGCCGCGATCACGGCGAAGGTCGCCGCGATGAGCGCGATGAGCGATTTGGCAACCGGCGAGCCGAGCAGTGACCGTACGATCGTGCCGAGCTGCGGCACGAGCCCGGCGTGGGCGGCTTCCGTCTCCGGCGGATGGCCGTCGCTGCTGTCGTGCGCGCGATCTATCATCGTGCTGGTCATCGTAACCGGCCGGCCACATCCACTTGCAATCCGGAATACCTCATGAGGACACTCAAACCGCAAGACGTCCAGCGCATCGAGACGCTCATCGAGCGCATGAGCCTTACCGAGAAGCTGGGCCAGCTCACCATGATGGCCGCCAGCCACACCGTGACCGGGCCGGTAATCGCCGGTCATTCCACCGACGATATCCGCTCCGGCAGGATCGGCAATCTCCTCAATCTTATCGGGGCCGGCGCCGCGCGCGAAATGCAGCGCCTCGCGGTCGAGGAATCCCGCCTGGGGATCCCCCTGCTCATCGGCCTCGACGTCATCCATGGGCACCGCACCCTCTTCCCCACTCCCCTGGCCGAGGTCGCGCTGTTCGACCCGGAAACCTGGACGCTGACGGCGCGGGAGGCGGCGCGAGAGGCGGCAGCGGATGGTATCAATATCGCCTTCGCGCCCATGCTCGATGTGTCCCGGGACCCTCGCTGGGGGCGCATCGTCGAAGGACCGGGTGAATCGCCGTGGGTGGGGCGGCGGCTGGCCGAAGCCAAGGTCGGAGGCTTCCAAGGCGCCGATCTGGCGGCCGCCGACTCGCTCGCTGCCGTGGCGAAGCACTTCTGCGGCTACGGGGCCGTGACGGCGGGCCGCGAGTACGCCTCCGTCGACGTCTCCGACCGAACGCTCCTCGAAGTCTACATGCCGCCTTTCGCGGCGGCCGTCAGCTCCGGGGTCGCAGCCGTGATGCCCGCCTTCATGGACCTCGCCGGCATTCCCATGACTGCCCATACGGGCATGCTGCGCGCGCGTCTGCGCCGCGAGCTCGGCTTCGAGGGTGTTCTGATCAGCGACTACAATGCCATCGCCGAGCTGATCCAACACGGCGTGGCGGCCGATCTCATCGAGGCGGCGGCGCTCGCACTCGAGGCGGGGGTGGACATTGACATGGTCTCGGGCGCTTATCTGCAGGGATTGCCGGTGGCGCTCGAGCGCGGTCTCGTGAGCGCGGCGCGGATCGATGAGTCCGTGCACCGGGTGCTCACCCTCAAGGCTCGGCTCGGCCTGTTCGAGGACCCCTATGCCCGCGGTGCGGCCGCGGAGAGCGCCGCGGTCATTGCGCAGCGGCGCCGGCTCGCCCGGGACGTCGGGGCGCGCTCCATGGTCCTGCTGAGCAATCGCGATGCGGCGCTCCCTCTATCCGGCGCCATCCAACGGCTGGCACTCATCGGGCCTCTGGCGGATGCGCCGGCGGAGATGCGCGGTCCATGGTGGTGCGCGGCACAGCCCGACGCGCAGGTCAGCGTGCTCGAGGGAATGCGGGCCGCGTTACCGGGGACGCAAATCCTCCATGCGAGCGGCGTCGACATCGGCGGCAGCGACGAGAGTGGCATCGCCGCCGCCCTCGAGCGCTGTGACGGCGCGGATGCCGTGCTGCTCTGCCTGGGCGAGGCGGCAACGATGAGCGGCGAGGCAGCCTCGCGCGCCCACCCCGGCCTCCCGGGCCGTCAGCGCCAGCTGGCAGAAGCGGTGTTGGGACGTGCCGGCGCGCGCGCGATTCCGGTCATCGCAGTGCTCTTCTGCGGGCGGCCGCTCGTCGTTCCCTGGCTCGCGGAGCGCGCAAGCGCGCTGCTTGCCGCCTGGTTCCCCGGTTGCGAGGCCGGCCATGCGCTCGCCGACATCGTCACCGGGCATCTCTCCCCGAGCGGCCGCACGCCGATCAGCTGGCCGCGCGCCGTCGGCCAGATACCGCTCCATTTCGGGCAGCGCAGCAGCGGCCGGCCGGCCGATCCAACCGGCCCGTTCGCCAGCCGCTACATCGACGAATCCAACGAGCCGCTCTTTCCTTTCGGCCACGGCCTGACCTATGGACGCTTCGCGCTGGCCAACCTGCGGCTGAGCCCGCAATCGGCCGCTGCCGCGGACACGGTGGAGGTCCGTGTCGACGTCGAGAACGGCGGCGCCCGCCGGGCGGAGGAGACCGTGTTTCTGTTCGCGCGGCGCCTGAAGTCGCGCATCGCGCCGCCGGTTCTGGAGCTGCATGGCGTGGGCAAGATCACCCTGGATCCAGGGGCCCGCGACACCTTGACGCTGCATTTGCCGATCGCGCAGCTGCGCGCGCTCGGTCCGGATCTTGAGCCGCTGCTCGAGCCGGGAACGGTCGAGGTCCTGGTGGGGCCGAGCGCGCACCGCGGCTCACTCCTCGCCGGCCGGTTGGAAGTCAGGATCTGAGGCGGGCCGCAGCGGCGCGGGTCAGCGCGTGCGCGCGAGAAGCAGCTGGGCGACCTGCTGCGCGACCTGCTCCGGCGCGCCGTCGCTCGCGGTCAGCGCACAGCTTGCGCCCCGGCGCGGTACGTAGAGCCGCGGCTCGGTGACCTTGAACAGTCCCACCGTGGTCGCGTCGGTGGCGGCGCTGAGGTGCATCAGGCCGGAGTCGGCACACACGAAGCAATCCGCCGCCGCCGCTACGGCGGCAACTTCGCGCACCCGGCCCGAGTAGTACGCCGGCAACTCGGGCAGCGCCGCCACACCGCTCGGCGGACGGATCTCGATGACCCGGGCACCGGGCAGCAGCGTATGGAGGCTTGCGATCATGCGCCGCCACCAATCGACGGAAAAGCGCTTCGCGCCGGTCGCGTGCGCCGCGACCGCCACGACCGCTCCGGAGCCCCCTGCGCCCAGGATGCGCTCGATGTCGCTCCTCGCGGCCAGGCGCTCCGCCGGCGTCAGGCGGATGTTGAGATTGGGACAGGGCATCCGCGCCGATGCCTCGTCGCGCCCGAGGAGACCCCGGCGCAGCAGATACACCGGGTAGTCGCCCATGTGAGGCGGCGCACCTTCGAACGGCACGCTCGTATCGACGCCCGCGGCCTTGTGCGCACTCGAGAAGCCGAGCTTCAGCCGTGCAGGCAGATGCCGCGTCAGGAAGCGCGCGGTCCAGGACCTGGGACATGGGTCGATCAGGATGTCGTAACGGATCCGCCTGACGCGAAGGAGCGTGAGCAGATGCCGCAGCGGATGGCGAACCCCGCGAAAGGGGAGCTGGTGCACGCGCCGGACCGAGGGAAATTCCCGGAACACCTCGTGCGCGGCCGGACAGGCCGTCAGGATCTCCACCCGGGCGGACGGCAGCGTGGCTTCGATCTCCTCCAGGAGCGGAGTCATCAGCAGGGTGTTGCCGAGGCGGGTATTCGGGCGGCAGATCAGGATCGTTGCGCTTGCATACCGCGAGGCCGGGGACCCTGGGGCGCTCGCGGGCGCGGAGGGGAGCTCGGCCGGCTGCATCGGCGAATTATGGCATGCTCGGGACGGACTGGCCCGCTAGACTCTCACCGGAAAAGTTAACGGGGTGACCGGCTTGCATCCTTCGGATCTGGGCGCATCGGCCGCCGTCTTCCTCGCGCAGATCGTGGTGCTGCTGCTAGTCGGGCGATTGCTCGGCGAGCTCCTCTCCCGCTGGGGCCAGCCGGCGGTCATGGGGCAGCTCCTGTGCGGCATCGTGCTCGGTCCCTCGGTGCTCGGCCATATCGCCCCCGCGGCCGAGCTCGCTCTCTTTCCGCACGCGCCCACGCAGAAGGCGATGCTCGATGCGGTGGCCCAGCTCGGGGTGCTCCTCCTGCTGCTGCTGACCGGCATGGAGACCGACCTTTCGGTCATGCGCAACTCCGGACGCGCCGCCATCAACGTCTCGCTCGCCGGCATCGCCCTGCCCTTTCTGGTCGGCGTGCTGGCGATCGAGCTGCTGCCGGCGCAGATGCTGGTCAAGCCGAACGAGCGGCTGCTGCTCGCGCTCTTCATCGGCACCGCGCTCGCCGTCTCCTCGGTCAAGATCGTCGCCGCGCTCGTGCGCGAGCTCGGCTTCATCCGCCGCACGGTCGGGCAGATCATCCTGGCGGCGGCCATCATGGACGATGCGATCGGGTGGATATTCGTATCGGTGCTCCTGGGTCTTTCCCAGCAGGGCGGCATCGACATCCCCGGCGTGTTGCGCAGCGTATTGGGCACCATTGCTTTCCTGGTGTTCAGTATCACCGTCGGCCGGCGACTGGTCTCCCACGTGATCCGGTGGACGAACGATCATTTCGTGAGCGAGCTGCCGGTGATCACCGCCATCCTCATCATCATGGGGGCGATGGCGCTGGCGACGGATGCGATCGGCGTGCAGAGCGTGCTCGGAGCCTTCGTCGCCGGCGTCCTGATCGGCGAGTCGCCCATCCTGACACGGCACATCGAGGAGCAGCTTCGCGGCCTCATCGTGGCGCTTTTCATGCCGGTGTTCTTCGGCCTGGCGGGCCTCGCCACCAACGTCGCCTCCCTCGGACGTCCCAACATGCTGCTGCTCACCGCCGGCCTCATCGTCGTGGCGAGCGTGGGCAAGTTCTCCGGGGCGGCGCTCGGCGGCCGGCTCGCGGGGCTCACGGGCGCGGAGTCCCTCGCCGTGGGCTGCGGCATGAACGCCCGCGGCTCGACGGAGGTGATCATCGCCTCCATCGGTCTTTCCATGGGACTCATCGACGAGAGCTTCTTCACGGCCATCGTGGTCATGGCTCTCGTAACGACCCTTGCAATGCCGCCGATGCTGCGTTGGGCGCTCAAGCGTCTGCCAACGCGGCCCGAGGAGGCCGCACGGCTGGAGCGAGAGGCGCTGGAGGCGCGAGGCTTCCTCTCCCGGGTCGAGCGGCTGCTGCTCGCCGCCGACTCGAGCCCGAGCGGCCAGCTCGCCTCTCGCCTCGCGGGGCTGCTTGCGGGCGTGCGGCAGATTCCGGCCACGGCGCTGCATTTCGAGCACGCCTCGGCGCACAGCGCCGCGGCCGAGCACACCACGGCGGTAATTCGCGAGGCCGCCGAGTGGGGCGGCGCGGAGAACGGCGGCTCCGAGCCGCTCGACCTGACGCTGAAGGTGGAGGAGCCGCAGCCCGGCGCCGATGCGATCCGCACCGAGGATCGCAAAGGGTACGGCCTCCTGCTCATCGGGCGCGAGCCGGCCACGCGCGGCTCGAGCTTCTACCGCGCGATTGCGCAGAGCGCCGCCGGATTCTCCGGACCCTACGCGGTGGTGCTCGCGCGGCGCGGGCACCGCTCCGGGAAGCTGCGGGCACCGCTCAACATCCTGGTGCCGGTGTCCGGGACGAGCATTTCCCGCCGCGGCGCGGAGCTCGCCGTGGCACTGGCTCAGGGCTCGCGCGGCTCGGTCACGGCCCTGCACATCGCCGGACGCAACGCCGGCCGCCGCCCGCTGCGCGAGCGCCTCGGCGCGATCTTCGGCCGCCAGAGCGAGCTCGAGGAGGAGCCGGCCAACAACCCCATCACCGAGGAGATCGTGCAACTCGCCCGCGCCTATTCCGTCAAGGTACGCTCGGCGGTGCGCAGTCACCGCGACGCCGAGACCGCCATACTGCGGGAGATCGGCGCGGGACGGCACGACGTGCTGGTGATGGGAGTCAGCCCGCGCCCCGGCGATCCGCTCAACTTCGGCGACGTCGCCTCGGTGTTGCTCGAGCGTGCGGAGTGCTCGCTGGTATTTCTCGCCGCCGAGCCCGCCAGCTCGAAAGCAAATGAGTAAGCGGCTCCCGGCCGTTCCCTGAGCCGCGGGATGAATCCCTGTCACAGGGCTGGCCGCTCAAAGCGCCGCAGGCGACTTTGAGCCAATGGACAAGTTGAGAAGATCCCCGATGCGCTCGACCGTCACGTCCGCGGCGGGATAGGCTGCGATCTGCTTGGGATCCAGCGCATAGTGGCCCTGCCGCGGGAAGATGGTGGTCAGGGAGTCGCCCCATGCGCCCTTCATCGCCGTCAGGATGCGCAGCTTGTCATCCACCATCACATAGCGTGCTGCGGGATAGCGCCGCTGCACGGACTCGAGCATCCGCTCCTTGTGCAGATAGATGAGCACCCGCCCCTCGACGGCATCCCACAGGCCGGAGCGGCGCACCTTGCGCGGCTGGAAGACCACATCCCCGTCCGACAGGATGACGGTGGGCCCGAAGCGGCCGCAGTGCGCCAACACTTCCAGGGCGTGCGGGTACAGACGATTCGCAAACGGGTAGTCGACCAGAAACGACGAGATCAGCAGCAGCTGCGGCTCATCGAGATTCTCCAGCCGGTAGCGCTGCAGCGCGCCAAGGTAGTCGGCATATCCGAGCTCCGCGCGCAGCGTCTCGAAGATCGACCAGTAGCGGTCGCGCTGCGTGCGGCCGAACTCCCGCTCCAGGTGCGCGCTCAGGTCTTGCTGCACGGCATCGTTATCGAGCAGCGTATTGTCGACGTCGAACAGGAATACCGTTCGCGCGGGCTGTTGCGGCATCACCTGACGCTGTAGCCGCGAGCTTCGAGGCAAGCCGTCAGGGCGCGCTTGTAGCTCTCAGGAGTCGCCGTGGAGGTCTGCGTGTCATTGGCCGAGTTGGTGGGATCGAAGCCCGTCTGGCCCACGGCCCACTCATGACACTGGTAGCGATCGTTCTGCGTCTGCTGCTCGGTCTGGCCATTCTTCGGGTAGACGAAAAGGCTCATTGCACCGCGTGAGTCCCCCGCGGATCCGGCGCTTGTGGGCGGCGCCGCAGCCGGAGAGCTTTGTGCGACAGGCGGTGGATCGGCCACGACGTAGCCCTCATACGCGGGGCTCCAGATGTAGTAGACCCGATTCACGTAGTAGTAAGGAACGCCGCCGAACCAGAACGTGACGGCGCCCGCCGGCACGACGGGCAGAAACC
>DASYGA010000227.1:0-5256 GCA_036000265.1 Steroidobacteraceae bacterium | reverse complement strand
GCGCCGACGTTCTACCGCGACTTCCCCGTCGAGGTATCCCCGCTGACGCGCCAGCACCGCGTCGATCCGCGGCTGGCGGAACGGTGGGACCTGGTGGCGTTCGGCGCGGAGCTGGGGACCGGCTACTCGGAGCTCGTCGACCCGGTGGAGGAGCGGTCCAGGCTGACGGCCCAGTCGCTGCTCGCTGCCGGGGGCGACCCGGAGGCGATGCAGCTCGACGAGGACTTCCTGCTGGCCCTGGAGTACGCCATGCCGCCGAGCGGCGGAATGGGGATGGGGCTGGACCGCCTGATGATCATGCTGACCGGCGAGAACATCAGGGAGACGATCCTGTTCCCCTTCGTCAGGCCCGGCGCCTAGGTTCGCCTAGGTTCCAGGCCGCTAGGCGATGCGCACCGCGCCTACGTAGGCGTTCCAGAACACGGCCTGGACCTGCACGTCCTGCCCGGCGCTCGGCGCGTCCACCATCAGCCCGTTGCCGATGTAGATGCCAACGTGGCTGATGTCGGCGAAGAAGAACACCAGGTCGCCTGGCTCGAGCTGGTCGCGAGACACGTGCATGCCGGAATTCCACAGCGATCCGGTGTAGTGCGGCAGCGAGATGCCTTCCTGGGCGAAGGCCCAGACGACCAGCCCCGAGCAGTCGTAAGAGTCCGGGCCCGCCGCGCCCCATACATAGGGCTTGCCGCGCTGGGTCAGCGCGGCGCGCAGCGCCGTGGTGTCCACATTGGTCGCCTCGGGCAGTATCACGTCCGGGTAGGAACCGGTCTGGTCGAAGATCGCCATCGCCTGGGCCATCGCCGAGCTGTTCAGGATGTCGAGCTTGGACTGGATGGCCTTGACCTTGCCGTTGATCTGACCCTGCAGCTTGTTGACCGTGGCGATCTCTTCCTGAGCGGTCGCCTGTGCCCGCTGAGAGGCGATCTGCATCTGCTGCAGGTTGCTCAGCCGCATGCCGGCCTGATTGTTGATCTCGAGGACGGTCGAGGCCTGGTTCAGGAACAGCCCCGGGTCCCCGCTGGTCAGCATCTGCAGCGTGGGATCGAACCCCTGGTTCATGTAGCCCATGGCGGCGAGCTGGCTGACCGCCAGCTGACTGCCCGCCATCGCCTTTTGCGCGCGGGCGGCGGCGAGCTTGGCGAGCCGCTCCTGCGTCTTCGCGTTGGCGATCTGGATCTGCAGGCCGTCGAACTGCTGGCTCAGCGAGTCAACCTGATTGGAAAGCTGCCTCGCTTGCGCGACGAGCGCGCCGAGAGACGGCTGCGGCAGGGTCGTCTCAGCATCGCTAGCGCCTGGCTGGAGCAGCAGGGCAACCGCGATCGCGGTCGCCGCCAGCGGCGCAACCCTCCTTATCGTGCGCACATCGATGCACGATATCGGATCGCCAAGCCGCTGCCATCCGACTCGCTAGAAGTTTTGCCTTTCTAACGGCTGCGATGTTCTGCCTTCGCCGATTCGCCGGATGTGGTATGGGAGCGCGCCGTTGACGCCGGATCGTGATGAACCGATCGCGTGCTGAAGCGGGACATGGCAACTTCGTCTACTGGCCCATTAAATTATGGCGCTACAGTAGTCCCCGCGATGGGGTACATAGTCAGGCAAGCACGCACCGGGGACGTTCCCGTAATCCGCGCGCTGATCGACGAGAACGTGGGATCGCGACGGTTGCTGGACAAGCACACCGTGAATCTCTACGAGGACATCCAGGAGTTCTGCGTCGCCGAGAGTTCCGCTGACGGCATGGTTGCCGGGTGCGGGGCACTGCACGTTATGTGGGAGGATCTGGCCGAGATCCGGACGCTCGCGGTAGACGAGAGCAGACGCGGTTCCGGCATCGGCCACATCATCGTGGACGAGTTGCTTGACCGCGCCAGGCAACTTGGTGTAGCGCGCGTTTTCGTGCTGACCTTCGCCGTGTCCTTCTTCGAGCGCCACGGATTCACCGAAATCAGCGGAACCCCAGTGGCTCCTGAGGTCTACGCGGAGTTGCTCCGTTCATATGACGACGGGGTCGCGGAGTTCCTCGACCTGGATCGCGTCAAGCCGAACACGCTGGGCAACACGCGCATGCTGCTCCGGTTGTGAGCGTGGCTGCCGAATTTCGCGGGCACGAGCAATGACCTGGTAAATTCTGTGTTTCCTCAGCCGTTAGAGAACGGTAGCGCGGGGCCAGCCGGCTCCGGCGGCCCTGGCGCGCCAGGCCGAAGGTAGAGTGCCAAGTGCGGGCGGCGCACCGCTCGCCCGCCGCTTGACCACGGGCGGAGGTGACCTTCATGACGCAGGACCTTGCCGCACTCGCGCCGTCGGCGATTGTCTGCGTGGCTTTTCTAATCGGCGGATGGATGCTGTTGCGCCGCGAGTTGGCGCCCAAGCGGCGCAAGCGGGCCGCAGTCGATGGTCACCAGACCAGTGAACGGTCACATGAACCGGGCGAGCGAAGCGAAAGCTGATATTTCGTACGACGGCGTGTTTATCTGACTTGAGATCACGGCCTAATGCTAACTGTGTACGGAATGCGTGATTACTTAGAGTTACCAGCTAGTCTTGTCATGAGAGTGTGCGCCACAGATGTCCCATGAGAAAGTGCGCTCTTGTCAATTGTAATGTGCCTACCGATGGGTATATCTTTAGCTTCCGAAATGGTTTGCTCCGCAGAAGGGCTGAATCCATGGCACAGAAGGTGCAGGTGCTTCTCGTCGACGATCTCGATGGGAGCGAAGCGACTGAGACCGTGTCCTTTGGACTGGACGGTCTCTCCTATGAGATCGACCTGAGTTCCGGCAACGCGGGCGAGCTACGCAAAGAGCTAGCCCACTATGTCGACCACGCCAGGAAGTCGAACGCGCCCGCACGCCGCCGCCGCGCACGCAGCGGAGCAGGCCGGGAGCAGAGCGCGCGAATCCGCGAGTGGGCGAAGTCGCGCGGCTTCAAGGTCAATGAGCGCGGTCGCATTCCCGCCAACATCGTGGCCGAGTACGAGGCCGCCCACTAGCATCACCAGTTCGCCCGCCCGGGCGTTCCGCAGACCCGGGCGGCTGTCGTCCTCCGCTAACCTCTCCCGCGTCCCGGCTTACCTGTTCCCCGCGTCACGGTCTTACATCCCCCTTACGTCCGCGTCATGCCCGCTCCCTTGCCAGGCCTCCGCTTGCCGGACTGCGCTGGTCACGCGGCGCGTTCGCTTCCGGCGTACTTGGAACTACCCTGCGACTTCACGCTGTTGGATGGGGTGAAGGCGCGGTGTCCGGGGAAAGTTCTTCTGTAGGTGGCGCATAATCGCGTTAAGTACAGGATCGGGCACGCGGCTACCATGCGGAGCAGCAGGCACGCCGAGCCTGCCAGTTCCCCGCTGTGAGGAGAGCGACGACATGTTCGAGAGGTTTACCGACCGGGCGCGGCGGGTTGTCGTCCTGGCGCAAGAAGAAGCCAGGATGCTCAATCACAACTACATTGGCACGGAGCACATCCTGCTTGGCCTCATCCATGAGGGCGAGGGTGTGGCGGCCAAGGCGCTCGAGTCGCTTGGCATCAGCCTGGAGGCGGTCCGCCAGCAGGTCGAGGAGATCATCGGCCAGGGCCAGCAGGCGCCGTCGGGACACATCCCCTTCACTCCGCGTGCCAAGAAGGTCCTTGAGCTATCGCTGCGTGAGGCGCTGCAGCTCGGTCACAACTACATAGGCACGGAGCACATCCTGCTTGGCCTGATCCGCGAGGGCGACGGCGTGGCAGCCCAGGTCCTCGTCAAGCTTGGCGCGGACCTGAACCGCGTGCGCCAGCAGGTCATCCAGTTGCTGCACGGGTACCAGGGCAAGGAGCCTGCCGGATCGGCGGCGAGCGGGAGCACGGAAGCGGCGCCGTCTACCTCGCTCGTGCTCGACCAGTTCGGCCGGAACCTGACCCAGGGCGCCCGCGAAGGCAAGCTGGACCCGGTGATCGGCCGGGAGAAGGAAATCGAGCGGGTCATGCAGGTGCTGTCCCGGCGCACCAAGAACAACCCGGTCCTGGTGGGCGCTCCCGGCGTCGGCAAGACCGCGGTGGTCGAGGGCCTGGCGCAGAAGATCGTCAAGGGCGAGGTGCCGGAGACGATCAAGGACAAGCAGCTCTACACGCTCGACCTCGGCGCGCTCGTCGCCGGGTCGCGGTACCGCGGTGACTTCGAAGAGCGGCTCAAGAAGGTGCTCAAGGAGATCCGCACCCGCGGCGACATCATCCTGTTCATCGATGAGATCCACACGCTCGTCGGCGCGGGCGCGGCAGAGGGGGCGATCGACGCGGCGTCGATTCTCAAGCCCATGCTCGCCCGTGGTGAACTGCAGACGATCGGCGCGACCACCCTTGACGAGTACCGCAAGTACCTGGAGAAGGACGCCGCTCTCGAGCGCCGGTTCCAGCCCATCCAGGTCGCGGAGCCGACGATCTCGCACACCATCGAGATCCTCAAGGGCCTGCGCGACAGGTACGAGGCGCACCACCGGGTGTCCATCACCGACGGCGCGCTCGTCGCGTCGGCGCAGCTCGCGGACCGCTACATCAGCGACAGGTTCCTGCCGGACAAGGCGATCGACCTGATCGACGAGGCCGGATCGCGGATGCGCATCCGCCGCATGACGGCGCCGCCGGACCTGCGCGAGTACGACGAGAAGATCGCCCAGGTGCGCAAGGAGAAGGAGTCGGCGATCGACTCCCAGGACTTCGAGAAGGCAGCCGCGCTGCGGGACACCGAGAAGCAGCTGCTCGGCAAGAAGGCCGCCAGGGAGAAGGAGTGGAAGGCCGGCGACATGGACGTGGTCGCCGAGGTCAACGAGGAGCTCATCGCCGAGGTCCTCGCCACCGCGACCGGCATCCCTGTCTTCAAGCTCACCGAGGAAGAGTCGCAGCGCCTGCTGCGCATGGAAGACGAGCTGCACAAGCGCGTGATCGGTCAGAACGACGCGATCAAGGCGCTGTCGCAGGCCATCAGGCGGACCCGGGCCGGCCTGAAGGACCCGAAGCGGCCCGGTGGCTCGTTCATCTTCGCGGGGCCGTCCGGCGTCGGCAAGACGGAGCTGTCCAAGACGCTGGCGGAGTTCCTGTTCGGCGACGAGGACTCGCTGATCCAGCTCGACATGTCCGAGTACATGGAGAAGCACACGGTGTCCCGGCTGTTCGGCTCGCCGCCCGGTTACGTGGGCTACGAGGAGGGCGGCCAGCTCACCGAGAAGGTGCGCCGCCGGCCGTTCTCTGTGGTCCTGTTCGACGAGATCGAGAAGGCCCACCCGG
>DASYGA010000183.1:0-4684 GCA_036000265.1 Steroidobacteraceae bacterium | reverse complement strand
CGGCGAGCTCGATGGCGGCCAGTGTCTCCGTAAGGGTGCCGATCTGGTTGGGCTTGATGAGAATGGCATTCGCGATGTGCTTCTCGATGCCTTCCTTGAGGATCCTGGTGTTGGTGACGAAGAGATCGTCGCCGACGAGCTGGTGCTTCTCGCCGAGCGCGCGCGTCAGCTGCGCCCAGCCGTCCCAGTCGCCCTCTGCCATGCCGTCCTCGATGCTCACGATCGGATAACGGCCCGCCAGGTCGGCCAGGTAGCGGGTGAACTCCGCGCTCGAATAGCGGCGCTTCTCGGCCCTGAGGTCATAGCTGCCGTCGCGGAAGAACTCCGAGCTCGCGCAATCGAGGCCGAGGCAGATATCGCGGCCGGCCTTGTAGCCGGCCTTCTCGATCGCCTGCAGAATGACCCCGAGCGCCTCCTCGTTGGAGCCGAGATTGGGGGCGAAGCCGCCCTCATCGCCCACCGCGGTGGAGAAGCCCCGCTCGGCCAGGATTTTCTTCAAGTGGTGAAAGATCTCGGCACCATGGCGCAGGGCCTCGCGAAAGCTCGGCGCGCCCACCGGGAGAATCATGAACTCCTGGATATCGAGGCTGTTGTTGGCATGCGCGCCGCCGTTGATGATGTTCATCATCGGCACCGGCATCACCGGCTCGCGCCCAGCGGTAAGACTGTGGGCGAGGTATCGATAAAGCGGCAGCCCGGCATCGCGTGCCGCCGCGTGGGCGGTCGCGAGCGAGATGGCCAGAATGGCGTTCGCGCCCAGTCGCCCCTTGTTGTCGGTGCCGTCGAGCTCGATCATCTTCTGATCGATGCCCGCCTGGTCGCGCGCATCGGCGCCGATCACCGCCGACTTCAGCACGGTGTTGACGTGCTCGACGGCCTTGAGCACACCCTTGCCGAGATACCGCTTCTTGTCGCCGTCGCGCAGCTCCACCGCCTCGCGCGTGCCGGTGGAGGCGCCCGAGGGTACCGCCGCGCGCCCCATGACGCCGGAATCCAGGATGACGTCGGCTTCGACAGTGGGGTTGCCGCGGGAATCGAGGATCTCGCGGCCGCGGATGTCGGCGATTCGGGTCATCGGTTTGCTCCTTCAGGTAAAAGCAGCGACTCCTCGAGCGGCCGTGCCTTCACGGCCTCATCGAGAGCCTTCAAGGTGGTGAGCAGCGGCTCCATGCGATCGAGCGGCCATGCGTTGGGCCCGTCGGAGAGGGCATGGGCCGGATCGGGGTGCGTCTCCATGAAGAGGCCGGAGACACCCGCCGCCACGGCGGCACGGGCGAGGACCGGAATGAACTCCCGCTGGCCTCCGGAGGCGGCGCCGAGGCCGCCCGGCAGCTGCACGGAATGGGTGGCATCGAACACCACGGGGCAGCCCGTCGTACGCATGACCGACAGCGAGCGCATGTCGGAAACGAGATTGTTGTAGCCGAAGGAGAAGCCACGCTCGCAGACCAGGATCGACTGGTTGCCGGTCGAGCGGGCCTTGTCGACGACATTGCCCATCTCCCAGGGGGAGAGGAACTGGCCCTTCTTGATGTTGACGGGCTTGCCCCTCGAGGCGACGCCAAGAATGAAGTTAGTCTGGCGGCAGAGGAAGGCGGGCGTCTGCAGCACATCCACCACGGCGGCGACTTCATCGAGCGGCGTGTCCTCGTGCACGTCGGTGAGCACGAGCACACCGATGCTGCGCCGCACGCCCTCCAGGATCTTCAGGCCCTCCTCCATTCCTGGGCCGCGGTAGCTCGCGCGCGAGGAACGGTTGGCCTTGTCGAAGGACGCCTTGAAGACGAACGGAATGCCGAGGCGTCCAGTGACCTCCTTTAGGTGCCCCGCAACGTGCTGCGTGAGCTGCGCGCTTTCGATGACGCAGGGACCCGCTATGAGAAAGAGCGGCCGATCGATGCCGA
The DNA here is from genome assembly GCA_036000265.1 of Steroidobacteraceae bacterium. Taxonomy (GTDB): domain Bacteria; phylum Pseudomonadota; class Gammaproteobacteria; order Steroidobacterales; family Steroidobacteraceae; genus 13-2-20CM-66-19. The sequence goes on along the minus strand of DASYGA010000183.1, from coordinate 2,780 downwards.
TCTCGTGTCCCGCCAGCTTCATGGGCTCACGCCCCCGCGGCCTGCGGCAGAAGCGATGCCCGCTGCGCCCGCGCGGCGCGGATGAAGCCGGTGAACAGCGGGTGCCCATCGCGGGGCGTCGAGGTGAACTCCGGATGGAACTGCGTCGCGACGAACCACGGATGGCCGGGGATCTCGATGACCTCCACCAGCTCATCGCGGGAGAAGCCCGAGAAGCGCATGCCCGCCTGGCGGTAGCGGTCGAGGAAGTTGTTGTTGAATTCGTAGCGGTGGCGGTGGCGCTCGCAGATCGCGTCCTTGCCGAAGATCTCCCTGGCGCGGGTGCCGGCCCCGAGCAGCACTTCCTGCGCGCCCAGGCGCATGGTGCCGCCCTTGCTCGAGGCCTCATCGCGCGTTTGCATGCCGCGGGCCTGGTCCTGCCACTCGCTGATGAGCGCGATCACCGGATGCGGCGTCGCGCGATTGAACTCCGTGCTGTTGGCGGCGGCGAGGCCGAGCACATGCCGCCCGAACTCGACGATGGCCACTTGCATTCCCAGGCAGATGCCGAGATACGGCACGCCATGCTCGCGGGCATAGCGCGCCGCCTGGATCTTGCCCTCGATGCCGCGCTCGCCGAACCCACCGGGCACCAGGATGGCATCCATGCCCTTCAGGGCGTGGGTGCCGTGCTGCTCGACATCGGTGGACTCGATGAAGTGGATGTTGACGCGGGTGCGCGACTTCAGCCCGCCGTGCATCAGGGCCTCGTGCAGCGACAGGTAGGAGTCCCGGATCTGCACGTACTTGCCGACCATGGCGATGTCCACCTGGCCGTCCGGGTTCGCCTTGGCGCTCACTACCTGGCGCCACTCCGCCAGATCGGTCTGCGGCACGTCGAGCCGCAGCTTGTCGACCACGATCGCATCGAGCGACTGCTCGTGCAGCAGCATCGGGATCTGGTAGATGTCCTCGGCGTCGACCGCGGAGATGACCGCCCGCTCCTCGACGTTGGTGAAAAGAGCGATCTTGCGGCGCTGCTCCTCCGGGAGCGGATGCTTGCAGCGGCAGAGCAGCACATCGGGCTGGATGCCGATGCCGCGCAGCTCCTTCACCGAGTGTTGGGTAGGCTTGGTCTTGATCTCCCCGGAGCCGCCCACGACCGGCACCAGGGTGAGGTGCAGGTACACGCAGTTGTTGCGCCCGAGCTCGACGCCGAGCTGGCGGATCGCCTCGAGGAAGGGCAGCGACTCGATGTCGCCCACGGTGCCGCCGATCTCGACCATGCAGACATCGGCGCTCTCGGCCCCGAGCAGGATGCTGCGCTTGATCTCGTCGGTGATGTGCGGGATCACCTGCACGGTCGCGCCGAGATAATCGCCGCGGCGCTCCTTGGCGATCACCCGCTCGTAGATGCGGCCGGTGGTGAAATTGCTGTTGCGCCCGGTGATCGTGCGCACGAAGCGCTCGTAGTGGCCGAGGTCGAGATCGGTCTCCGTGCCATCCTGGGTCACGAACACCTCCCCGTGCTGGAAGGGGCTCATGGTGCCCGGGTCGACGTTGATATACGGATCGAGCTTGACCATGGCGACCTTCAGGCCGCGGGCCTCGAGAATCGCCCCGAGCGAGGCGGCGGCGATGCCCTTGCCCAACGAGGACACGACGCCACCAGTGACGAATACGAATCGCGCCATAGCTAAATCAGTGGGTGTCCCGTCGTGAGAAGTGCTGCTTGCAGCGCCCGATGGATCAGAGCCAGTACGACGGGAGAGCAGATTAGCACACTAGCCGCCCATCGACACTCCAGATGCTTATGGATGCGGCTTGCGCCACACGAGGCGGCCGCGGTGCCGCGCCTCCGCCGGCGCCCGTACCGACTCGTCGATCCACAGATCCGCCGCCGCGATCAGCGCGCCGTCGGCGAGAATCAACGGCAGATGTGCTCGCTCTGCGAGCGGCACATGAGCTTCCTGCAGCAAGCTCTTGAGCGAGCGGCGAGGCCCGCCGCGCCGTGTACGCAGGCGCTCGCCGCCGCGCCGCCAGGCGATCGCCAGCCGCGGCGGCAGCGCGTCGAGGTCGATCGGCCCGTGCCGCTCCGCCGTCAGCTCGAGGGCGCTTCCGTCCGGCAGCGCACAGCGCGCCGACCGCTGCCACTGCCAGTCGAGGCGTGGCCCCGGCAGCGCTGAATCCAACACCGGCTCGCCGTTCGCGAGCGTGAGAAGATCCGCATGTCGCATGACGACGACCCGGCCGCCGTTTGCGGCTTGCTCGCGCCACTCCACCTGCGGATGTGCATCGGGGCGCGCATCGATGAGGGGACCTGCGATCTCCTGCAAGCGCCGCGTGTCCGGCGCAGTGCGGCCGCTGGCGGCGATCCAGCAGCGCAGCACATTGCGTCGCCGATCGGCGGGCAGGGATCTCAGCGTCTTCACGGACAGCGAGGTGCCGTCGCGCGCGCGCTCGAGATCCGCCTGCGCGAGCGCTGTGAGCAGGCGCTGCGCCTCGGCAGCGTGCCGTGCGCTGCGCGCCGCCGCCGCCGCGGCACCGGGCCAGCGCTCGCGCACGGCAGGCAGCACCCGCCGCCGCAGGTAGTTGCGATCGAAGCGCTCATCGAGGTTCGTATCATCCTCGATCCAGGCAAGCTTGCGCCCACGCACCCAGGCCTCGAGCTCCACGCGCCCGCATGCGAGCAGTGGCCGTACCAGCTTTCCTGAGCCGAGCGGCGCAATGGATGGCATGGCGGCCAATCCCGGAAGACCGCTGCCGCGCAGGAGCTGCAGCAGCACCGTCTCGAGCTGATC